>PBTG01000105.1 GCA_002726535.1 Myxococcales bacterium | reverse complement strand
GAGAGACGATCGACGTTTGGTCGTCAGACCGTTGGTACGCCCAACGCGCGGCTTTTTTGACCGCGCCACGATAATCGGAATCGATTTGGTTAAAATTGCTGTAGGCGGCAAAACGATCCAGGCAACGCCGAAGCTTGGCAGCCGATGCGGTCTTCGGGGCACGAAAGGTCGCTTCACAGCTCCTTTGCTCGCCTTCAAACGATGCAGACAATGCGCTCACCGGGGCGAGCGCCAACAAGATGGTCAACAATACAAGCGTGAGTTTTGATGCGGCCATACTTCGCTCTATCTCCGGTGATAAAATGAGTCTCCTGTGGACTCGGCAAAGGGCAAAGACCCCGTAACACCGAGATCTCCAAAGCCGTAGAGTCGCCCGGGCTGACTTGGCAGCTTGGTGGACTTTACCCGACGGTGATTTTGATAGTACGCGTCTCAAAGGTGTAGGGTCAACGCAACCTGCGGCTGCGCCCCGAGCCCAAGCGAGGATTTTTTGACCGACGAGCGCCAATCAAAACGCCCTCCTCTGTGGAGTCATGCGTTGGTCGCTGTGCTTGCAGTCGCCGTGGTACTCGGCTGGCAACATTACAGTGAAACGAATCTAAATCATGTCGAGCAGCCCGTGGGGCCCGACAAGCGTGAGCCCTTAGATCTCTCAGCTAAAGTGAAACCGCCCGCAGAACCTGCGGCTCTCAGCGCTGCTGTGAGTCCGAGCGACAACATCGTTGAAACGCCACCCTTGAAGATCAAATTGAGCCCCTCTCACTTGCGAGTCTGGCACAACACCCGCGTGCGGCTACGGGCACAACCGGGACCGGATCGCCAGTTTACCCGATACACTTGGCACTTTGAGGACGGCTCTGCGCCGGCTACAGGCCAAGAGGTCGAGCACACCTTTCCAGAGAGTGTGACAGACCGTTTCATCTCGGTCGAAGCGCTCGACGGAGATGACAAGCCCTTGGTGATCGCCAAGAGATTGCCGATCGAACGCTTAGAGGTCGTGCCGATCGACGGCGCGACTCCTCAAGTGCTCAAGCCACCGAAGGCACGCGGCCAACGAATTATGTGGCTCGACGCCCACCATGCCAGCCAATCGTCTCAAGCCCTACGTGAGGTTTTGACCCGTTGGAAGATCGGCCTGGTCGTACTTTTTGGACCACTGTCCTCAGCGAAAATCGTCGCTCAGAACCTCACTGAAGCTGGCTGGACAGGACCGACAATCAGCTGGTCCGACCAGTTGTCAGATGAGTCGATACAAAAGGCCAAGGCAGATGCGGCGCCAGCCAAATCCACCGAGCCGACCTTGACGCCTTTGTCTGATCCAAATCAAGAAATCAGACACATTGAAGGGACCCGGATTTGGGTCTATGAAAACACCGCGCTAGTCAGTCACGACAGTCGTCCGATGGTCACCTCTGAAGCCTCGTTGCGGGCGACTCAACGAGCGCTTACGACGGCGTCGGCCTACAGTAACTGTCTCTTGCTGACGGCAAGGCCTCTGTCCGCGCTGCGGGACGATGAAAAAAGTGCTGATCGTGCGTTTCGGATCTACGAACATGCCCTACGAGCCAAAGTCAGCGCTGTTGTGCACAACAGCAGTGGCTTGGCATTTAACGGTCGCTATGGGGGGGTGATGACGGTCAGCCTAGGACGCCTCAAGCCTATGGGTTGCGCACGTTTTCACGGCAGCGATGACTGCCAGCAGGGCACGGCGACCATCATTGAACTTCGACAACGAGGCGGCTCCAAAGTCTGGCACCTACGAGCCCCCTCTCTGAGCGCCTGGATGCGCGACGATGTGCTACCCACGAGTGTCGGTAAATACCGACGATGAGCCCAGCGATGAATCGAAGTGAAGCCGCGGTCTATGTGCATTTCCCTTGGTGCTTGCACCGATGTAACTACTGCGATTTTACAACCACCGCCAACCACAACCCACCCACGCAACGCTACACAGAAGCGATCGTAGACGAGTTGCGTTTGCGAGCAGAGCACTGGCGTCCCAAAGTGGTGAGTAGCGTGTTTTTTGGTGGAGGCACGCCCTCTCTGTGGGGGCCACGCGGTATCTCCGCCGTACTCAAAGCGATCGACAACTGGGCACCTATCGCCCAAAACGCAGAGATCAGTATGGAGGCCAACCCCAGTTCGGCCGTCGGTCTACGAGACTTTGCGCTAGCTGGAGTCAACAGAATCTCGCTCGGGGTTCAAGCAACTGACGACCGGCGGCTCAAAGCTCTCGACCGAATCCATGACGCCGAGACCGCTCACAAGGCACTGAGGCAAATCAGTGATTTACTGGCGTGCGGAGCGCTTCAGAGCGCCAATGCGGACCTGATGTTTGGCTCTCCTGACCAAGGAGTCGCTGAGTTAAAGCAAGACGTCGAGACCTTGATGAGCTACGGATTGCCGCATCTGTCAGCCTACGCGCTGACCGTTGAGCAGGGCACTCCTTTGGCCAAGCGCGTCGAGCGCGGTTTAACGGACGCGCCGAACGAGACCGTGCAGGCCACCATGCTGGAGATGCTGCCAGAGTTGGTTCGACCTTTTGGCTTGAAGCGATACGAAGTCAGTAATTTCGCTCGTCCAGAGCACGCCTGTAAACACAACTTGGCTTATTGGCGCGGAAAATATTATCTCGCTCTTGGCGTGGGAGCACATGGATTTGTGCCGGCCTCTGAGCAGATTGGCCGTCGCTACGGCAATCACAATCACTCGACACTGTGGATGGAAGCCATCGAGTCTGGGCGTCTGTTAGAGGCCTTTGAAGAACATCCCTCCACCATTGAACATCGAGACGAGTTGCTCTTGACCTCATTGCGGCTTGCCGAGGGACTCCAACTGGATCCATTGAGGCAACGTTTGGGCACGAGCATTGCCTCCAGTATCCGAGACACTGCATCACGTCTGGCTGCCAATGGTGCGCCCTATGGCGGTGATGGTGCATCGGTCTGGATCGCGCAAAGTCACTGGGGGCACCTCGATCGACATGTGTTCGATCTGGTCCACGAACTCGACCGGAATTTCCGGTCACTCCATTGACGAATGTACGATAGGCTGGAGACACTGAGGTGATGAAGACCATGACGTTGCAGCTCCAAACGTACGCGAAATTGACGACTGTGATCTTCGCTGTGGTCATCGCGGTCAGCGCCGCGACTTGCCCAGCTTGGGCTGACGAGCACACTGAGAGCAAAGCGGAGTCGTTGGCCAGCCAGGCGACCACAGCATTCAAAGCAGGGCGCTTCACGCAGGCTGCGATGCTCTTCAAACAGGCCTATGCTCAAGTGCCGAGACCTTCGTTGCTCTTCAATTCAGCTCGGGCCTATCAAAAGGGCGGTCACCTCCGCGAGTCTCTACCTCTCTTTCGCCTCTACCTGACCCTCAATACGGGCTCAGACGAGCACTCCAAGCAGGGGCGGGCAGAAGCTGTCGAGCACATCAGTGAGATTGAAAAGCTCCTGGTCAAACAGGAGCGCCGATCCAATGCCGCGCAATCGACAGATGCGTCGCCGGATTCATCACCCAGCCCTGCAGCAAAGCCAAATCCACCTCAAAAAATAGACCCGCCGTCGCCAAGCGCGCCAAAGACTGTCTCCCCCCAAGTGCCCTCTCCGCCTAGGTCTGCACCGAGCGCGATCTCCACAGACACCAAAGCGCAGAGCACAGCGAAGAGTCAGCAGGTAGTCTCGACCCATCTCGCCGGTAGGAGCGAAGGCTGGTCGGAGCGAAAAATCTTGGCTGTGACGCTCCTGAGCGCTGGCGGGGCCCTGGTGGCTGGCGGTATCGCGCTGCGCATCGCCGGCGCTTCGGTAGACGATGAGATCAACGGTGCGCTGTCCGAGACCATCCAGGCCGATGGCGTGACCTTTTATCCAGGCGCCAAACAACAACAGATCGACAACTTGGCTTCAAGACAGTCTGGTTTTAAGACGGGCGGAAACCTCGTCTTGGCTCTCGGCTTGGCGAGCGCGGCGGTCGGCGGCTACTTCTGGTGGAATCGTCAACATGGCAATGGAGCCTTGTCTCTCAGCCCAAGTTACAATGGCGAAGCCCTGAGTTGGACCCTTTCGGGGAGATTTTGATGGCACCTTTGCTTCGAAAGCTTGGGGTTGTTGTGGCCGCGCTTGCTACGTTAAGCAGTTGCGGGACCGCGCGTAACGTACAAGACAGCGCTGAGCGTTATGCGTGTGAAAGCAGCGCCGACTGTGTCGCTGATTGGCTCTGTCAATGCGGCTACTGCCAACCTCCTCAAGGTCCCGCCCTCACTGCCAATGGCAGTTGCGTTGAGGCACAAGCTGATGCGGGTACGTCTCCATCGGACAGTCAGGGATCGAGCAATCGTACAGACGCAGGCAGTCAGTCGGGTGCAATCTGCAACTTGACCACCTGGAAGGGCTGCGCCGCAAGCCAAGGCTGCTACTACAACGACCTCGATAAGAAACCATTTTGTCAGCCAAATGGTTCAAAAAAAGAGTTCGCTTCATGCAAGCCCGGCGACTTCGAGTGTGGCAGAACGCCAGCTGGATTTGCCTTGCTGTGTGACTCAGTCGATAGCCAATGCTATCGACTCTGCAACACTCTCACCGGTAAACCCTGCCTACCAAAACACCAATGCTATACGCTTGAAACTCCCGGCTCCCCCCCGCAGACCTACCCACAAAACACCGGAATCTGCGTCCTACTAGGTGGCAACTAAGCCCCTTGCAAACCGAGCTGCTCTCGGCAGCGCGACCACGTGGGGGCCCACAGCGCCTGGAGTTCCGGTGAATTTAGCGGTGTTTGACGCTTCGGTTGCAGAGCAACCTCAGAGCAAAGTTGCGCTTCATTGCCAGCGCTGAGTCCACAGTGCTCCAAGATTTGAGTCATCTCAGCGACCGGTTGTCGGCAGAATTGATTGTGTGACACCCAGCGCACAGCGGCTCTTAAGGCTGGATGCTCGGCGATGACGTCCAGGGCCTCTCCGTAGGCGCCGCTCCACCACAGCGCATAACCGAGGGCATCCTCGCCCGCCTCGAACGCGTCGAAGATGGCGCGTACTCGAGATCGATCACGAAGCGCTGGCGGGCGTCGATCGAGACCAAACTCAAAATGTCCCAGTCGACGCATCCAAGCCCGACTGCGCGGCGAGCGCTTAGCGAGCTTTATCATGCGATGATGCTGACGAATCGACGAGGCTACGTGCTCCGCTGGGTCGCGCACAGGGATCAGAAAACGTGCGTCTGGATACATCTCGATCAGGACTGCAAGACGACTGAGGTGGTCATTGGCCTTCGCGAGATAACGCGGCGCGCCGCGCAGATGGAGCATCTTCTTGAGGTGAAGGCCGTGAGCGCTCACAAAACCCTCAGGCAAGTGCTCAGAGGTGAGCGCTTCTGCGGGCCTCAATCGCCTTTGCGATGCAAGCCACGCTTGCCACAGGGGCTCCTCCATCGCCTCAGGGCTCCGTTCATTGATAATGATGCCATCGCCGTGTGGACGCTCTGTATCGGGCGTCTCAAGACGTGCTCGCCTGGCCAACTGCTCAGCCCACCACAAGGGAGTCGGCAGCCCAGGGAAGTCGCAATATCGATGCGTGGCCACCTGTCGATGTTCGGCGAGAGCTCGCAGTAAGATTGTCGAGCCACCGCGAGCGACCCCACAAATCCAGATAGGCGCCTCAATGTCGATCGCCTCTAACTCATGGCCTCTTTGCTGACTTTCCAGATTGGCTAACAAGCGACTGAGCCGCGGCCAGCTCAAAAAAAAGCCGCCAAGCAGGTGGTCAGCCCCGGAGACCTCAAAAATCGATAAAGGATCGTTCTGCACGCTTGCTCAATGGCCCGAAGGCGGCGCTGTACTCGAGTGCTCGTCATCGAGATGGTCCGCCTCTGCCAATCGGTCTTGTTCGCTTTGCCCCGCGGTCCAATTCGCAGCCGCGTCTCCCTCGTGTACATGCGGGCGTCTGCGTCGAGCGAGCCAGCGACGTATGGGCCCTGTAACGATCACGCCTAGCGAAGTACTGATGACCGCCATCATAGCAGCCAGAGCTCCCAAAAGACCGAGGCCGGCGCCAGGCCCGATGTAAGCGTGCGCTGGCGATGCCCATAGGACCATCACAGTCGCGCTGAGCACAACAGAGCACGGAGTTAAGAGGGCTAAATTCGGGAGCCGAGGAGCTCGCCCCTCAAGCCAACACATCCAAGTAGCTTTCACAGCGAGACTGACAATCCTCCGCCGACGTAGATGGCGTTGCGAACTCCAGCGTCGAAGGACACAGAGAAGCGATTGAACTGTAAATAGATACCGGCCGTGCCTCGAAGAGCCGGCCAAATCACTGAAGGTAAGGCGTTGGGCTCCGTAGCAGCCTCACGCCAATGGGGACAGCGAGCATATTCGTCCGGAGCGCAGGTCGGTAGAACTTGAACTCGCTTGACGCTACCAGCCGCAATCGTCAGGCCCGCCCCTGCTCGTAAATTGATGCCCAAGGGACCGAGAATAAGCCGTCGATATTGATAGGTGAAGGCCAAATCCACGCCGACCAGATCAACCTCGGTGTAGACGGGGCGTTTGGCGCCTTCGGTGCTGAGATACCAGTTCGCGGCCGGCACTTGAGGGAAGGTCAGGCCCAGACGGCCACCAAAATCATGATGACCACGTCCAGTCCGCAGCACACTGACGTCTAAGGTGTAAGCTCCCAGATCGGGGAACTGATTGACTTGAGCCGCAAAAGTCACCAGCGAGCGCGGTACGGTGATCCACCCGAAATCCACTTGCACTCGAAAGCCAGGCTCTTTTGTCGCCATTTTTACAGCGACTCTACGCTTAGGCGGCTGTTGTTGGATCGCTGCTTTGGGCTTTGGTTTCAGCTCCGGTTTTGGCTGCCTGACGACTTCAATACTTGGAAGCTTCGAGCCAGCTTTGGGACGCGGCTCATCGGCGATGTTAGGACGGGAGTGCTCAGAGTCGAGATCGATCCGAGTCGGAGGCGGCGCAGCCCACAACATCGTAGGACACCAGCACAGCGTCACGACCAGAGCAATGGAGCGCATCGTCAACACCAAGATCTCCTCGCAAAAACCTGGGGAACGGTACCTCGGACACCATCGAATGAGCAATGGGTAGGGTCGCCAATGTCGGAAGTCTTCATGGAATCGGACAAACTCTTGACGAATAGGTTGATTCACGTGCGTGGCTGATAGACACTTAACCGGCAGTTCTAGCTGGCGAATAGGAGATCATGGCCTACCGCTCCATCATCTTAGATCTAGATGGCACCTTGGTGGATTCCACTGACGCGCTGACTTGTGCTCTCAATGAAGTGCTGGTTAGCCTTGGACGCCGTGAACTCAGCGCAGAGACGGTCCGCAAGCATGCCGATCATGGCCTGAGAGCCCTGTTGCGGGAAGCTTGCCATCTGACTGGATTGGCGATGAGTGATGGTACTCTGAATCGGCATCTGAGCACCTTTCGACTCCGATATGATGCGTGCTTGGTCGACAAAACGATCCTCCACAGCTACGTACTTCAGACGCTCGATGAACTCGTAAAGCTAGGTAAACGCTTTAGTATTTTGACGAACAAACCGACGGAGCCTTGTCTGAAGCTGGTCAAGCACTTCGGGCTCGATCTTCACACCGACTATATGGTCACTGGGGACATGGAACTGCTGAGAAAGCCAGATCCCGCGGGACTGTTGTGTTTGCTAGAGCAGATGGGAGCCGACGTCGAAGAGGCGCTCTTCGTAGGCAGCGGACGGGTCGACGTCCACACGGCTCGAAACGCCAACGTGCGGATTGCGCTCTGTTCGCCCCGAGCAGATATGACTCAACTGACGTCGATGGGAAGCGATTATGTGCTCGCCGATCTGCGACAATTGACCGCCATCGTCGCGGGCTGATCAACCAAGCCGACAAGAGTGCGTCAATCAGCCAAGGTCAGACCAACATGTCATTTGCACTTTGCGACGCGACAGCCGTCGTAGCTGGTGAACAGAGCTTGCGCCGACTGCGGCTGAGCACTCTGGCATGTTGAGGCACAGGCCTTGTCCGTGTCCAGACAGGCCCCCTGACAAGCGATGATCTGCTTGCATTGCGGCACTGCGAGGCATTGCAGACGTTCCAAGGGGCAGCTGCCCTGTGAGCAAGCGGCATCACATGTCGATGAGAAGACCTTCGAAGAGCAAGGTTTGCCGCTCCACTGATTCTTTAGACACTGTGTCATCAAACAAAAACGCAGCTCGTGATAGGTCTGAAGGGACGAGGCGGCTCCATCTTGAGAACACTTGAGCCGACACGTGTCGTCGCTGCAACCGCTCAAACACGTCTGGATGGCGACACATTCGCTGTCGGCGGCGCATGCCCCGTCGGGAGCAGCGCATGCAGTCTCGCGACACGAGGTCACGCACGTCGCCTCTTCGCTAAGACAGACGCCGCCGCCCTCCGGACAGTCTGAAGCACACGTCGACGTCGCTTCTTGAGGCTCACATACGGCGTTGCCGCACTTAGAGGCTTTGCATTGTCCCGTCCAACAAAATCCAGTGGCTCCTGCTTGGAGAGTGCAGGCCGCAAAATTCAGACTTGGTTGCTGAATGCAGCCCACCGTCGAATCACAGGAGTCTTCAGTACAAGGATTGGCGTCATCACAGTCCGTGGGCTTTCCAGCACACAAAGCACCACCTTGGGAGGTGATTTGGCACACATCGTCGCTGCTACAAGCGTCGCCATCGTTACAAGCCTGAGTCGTTGGCGAGTGTACGCATCCCTTCGTTTTGGAGTCGCACGCATCTTGAGTGCAGGTGAATCCGTCGTCACAAGACTTGGTCGCTGAGCCCACACATACACCTTGGGTGCAAACTGATTGTTCAGTACAGAGGTCCCCATCATCGCAGGCGGCGCTGTTGGGTTGGTTTGTACAACCGCTGGCGCCGCAGCTGTCATCCGTGCAGGGGTTATCATCGTTACACTGCAAGGCAACTCCAGCACACAAGGGCTGCAAAGGGTTGGCTGGGTTTGGGCTGCAAACATCCATCTCGGTGCATGGGTCTTGATCGTCGCATGCCTGCCCCATACTAGGGCTTGAGAGACACTTACCTTGTAAACAAAGCTCAATGGTGCACCCGTCACCGTCGTCTGGACACTGCTTAAAGCTGCCTTTGCACGTGCCTTTGGAGCATGCGTCATCCTCGGTACAAGGATCTCCGTCATCGCAAGAGACGGCGTCGCCCAGGGTGCTCTGTATCGGGAGTTTTACGCACCCGCCCGCCGAGGGCTGACAGCTGTAGGCCCAACAAGGTTCAGCGGCGTCTTCACACTCGAGCGCTTGACCGATGCATGTGCCCTCGTCGCAAGCGTCTGGACCGGTACAAGGGTCTCCATCGAAGCAGGGCAAATCGTTATTGCTATTCAAGCACCCCAAGGAGGCTACGCACAGATCGGTCGTACAGATGTTGTCGTCATCACAATCGACTGCTTCGCCGATACACTGACCGGACTGACACTGCTGTGAACTGACGCACTTTGAGTCGCTCGAGCAAGGCGAGCCATCGGCCTTGACCGACAGTTCACACAAACCAGTGCTCAAGTTGCATTGCGCCTGGTGGCATAAGGCACTCAACAAGGCAGCGCATTGGTCATCTGTGTTGCATCCCTTCGCTTTGGCGCCATTGGTAGCGGTGACGTCTTGAGCAAGGGCTGCCTCGGTGTCACTCGTGATCAGCGCGTCACTCGCGGAGTCCACGCTTGCATTGACGTCAGCATCAGCGTTTGCTGCATCGTCCTGTCGATCTGGCAAACACGCACTGAGCAGGAGCGCGCAGATACAAACCATCAGTCGTGAGCACTTCATGGAGACGCCTCACATACACCGGATTTGCAGACTTTAGACTGTCCACAAACGCTCCCTTCTATCTGATTGCTATACGAGCACTTCGCGCTCAACGGATCACAGAGATCGACGGTACATGGGTTGCCATCATCACACTTTTGGCTGATGCCCACACACTTTGCACCCTTGCAGGTGTCCTTTATGGTGCAGCCATCACCGTCATTGCACTGACCATCAATCGGTGTGGCGACACAGCCACCCGCGTTGGATTCACAACCATTTTCAGTACAAGGGTTGTTGTCTTCGCACACTTTGGCTTTTGTGATGGTACAGCTGCCTGCCAAACAGATCGCTTGGTCTGCACAAGGTTGACCCGCTGTGCAGTCAACGTCGCTCAAAGCGACGTTGTCACAAATGGCCTGACCGGCCACGACGGAGCAGGCGTCGTTGGTACAGAGGTTGTTGTCGTCACAATCTTTGGCGACGCTGACACATTTTCCTGCTTTGCAAGCGTCTACAGTGCATAGATCTCCATCTTCACAGGTCCCGACGCCTGCCACCTGAACGTGGATACAGCCACCGGCCATAGTGTTGCACTGGTCGACCGTACATGGGTTGCTGTCATCACAATCGACCGGCTCGACCTTGTCGCCAGTACATGTGCCCTGCCCATCACATTTGTCAGCTTTGGTACAGGAATCGTCGTCATCACAAGAAACGTCAGCAAGAGCGAACTGGTCGTTTACGCATTGACCTGTCTTTGGGTTGCATGAGGCGATCCGACAAGGCAACGGATCCGTACACTGCTTAGCGATGCCTTTGCAACTCGTGGCCGTACACGCATCGGCGAGGGTACAGGGATCTTCGTCGTCACAGGGCTTCACCACCGCCTTGTACACACACCCTTGAAAGGCCAAACAACCATCATCGGTGCACTCATTGTTATCATCACATGTACGTAATTCGCCTTTACACTGGCCTGACTGGCAGATCGCATTAACCACACAGGGGTCCAAAACCGAGCAGGCCTGTCCTTCAGCGTCGGGCTCTACCTGACACAAACCACTCGTTTGATCACAGCTCGCAGTCGAACAAGTCCCGATGACGAGAACATCGCAGTCCACATCTCGGGTGCAACCGACCGGCATCGCGACGCTATCTGGCGCTATGGCCGGAGCAGAGTCGGCTTGATTTTGTCGAGCAAGAGTGTCCGATACCGGCGTGGCCGTATCATCGGAAAGCGACGCACCATCGTTAGTGGCGACATCATTCGGAACGGTGTTGCCGCGTTCGCCGGGTAGACAGCCGCTGAGTAGGCATAAGCACACACACACCAGCCCGATTCGACAACCGTCCATTGAAGCCCCATGACAAAATACAACCAGAACTCTTTCGCTATGCTTCTGTCGGCGGCTTTAGTCTAACCGTCTGGTGACGATTCACAACCAACAATCAGCCCGAAACTTATGAAGCTTTCGTGCAGGGCTGCAAGATCGAAATCGGCGGCCCGAGACTGACGTTGACTTCGCTTAAGCCGTAAAAAAGTTCGCCATCTATCACCGGATCAAGGGTGCCTGACAGGGCTTTGATACTCACTTGTCGCGCAGCGATTTCGGTCATTCCCGCCTTGGCTAATGATCCTCCAGCGCTCATCAAGGGAATCAGTCGAAATACCTCTTTGAACTTTGGATTGCCCAAGATGACGTGCATCACGCCGCGCTCGTTGGCCATCGGGAAGAGACGAAAAAGG
>PBTG01000104.1 GCA_002726535.1 Myxococcales bacterium | reverse complement strand
GGGTCAATTGTCTCGATTCTATGTGGCTGCAGCGGCGGTGGCGACACCAGCGGGCAAGTGGTCCCCAAGACCATCGAGATCACGATCGACTCTCCGGTAGAGATGAGCTATCGAGCCGGTACAGTCGCATTCACCGGCACATTGACGCCGAGTGCTCCTGAAGTCATCGACCTTGCTGTTGAGCTCAAAGTAAAATCTAAAGTGGTTGGCACCGCCACAGGTCAAACCTTCACGGCAGAGGTCGATACGACAGCTCTCGATGACAAGGGAAAACCAATCTTTAAAGACGGCAAAGTGTGTGTGACCGTCAATGCCACTGGAAGTGAAAACGCAACTGGCAAGGTCTCGCACTGTCTCGTGATCGACAATACCGATCCCATCATCAAAATCGAATCGCCAGTCGCCGACCAAATCTACATCGGAAAAGTGCAGGTACAGGGTGCAATCACAGACAAATACCTCAAAGATCTGAAGATCAGTATCGATGGGGTTACGAAGGTCGGATTTTGCGACCCGAAAAAAGATGCTGATGACGATGGCAATCCCGATTGCACCCTGGAGCAATGTGCCGCGCAGTTCGGCCAATGTATCTCATCGAAGAAATTTTCCTTCATGGTCGACCGCGGTAACCAAGCCTCCAAAGACGTCACTCTGACGGTTGAGGCGACCGATGAAACCAAGCATGTTCAAAAGATCGACATCCCGATTCGAGTCTTGCGACCGCCGGCTTTTGACACGGCCACCACCCATACCCATCCCAGTTTGGCGCCAATCAACGACATGTTGATTTACGACTTCAACCGAGACGGCATTCAAGATGTGCTCTTGGCAACAGGTACAGGCGTTTACATGCGACCTGGCCACCAAAAATCTCCGGATAAAGCCACTGGGGACGGCACTTTTGACGAGCCCATCCTGGTCGCTGCTGTCAGTGTCAAAAAGCTCGCGTTGGTCGATATCGATAAAGACGCCCAAAAGATCAAAGACGTCGTTGGCATTGGCCAGAGCGAAAGCGACGAAATGGGGTTTGTGTACGTGATGCTCACCAAACCAGGTGGGATTCGTCTAACGGAGACTCGAGAAATTGCGGGTAAACCGCTGTCGGTGGCGACAGGTGACATCGATCAAAACGGAGTCGCTGACATCATCGTCGGCGGGGAACTCAATGACAGCGCACTGCAGATTCTGCCCTCGAAAAAAGCTGACTCGCTCTATTGCCCAACCAAAGATGACCCCAAGCGTCTATGTAAAAACGTCCAAGATGCCCAGACTTTGACCACCTCAGAGATTACAGGAACGCCCTATTCGAGACCTTTAGCGGGAGGTATCACGCAGCTCGTCGTCGATGACTTCTTTGTAGACTCTGGCGACCCTTATCTGGATATCGCGATCGGACGTAGTGGTACGGCGAGTCTATCGATGTGCCTCAACAAAAAGGGCAACATCATGGCGTGCATTGACGTGCCAAAGACCAGTTACGTCGCAGATATGCCCGACGTGTCGATCCTCATCCCAACCGACTGGAATCAAGACGGCAAGATGGACCTCATTATCGGTTCCAAAGGAGCTGGATTGTTGAGGTGGATTGCCAGCAATGGCGACGGGACCTTTTCCTTTGATCCGCAGACCTATCGCACCTTACGCTTAGAGAGCATGGCCTCGGTGACGATCGGACCCGTTGGGCCCGGCGGCAAAGATTACATCATGGCTGCAGGACAAAATCGCACTGTGACTTTTATCCCGGTGCTTCCAACCGACCGATCGCACATCGACAAATGTTTTCGCTCGTGGGTTCTGGGCGGAGCCATCGAAACCTTGCGATACGGAGACCTGAACAATGATGGCTCTGTGGAGTTGGTCGGAATTGACAGCGATCCTTGGGGAATCGCGGTCGCCATGGCCACTGGAGATGGCAACTATCGCGCGGCGACGGTTCACCGGATCTGTGGATTAAATGCAGGTACGTTTTTCTTCAGCTTTTTGCCTGTGTCACAATTCGTGTTCGCTGACGTCAGCGCTGACGGCAAGCCAGACTTGCTCTTGATGAGTGACACGCAAACTTCGACGATTAGTGCGAAAGCGTTCAGTTGTAAGACAGAAGATGAGCCACCTCTAGCCATCCCACGCGCCACCCACTATCTGCACCTTTATGCTAACGAAGGCGATCGCCTCGAAGAAGCGGCAAGAGCCGGCGAATGGGGTCCGTATAATACCCCTGGTGACCAAGCCTACAGCGGGGCAAAATTGGAGGATAAGTCGACCTGTGGCAGCAACTTGCCTCCCATCACTGCGATGAAGCTCGGTGAGTTCAATGGATCGCCACCGCTGGATTTGGTTCTCACTCGAGAGCAGGACTACTCGGTGGGAGAGCCGCCGACCGCTGAAACGCCTTGTCCCTTTAACGAAAGAAATGAGGTGGCGAACCTCTTTGGACTTGAAAATTCCGACGCAAATAATGGGCCACAGTGCGTCAACTTCCGCGACGGTGATGAAAGTAAAAAACTACCGTTGACCTCTTCGAAAGGCGGCGCGCCCTTGAATCGAAGCTCGCTACTGATGTTCATTAACGCCGACCCAGTGGCGCCTTTTGGGTTAAAGACGAGCAATCGGCCGGACAACCCCGTAAATATTCGCGCTCACTTCCAAGTCGCGGGTGGAAAATCCCCGACAGGGCTAGTCGTCGGGCGCTTCGATGGCGACAATATCGATGATGTAGCCACCTTAATGGAGCCCTATGGCACGCCGACAGGGACGAGCTACTTGGCGCCGCGCGTACGTATCTTCCGAGGACTCGGAGGTCGATTTAAGCCCATTGTCTTTTTCAAAAACGGCACCAAAGATGGGGACAAAATCGCAAATGAGAACCCCGCTACATCCAAAGAGGTGGTCGGAATCAATGAGTTGTCCACTTGGGCTCAACTCAACAGTACAGGTAGTGTCGATGCGATCGTCCCGGTCAGTTATCACACCACTGGTGATCAGACCTTCTCCATGCGTGGAGAGCGCTTCTGTAAAGACGGCGAAACCAGTCTCTTTTTCATCACCAAGATTGGTCAAGACACCAAGCTCGCGGTGGTACGCGCTCAAGGCAACCTGAAGTTCAGTCCCGTGACCACATACAACGGTGGGACCACCTTGCTGTCAGCCTTTGCGCTCGTCGACGCAGACGGCGACAAGTGCACCGATGCGGTCGTCGTTGTCGATGGCAACCTAGCGTATTCTCGAGGGACGACGTCTTGGTATGAAGCGTGGAAGTACTTCTTGCCTATCGAAATTGGTTCAGTGCCTTCAATCGAGTTGCTCGACGTCAACAACGACAAAAACAAAGATCTGCTGCTGATCGATGGAGACAGCAGTTCACTGCGCTTTTTCCTCAATGATGGCAAGGGCAACTTTGTCGCTTATGATGAGCCAATCCCAGTCCTCAATGGAGCTACATCCAGTGAGTTGGGTGATATCGATGGAGACGGTTGCGGGGATCTCGCTGTGCAAGGCGAGTTTGGCGTAGCGATGATTCGTTCCCGAGCCTGCGAAAACTAACGGAACAATCAGCTTGGTCGTCGACGCTTCCAAGCTTCCATGGTCCGCTTATCGATGTCGACCAATATGCTTTTTTCACCGGAAACATAGACCTTGCCTGGAGCAGCCCCTTTGGCTTTGCGTACATGACGGCAGCGAGTCCACATCACATCGACCCGATGACCAATTTTTCCTCCACTGGCCCACGCGCACAGCACTGCACAGGACACAATCAGATCGCTCGGCGGTGAGCGCTCGTGGCTCCAACGCAAGAGCAAATGTGCTCCTGGTTTGTCGCGCACATGCATCCAGATGTCTTTTCCGCGGGCTAGGCGTGTGACGATCGTGTCGTTGGCGCTACCGTTTCGCCCCAGCAACACCTCAAGGTCGCCATCAGCCAACCAACGCTGCACGCCTTTGGGGAGATTTTGGCTGCGACGCTTTGGAGCTGTGGACAATTGTGACGGACGAGACTCTGAGCCGACATGCAGCAAGGCCGCTGCGCTCTGCTCATCGAGACCAACGAGTCGATCACGCAACTCAGTGAGTTGTTGTAGTTGGGTCCGCGCCTCGTCGCGCCGACGTTGGAGATGGGTACGATGCTGCTCAAACCCCCGAGCTCTTCGGAACAAGCGTGCCAAATTTTCCGCTGGACTCAGCGCTCGCTTGAGCTCGATTGTCACCTTGGTGGTTGGATTCCAAGGCACTTGAAGTTCGATCAACTCGGCACCACTGGGCACTTTGTGAAGCTGACTCTTGAGAACCTCGCCTTGGTGGCGGAGTTCATCGGAGCGACCCGCCTGCTGCAGATCGCCCTCAATCGCCTCGACCAATCGGCGAACTCGCCGGATCTTGGTTCGTAAGGATCGACGTGCCTGTTGAAGTGCAGTACTGCTGACGGTGGTTTGCGAAAACCGGCTCGATAGCGCTTTTTCGAGGTCACTCCGAGCGGAACAGATTGCCTGTTGAGGTGCAGAAGGGGCCGACTCGATGAGTTCCATCATCCCTGGATTTACACGACCTGGCCAAGCGATCTTGGGTTTTGGAGCACACCAAGTCAGCTGATTGTCGTAGGCCACCAACCAATGGGTCCCAACCGGATTTTGCCAACCCAAAGCCAGACCATTGGCAAGAGCGCGGACCTCTGTGAGCCTCGACCCTGCGAGGTGTTTGCGCAGGTGCATGACAAAGCCACCTTGATTGGCTCGATTGGGTCGTTTGATTTCTGTACGCCAGATAGCCGCGACACCTTGCCTGGCCCAAACGTCGAGCCAGAGGCGACGACAATCTGGTGTGTCAAAGCCGCTCGGGCGATACAATTGTAGTTGAATCACGCCCGGAATGTCTGGGCCGCGAACCTGCTGCACCCGCGCGCCCGTCAATCCGGACAGAGTGGCCGCTAAAGCGGTGTAATCAATCGCTTGCACGGTAATGGCCGCGCCTTCCCCCACGCTTTTCTAACACGTAGAGATCGCCAATCTGCATGGTAGGGTCAACGGCTTTGAGCATATCAAATAAGGTCAAAGCCGCGACGGAGGCTCCGTGTAGAGCCTCCATTTCGACGCCAGTTCTCTCGAGGGCCTGAACTCGCACCAGTACTTTGGCGCCCCAAGACTCCAAGTGCACATCGACAGCGACCTCAGACAACCTCAAGGGATGACACATAGGGATGAGTTCAGCGGTGCGTTTGACCGCCATAATCGCGGCGACTCTAGCGACTTGGACCGGATCGCCCTTGGGCCCTTGGTGGCGCTCTAAGGCTTCCCGCGCGTCCGGTGACATCCGAATGCAGACCTGGGCGCTGGCGCTGCGCTGGCTCTCGGATTTGCCAGAGACATCGACCATGATCGCCTTGCCACTGGCGTCAACGTGACTGAGTTCACTGCTCATGAGTTCGCTCATAGTGCTCGTAAAGCTCTACTTCATGCTTATTGCCGATGACCAAAGTCGCTCTGGCATGCAAGCCCTCTGGCTCGATGTCGAGGATCCGTTGACGACCGTCGCTAGCGGCTCCACCTGCCTCTTCGATGAGCATCGCAAGAGGTTGCGCCTCAAAGAGCAAACGCAACTTTCCCTCGGGGCAGGTTTTGTCCGCTGGGTAGGCAAAAAGCCCTCCATAGATGAGGTTCCGGTGAAAGTCAGCGACCAAAGAGCCGATGTATCTCCCAGTCGTATGCACATAGCGCTCTTCATCTCGTGCCAAGATGTGGTCTGCGAAGGCTCGAGTCGGGGCAAACCAACGCGCACGGTGGACATGATTCATACTCAATACCTTGCAGCGGTCTGGCTGAACCATGTTTGGATGACTCAAAACATATTCACCAACTCCTGGATCGAGGGTGAATCCATCGACCCCAGAGCCAGTCGTATAAACAAACATGGTCGAAGATCCATAGACAGCATAACCAGCAGCGACGATCTCTGAGCCGGGCCCTAGGAAGTCTTGTTCTGTCGCGGGCACCCCCACCTTCACTCGACGACGTACGCTAAAAATTGTACCGATAGATACGTTGACGTCGATGTTCGACGAGCCATCTAGCGGGTCAAAAGCGATTAGATAACGCCCCTCAGTACGGCCCGCACGAGTCGGCACAAAACTCTCATCTTCCTCGGATGCCAACGCACAAACCACCGGCAAGTCGTCGAGCATAATCTTCAAGGTTTCGTTGGCGATGATGTCTAGCTTTGTGACCTCTTCACCCTGCACATTGGTTTCACCAGTCTTACCGACGACATTGAGAAGCCCGGCTTTGGCGACCTGACGCGAAACCACTTTTGTCGCGGTCGCAATGTGGCTCATCAACAGATTGAAGTCGCCTGTTGCCCCCTCGTGGCCTTGAGAGCTTTGGAGAATGTGGCGCGAAAGGGTGAGCAGCTCAGCCATGATGCCTCCAGGGAATAAATTCGCTGGAAGTTACGTAGCAGAGCCAGAGCCCCTTTCCAAGGGTGAGACGTATAGCTCGGCTCCGTTCAACGCCGTGAACCGCGAGATTCCGACTTGCTTTTGCTACGTGAGGAGCGAGACGAGGAACGAGACGAAGAGCGGTTTTTCGGTTTGGCTCGGTACGGCGAGCTTCGACGATAGCCTGGCGCACTTCGACCAGGAGCTGGAGCGGCGCGGGGAGCTACAGCTCGTGTGGGAGGACGATAGCCCCTGGTTGGCCGAGTCGTGACCGGTCGACTTGGTCGATATTGTGCTGCTGGACGTGTTGCTGGAGCCCGAGTCGCTGGCGCCATCCTTGGAGTATAAGGTCGGGTGGTGGGAGCCATGCGAGTCGTTGGACCGCGCACTCCAGGCCCAGGACGAGTGGTGGGTGCGGCGCGATACGCAGGAGCTCGGCGACCCGCTCGGGCAGCAGGACGCGCGTAAGCCCGCGGCCTCACGGTCGGCATCCGAGAGACACTGCGTGTCGCGACTGGACGCCCTGTCCACGTGCTGACGACTTTGGGGCGTGGCCCCGCGTTGTAGGTCACGACGCGGCCACCGGAGCCGCGAACACGAGCTGAGGTGCCGATGCGAACGCTCTGGGTGTACACCACTCCAGACCGAGTCGGTTGAACAACCACCCGACGAATCGGTGTTCGGTACATCGAGCCTTGATTGACGAAAGTCCAGTAGGTGGGCTGATTGTAAACTACGCCACGTGGCCCAAGAGGAGCCCAACCGACACAGCCACCACCGGATCGCCAACTGACCCAAGCGGGTCCCCAAGTATACCCGGGGATCCATACCCAGCGGTACATGGAGTCCCAGGCCCAGCGACCATAGTGATAGGGCCCCCAACCCCAGGATTCAGAGCTCACCCATGTCCACCCGTAACGAGTGTAATCCCATTGGCCTAAGTAATAGGGCCGCCAGCCGGGACTCTGGTTGGCCGTAGGGACCCAGACGGTTCCGTAGCGCGCGGACCGTGCCCAGGCGCCGTGGCGACTCAGATAGGAAAAATCGATCGTACCAGAAGAGACCGAGGCGGGCCGAGCCACCGAATTGGTCGCCACTGGTTGGTCATACATGTAGAGCGGAGCGCAGGCTGTACAAGCGAGCACAGCGACGATAAGCGCAGACAACTGCCAGCGACGAGACGTACCAAAGATATACTGCATAAGTTCTCCTTCAGCGGCCCGCTCAAGACCT
>PBTG01000103.1 GCA_002726535.1 Myxococcales bacterium | reverse complement strand
GACAGCTTCGGGATGAGCGCCTCCCAGCGGCCCGATTCAATGCGTTGCGTGACCAACTCGATGAACTGCATAGCGAGCGAGATCGGGCTCGGCAGACGCTCAAGCAAGCCGACGGTGTCCTAGCCTCTTTTCACAGAGATACAGACCAGTTCAAAACAGACCTGGTGGGCTTGCGCGCTGATATTGACCAGCGTAAAGCAAGCTACCAGAGCCTGCTGAAGTCCAAAGAGCAGTTGGATATCACCTATCGGGACCTCAAGCGTTGGCAGCAAGACTACCAAGACTCAGATGCCGCCCAAGGTGACGTCAGCGTCGACAAGCTATTGGATGAACGCGGTCGCTTGCTTGAGGCCGAAGGTGGGATTCGAGGCGAGTTGACTCAGGTACTGGGTTCCATCGGCAGGCTTCGTCGAGAACGAGAGGGACTCGCGTCAGGAGATACCCGCCGCACGCCGCCGGACTGGGTCCAGAGGATGCTCAGAGAGTTGCGAGCCAATGAGATCCCCCACTCCTTAATCGCAAATATGCTCGAAATCACCGAGGACCACTGGCACGTAGCGGTGGAATCGATCCTCGGTCGCGAACGATTCACGATCTTAGTGGAGCCTGAGCATACGCTCGCTGCCCGTCAATTGGCTCGAAGCCAACGCTACCGCTGTTACGTCAGTGAATATGGATCCAAATCGCAAACGAGAGCTAAGTCCAAATCCGCCTTAAGCGTGGTGAGACTCAACGACAGACGTCTGCCAGAGGGTGTGCTGCGCATGCTCAATAATGTGACCCTAGTCGAGAGCGTTCAAGAGGGTCATGACCTGGGCAGAGGGACTGTCTCGATCACGCCAGATGGCTACAAGCAAGACCTGCGCGGCGGCATCTTCGTGGGCACACAAGACCTGTATTGCGGCTCGGGTGCTGGGCAGCATCGACGTCATCAAATCGACACCGAACTTGGGCAACTTAGGTCGCGTCGTGATGAACTCCAGCGCTCGCTACAACCAACCAACGCCCGCATCAAGCGCATCGATGAGCAGTTGGCGGCCGCAAAATCGCGAAGTAAATTGCTCGAAAAAATGGGCGAACCGGAGACCCTCGAGCAACGGCTAGAACAACTCACTCAAGAGCGCCGAAGCACCAGCGAAGAGTTGATGAATCTGCTCGGGGCCGTCGACGAGGCCAACAACGCCGTCATCGACAGAGAGCGGCGTATCTCATTGCTTGAGTATCGCCATCGCGAGGCGCTGCTAGAGCGTGACCGCGCCCATCAAAGTTCATCGACAATCGATGCACGAGTGAGTCGAGTCGAAGCCGAACTCGCTGAGCTGAAGCGCAACGTTCCTGAGCAGATGCGGAGCGAGGCTGTGCTGGAATTGATGGAGTCTGAGGTCGTTCTGGTCGAGCGACTCAACAACCTCCGTCGACGGATCGAGAACTGGTCGGGCACCAAAGATGCGCGCTCAGTGGTGCTTTGGGAAAAGGCTCA
Organism: Myxococcales bacterium; assembly: GCA_002726535.1. Taxonomy (GTDB): domain Bacteria; phylum Myxococcota_A; class UBA9042; order UBA9042; family UBA9042; genus UBA9042. The sequence goes on along the minus strand of PBTG01000103.1, from coordinate 10,226 downwards.
CGGCGATTTGGTCGAGTACGACCAGCAATTGGCGAGACGTCGAAATGAACTCAGTCAGTCCACTCAAGAGTTGCAACTCGCTCGACGCGCCTACACCCGAGTGGTTGAAGAGACGATCCGTCGCTATCGACGGAATGTCCTCGCTTTGGGTGAATTGTGCCGAGTGCAAGTCGAAGTCAGCCTGCCTGGCTCGGAACTTCTGCGAACGCGCGAGGATGGCTTGATTGGCAACGTAGGCCTTGAGGTCCGAGTCGGCTTCGACGGCAAGACCCCAGTGGCGGTCAATGACAGCCGGCTCTCCGGTGGCCAATCGGTGGTCTCCTCGTTGATTTTGCTGATGGCTTTGACCATGAACGAAAGCGGTCAGACCGCTGGTTTTTTCATCCTCGATGAGCCTTTCGCGCACCTGTCTGTAGAGAGAATCGACGAGGTTGCGCGCTTCTTAGAGATCACTCAGGCGCAATTTCTGATCACCACACCGACGACGAACAACCTGCGGGTCTATAACCCCGCTGGGTTGACATTGAATTTGCGAAAGAAGGCGGCGACGAAACGCTTCGCACCGGTGCCGACCTTCCTTCGTCGAGGACAAGCGCCAGATTTTGCCACTGCGTAAAGGAGCGCGTTATTGTCTGGAGAACACAGAGGGCAGATGAAGCGCGCAAAGATCTCACAGAGCCTGTTGATTGTCGTCACAGTCCTTGGGCTGCTGTGGGCCTGTGGACCGAAACGAATGGCGCTCTTTGACCAAGACGTCGAGTTGGCCGCCGCGCCGCTGAGCAAAAATATCGACCGAGAGCCTCTGACAGGCCATCTGGCTGATGCATGCAGCGCCATCGAACGAGGCGATCAGCTCGGAGCACGGAGTCATTTACAGGCCCATCTACGCCGGCAACCGCGTTCTGCAATGGCTCATTACGAACTGGCGTTACTTGCGATTGATTCGAAGCGATGGGCTGATGCTAGATGGCATCTACAAAGCGCGTCGAAACTTCAAGCGCGATTCTACGGGGCGATGTCGAACCTCGGAGTACTCTTTCTTCAGACGCGCGAAGAGATCGCAGCCATCAAGACTCTGCAATCTGCGTTGGCAGTCGCACCCAATAATGCGCTGATCGTCAACAACCTCGCCAACGCGTGGCTACTCAGAGGTCGTATCAATGACGCGGTCACCTCATACCGCCGTGCTCGCACGCAGAGTCCCGACCACGCAACGATGCTCTACAACCACGCTCTTGCTTTGCTCGAAGTCCACGAAGGCCCTCAGGCTCTACAGCTCTTGGAGCAAGCCCTGTCTGTACGGCCCGGGTTTGCCCTCGCGAGGGCGTTGAGAGTAGCCGCGTTGCATGAAATGGGACGTTTCGCCAAAGCGGAACAAGCCGCTCGACGAGACCTAGAACTCATCAAAGCTACCTCAGATAATCACGTAGTACTGGGGCGTGTGCTCATCGCTCGAGGCCAAATTCGGCAGGGGGTCGTTGAGTTGGAAAAAGCTCACCAACTGGCGCCGACCAATGGCCCGGCTCTGTTTGCCCTCGCGGAGACCTACGACGCCAAACACGCCAATAAACGAGCAGCCAGACTGTATCGAGCGTATCTGAAGTTACAAAGTCGCCGCTTCGAACAGAGTCGACAAGCTCGACGTCGCCTAAAGCGCCTCGGAACAATTCGCAAATCAGGGGGAACATGATGGCTCGCACAGACAAGCTCGCTCCCCTCAGCGAGGCTTCACCAGCGGCGTTGCGGGCGATTCGATTGGTAGCCAGCGACATCGACGGGACCATGACCGAGTCTGGCAAGCTGATGCCCGCGGTGTTGAACGCGTTCGAACGTCTACAACAAGCTGGGATCGCAGTGCTACCGGTCACCGGCCGACCAGCCGGCGAAGCCCTCGGGCTGGCTCGCTACCTGCCTTACGTGAATTGCGCTATCGCTGAAAACGGTGCCGTGTTGGTCACTCCTGACCAGCCAGTTCGCGCTCTGTGGACTCCACCTGACCGAACTCACCTGCTCGCAGTCGGCCGACAGATCGCGCCCTCAAATGCCCCATTAGTGCTCACAGAGGACGCATTTTGTCGGGTGGGCGATGTCGCTTATGAGCGTGGCGCTCGTACGACACAAGCCTTGCAACGATTGAAACACGAGGCGACACAGAAGGGAGTCTATCTCGTCTGGTCGTCGGTCCATATCCATTTGAGTCTCGACCCCCCCGATAAAGGTCTGTCGGTGTTGAAAGTCGCAGCTGAGATGGGCTACGAAGGCTCGCACATCCTGACTATCGGAGACGCTCCAAACGACGAAGGCCTCTGGCAAGTGGGACGCTTTGGCCTGACCATCGCGACCGCAGACATCGATGAATATGTCGACTCCGTGCAAGCGCTCGCAGACTTTCGATGTCAGGCAAGCGGCCAGAGCGCGTGGTTAGAGATGGTCAACGCGTTGTTGACTGCTCGCAGTTAGGGTTGCGGGTCGTCACAATAGGCCTGTCTCACGTCTTTGGCGTGACGAACTCCGTATTCCAACCAACGCTGACGAAGTTGCCATTGACGGTCACGAGATAAATCCCCTCCTGCCAACTGAGCGCGCTTGCCGGGTACGATTTGTTGCAGGCTGATTGCCAACGCCACGCTCAGGTTAAAGCTCTGCACCATGCCCTGCATAGGCAACATGTAGCGCTTGTCCGCGAGTTCACGCATCTGTGCACTGATGCCCTCGGCTTCATTGCCCACCACGAGCGCGATCTTGCCTTCGAGTGGTAACTCATCGAGGGTCGCTTCGGCCTGAAGATCAGCGACCCATATGCCAAACCCGTCGGCCTTGAGGGCCTCGACACAAGCTTTAGTATTCTCCCACTGATGCGCGGTCAACCACTGATCTGCGCTCTTGGTGATGGTGCTCGGGGTCGTATAGCCATGTTTTTGGGTGACCATATGTACGTCTTGAAGACCGTAGCCCTCGCAAGTACGCATACAAGCCGCGACGTTGTGCGGGTCATAGATATCTTCAAAAACAGCGGTGATTGAAGCGATCCGATTGGCCAAGATCCGGTCAATGCGTTCGATTCGTCGCTCACTGACGACATGCTCGAGCGGGTCAAAGTCTGGCCAAGCTCGTTGAGAGGCGTCATCTGCTTGGGTCATGAGATAGGCTCCGACGGTTACAGCGATCTTGCGGCGAAATCACTCGGTGTGTTGCAGGCTCACGCTGCGCATTCATCATGGGGCCGTCGAGGTCACCGCAGCCGGCACCGTCTTCGCCTTATTCAATCGAATCAACTCTTGTGCAGCGTATTTGGTTAGCGTCTTAGCGGAGACAGCCCCATTGACCTTACGGCCGTTTAGAAAAGTCGTTGGGGTCCCGCGCAATAGGACCTGTTCAGCCAAGGCCTTGTCACTCTTGAGCCACTTAAACGCCAAGCGTTGATCGCGCTTGAAGCGTCTGGACTTAAAGCCTTTGCGCTTTTTGAGCCATCGAGTCGCCTTTGACGCCGTGACCTTGCCCTTCGCCTTTGTGCTCAGCCATTGATACAGAGACCAAAACCTTCCTTGTGCATTGGCGGCCAGAGCGACTCGCGCCAATGCAGTCGCGCCCGGATGGAGTTTCTCCAAAGGATGATGAATGAACACCACCTGCGCATCGTCGCCATACGCACGTTTGAGCTTATACACACGTGGCATCAGCTTTTTGGTGAACTTACAGCGCAGTCCACCAAAGACTACGATCCGTAGCCGTGCATCGTCTGGCCCTTGACGAGCCGCATGTTCAGGCACCTTAAAATCAAAGTGGATCTGCTTGGCTTTGAACCCTTTTCGCCGAAGTGGCTTCGAAGTCTTGGGCAGCGGCTTCAGGGGTGCTTTTTTGCCGACGACGAACCACTTCAGATACCGCTTGCGATGGAGAGCGGACATCGTTGATGCCATTGTACTCCAGTACGCCATGGTCCCACCCTTGGCATGTTTAACGGCTTTGTCGAGCGCCGGTAAGACCTCTTTGATGCGGCTACCAAGGACTTTGGAGTTCTTGAGACTATCGGCTGGAAACTCGAGCCCGCTGAGCAGTAAAGAAGGCTGCTGCAGCCCCAGCGACCACGCCATCGAAGCGTTGAGTCTGGCTCTTTTATCGCGTTTGATCCGCGCAGCCTTTTTCACGGCGATCCGTTGCCAAACCACATCGAGACCTTTGAATAGACGCTTTTGGCTGTAGACACTCAGGGTGTCGAGCAAGCGCTTTGGCGACAAATGCCCATCCTGAGCTAAAGCCAACATCAACCGGCTAATCTCTTGAGATTTCTTGGTCTTGCCCCAAGGGACAAGCACCACTTGACCCATCGACTTGACCGTCGGAGAGGTGCTCGTCGCCTCGGTGAGCACCCGAATGGTCATCTTGACCAAGGCGACGTCCGAGGCGACTGTCGGATCAAAATACATCAACCCCAACACGTGCGTCTTCGGGTTTCCGACGGTAATCATGGAGGGAAGCGACGACCGGACGATAACCCTTTGATGCTCAGCGATTTCTGCGCTATCGGAGCCCCCGACATGCATGAAGTCCTGAACGGCGCCAATCGCAAACATCACCAAAGCGGTCAAAAAGACGGTTTGGGCCAAGCAGCCACCACAACCTGCTAGATATTTGGTCTCTTTGAGTTCTTTGCTGACCACTTGTGCGATCGGCTTGACGGCTACCTTTCGACCGCGGCGTTTTTTCGCCCCCTGAGCGGGCTCGCTGGCTTGGGCAGACTGTGAGGCGCGAGACTTGTCACGCTTAGCCCGTTTGTCACGCTTGGCCGCCTTTTTGTGCTCTTGGCGCAATCGCCGCTTGAGTCGCTCATCTACCTTCGCCGGAACGAGGGACTCGGAGTCAGCCTCCCTGGTCAGGGTCGCTTTGCGCTCGGCGAGGACCTCAAGCGCCAAGGACTGGACCTGGGCCTTACGCTGATCTACGTCGGAGTCCTCTGTAAGATCTCGGTCCGTGCGCTCAGCGTTGGTGGCCTCACGCTTGAATGCCTCACCCTTGGGCAACTCGGTCGCTGAGCGTGTCGAAGCCGATATGCTTGGTGATGACTCAGCCTCATTGATGCGTTGCCAGCGAGTCGTCGCCAGCTTTGGCAGCGCGAACGATGCGGTCGATGGATCCTGCCATGCAGGAACCTCAAAACCTTCGCTGATCTGTAGGGCATAGGGGCGCCCCCATTGAGGGATTCGGATCTCAGCGCGGCTTCGTTTGATCTCCGGCATCGACACCATCGAGCGGATCACCTCCCGCGTTGGCCGTAGATCAATTTCGCCTTCAGCCCAACTCGGAAAAACGATCGGCTCAGACTCGGCGGAAAGCTGCCCGTCAAAATGGATGTGTTGTAGGTCCGCCCGAAATCCAAGCAACTCCCGCAACTTGTCTTGATCGATCTGGGCTACGGTGTGCCCCTCGACGTATGCAGCATCCTCTGGGTCGGGCAAGGGCTCAATCTTCGAATGGTCCAGATACCACAGTGCCAAGGTCTGCCAGTGCTCACTCCCAGCGGGGCGCACATGAGCCCCCTCAGCCAAGCCACCGTTTGCCACGCGCGACAACAGTGCCTTCGAGTCGAGCACCTCTTCATGCCCGCCGGGGTGCCTCAAAGTGATATTGGCTACGCGCTGCATGGCGCTAGTGTGCCACAACTCAACCAGGGTGTGACCTAGGTCGATGACCAAATTCACGCACCTAAGGCAATGCCCCTTGTACCTGTAGAGTCAGCTGATGGCGCAGGTAATCAGCCACCTGCGAGCGCCGCTGCAACCGTCGCTCTAGTTGCAACTGGACCTTGACCTCGTCTCCCTGCAGGCGCCAACCGACTCCAGCGAGCAATCGCTCGGCCCCCTCGTTGCCATCGGTGCTGTCATCTTGCCAAGACGACCAGCGCGCCGTCAGCTCCAAGCGCTTATCTAAGCGTGGCGGCTGCCATGCCAACTGCACCGAATATCCAAACTGGTCGATCTCCAAGACGCCGGCCGATACCAAATCTACATTCGCTTGGGCGGCCACAGGAGTTCGTTGGTGCCACACGGCTTCTGTCACCAATTCAACTCCATGGGAACGAAGAGCTACAAACCCCGACCATGACAACCGTTGATCATAGCGAGTCAACTCGTTGGCTCCCTGTTGACGACTCGCCTGAATCGATCCGTAGGCGATCCCTCCCCCCATCAAAGCGCCAAAGCGGTCATCAATGCGGTCATCCTCCGTACTGAGGGCTCCCCATAGATTCAACTCAACGCGACCCTCGGTGGTGAAGCGACCAATGGCATTCTGCCAAACATTGGCGCCTTGACCGTTCCAGATCGCGAACTTTGTCTGTAAACGGCGACTGAAAAATCGCCGCGTCACCACAACACCGATATCGCGATTTGATGCCACTTGCTCACCAACAATCGATCTCGACACCAGTCGCAGATGAGCCGAGCTGTCTAGGTAGGCGCGGGTCAAGAGCCTCTTGCTTTGTCCCAAACGAACACGGAGTCCCCACGGTCCCCGGACCCTGAGATACAAGCTAAGTAGACGTGGATTGGCCTTTTCGAAAGCTAGGTGAGCACGCAATTTGAGGCGACCTTTCTTCGCGCTCAGCTTTAAACGCGCCCGGCGCAGACGGATGTCTTGGCCCCAGCCGGAGGCCGACTCATCGGACGCGGTTGCGGGATCGTCGCTCGGCAAGTCTGCCTCATAGCGCACCTGCGCCTGAGCCCCGACTCGAATTTTGGCATTGACCGGGCTCGCATACACCAATGGAATCAAGGTTAGAGCCGGTACAATCAACCATTTTACGCTCTCGTGTGTCATGGTGGTCCTAAATTCCCGAGGAGATCGTGATGCGGTCGTGACTCAAGTGTGATATGTGCCGAATCAATTGAACAGCGTTCGTTTGGCGAAGATCGACAACGCTACCTTCATGATGGACCTACTGTCGACATATGGAGCCCTGACCTATGCAGAGCTTGACTACCGCCAGCAACAGCGTCGAAGAGCGCGCGATTCACACCTTGCGTGCGCTGGCGATCGACGCCATTCAAAAAGCAAACTCGGGTCATCCCGGAATGCCCATGGGAATGGCCGATGCGGCCTATGTTTTGTGGACGGAGTTTCTCCAGTTTGACCCAAGCGACCCCAAATGGCCCGACAGAGATCGCTTCGTACTCAGCGCTGGTCACGGCTCGATGCTTTTATACGGGCTGCTTCACTTATGTGGATTCGACGTAACGCTCGATGACATTCAATCCTTTCGTCAGTGGGGCAGTCGCACTCCAGGACACCCAGAATATGGTCATACCGATGGAGTCGAGTGCACCACCGGCCCCTTGGGGCAAGGGGTGTCCATGGCTGTAGGCATGGCCCTCGCTGAGGCGCGCCTACGCGGTGAGTTTGGCTCCAACCTTGTCGATCACCACACCTGGGTTATCGCCGGCGACGGTTGCTTGATGGAAGGCGTTAGCAATGAGGCCGCCAGTCTCGCAGGTCACCTCGGGCTCGGTCGACTCAACATGCTCTGGGATGACAACCGCATCACGATCGACGGAGCCACTGACCTGTGCTTTTCCGAAGACGTTTGCGCGCGCTTCGCGGCTTTGGGTTGGGGCGTGCTGAAGGTCGATGGACACGACAAAAATGCCGTTCGCGAGGCGTTGCAGAGCGCTCGAGCCGACGAGGTTCGACCCACTCTGATCGCGTGCAAGACTGTAATTGGCCGGTGCTCGCCCAATCTAGCTGGCAGCAACAAAACTCATGGCGCTCCTCTAGGGCAAGATGAGGTCGCTGCCACCAAGGTGGCGATGGGTCTCGATCCGGAGGCGCATTTTGCCGTTGCCGATGAGGTCTATGAGCGCTACCGGTCGCGAAACAGCGCGCGCAAACGGGCGAGCACACAGTGGGCGGCTCGAGTCCAAGAACACAGCCGCAGCCACGAGTTCCTGTCTCGGCTCTCACCTGACATCAGCCAAGTGGTCCAGCGTGTTGATTGGCCACATCAAGAGGTAGGCTCGAAGCTCGCTACACGCAAAAGCTCCAATAAAATGATTCAAGCTATCGCCGGGCAACTCCCAGGCTTGATCGGAGGCAGCGCCGATCTCGAGGGTTCGAACGGCACAAAGATTGCCACCAGCGGTCACATCCGACGAGATGATCTGAGCGCTAGAAACGTACACTACGGAGTCCGCGAGCACGCGATGGCTGCGATCGCCAACGGCATGGCGCTGCACGGCGGGCACCTGCCTTTCGTTGGCACCTTCTTAGTTTTTCATGACTACATGCGACCAGCGGTACGCCTATCGGCCCTGATGCAACAACAGGTCATCTACGTCTACACGCACGACTCGATCTTCTTGGGCGAAGATGGCCCGACTCATCAACCGGTCGAAACGCTTCAAGCCCTGCGCGGCGTACCCAATTTGTTGACCTTTCGCCCCTGTGACATGGCTGAAACCGCTGCCGCTTGGCGAGTCGCTTTGCTGCACCGCGAGGGACCAAGCGCGATGTGCTTGACCCGCCAGAATGTCGACGAGTTGCAGCGTGATGGCACAAGCGCAGCCGAAGGTGTGGCTCGAGGCGCGTATGTCCTTCGAGAGGCAGGCTCTCCTTTAAAATTGGTGTTGATTGCAACTGGCTCGGAGATTCACGTCGCACTCAGCGCTCGAGAACTCCTGGAGGCCCGAGGGGTAGGAACGCGGGTGGTGAGCATGCCCTGCTGTGAGTTGTTTGACGTCCAAGAGCGAGAGTACAGACGGAAGATCTTGCCAGCTGGAACCGCCAAACTGAGCATTGAAGCTGGCGTCACTCGCGACTGGGCACGCTACGTGGGCTTGGATGGCGAGAGCATCGGCATTGACGGATTCGGCGCCTCGGCACCGGCGCCAGTGCTCGCTGAAAAGCTCGGGTTCACGGCTGAGAACATCGCGGCCAAAGGGCAGGCGCTCCTTGGTTAAATCCACCACTTTTGCCTTAGGGCTGAGTCTGTGCTTGATGGCGTGGGCTCCACGGGCCGTCGCGGCCAAAGGCTGGCGTCACGTCACGACAGACGATGGCGTACGAGTCGACGTGCGCGAGATTAAGGGCCAAGAGTTCCCGGAGTTTCGTGGCATCAAAGTCTTCAAGGCGGACATCTTCGACATCCTCGCAGTACTCGATGACGCGGCGAGACACTGTGAGTGGCAAGCCAACTGTAAAATCATGCGTATCACACGCAAAATCAATGAGTTCGACCGCCTCCTCTACCACCGACTCAACGCACCATGGCCCGTGAGTGATCGAGATGTGGTCCTACGCGGTAGCGTTCGGGTCGATTGGGCAAAGAAAATTGTCACGAGCCCGTTTTGGCGCGTCAAAGGCGTCGTCGCTCCTCAAGACGGAGTCGTCCGTCTCAAAGCGTTGAAGGGTTTTTTCAAATTTCGGGTGCTGTCTGACGGTCGTGTGCGAGCGACTTATCAAGTCTACAGTGACCCCGGCGGATGGATCCCAACGTGGCTCGTCCGGGCGGCATCGAAGGGTATCCCCATCAAGACCCTCAACGGGCTCGAGCGCCAAGTTCGCAAGACACGCGGTCGCTATGAAGCCTTCATGAAGAAATACAATCCTGCCAAGGGCGGCGCGATTCCTGAGCGTTTTCAAAGCGGCACGAAGCTCCCGAAATCCAAGGACGCGCCTAAGCCTTCGACTCCTAGCGGGTCTGCTGAACAACCGAAGGCCGACCCATCAACATCAAAAAAAGCCAAAGGCTGACCGAGGCCAAGGCCAAAGCCGTCAGGGCGCCCCACCATCCCAAAGAGACGCCGACGTACCCAAAACCGGCAGCGGCGACCATCACCGTCACCGCGTAGGGCAACTGCGTTACAACGTGTTCGTCATGAGGACAGCCAGCTGCTGCTGAACTCATCACCGTGGTGTCGGAGATGGGCGAGCAATGGTCGCCGAAGATGGCGCCGTCGAGCACGGCCGCGGCAGATGCCAAAAGCCAGACTCCCTGAGGCCCCATGTCGACGGCAGCCAATGGCACGACAATGGGCAACATAATCCCCATCGTCGCCCAACTCGACCCGGTCATAAAGGCCACGAGAGCCGAGACCAAAAAGCTCGCAAGAGGTACCCACATCGTGTGGACGTCGCTGATCAACTCGGCCAGATAATTCGGTGTCCCAGCGTGCTCACAAACCAAGCGCATCGACATCGCAGCGACCAAGATGAGCAATACGGGGACCATCTTG
>PBTG01000102.1 GCA_002726535.1 Myxococcales bacterium | reverse complement strand
CGAGGCGAGATCGCGCGCCAGTTGATTGCACATGCTTTTGCCAGCCGTCCAAACCATGTTTGATTGGCCGGACGAAAACCACACCTCGCCAACTAGCACGCCCTTGAGTGTAATCCTCTGGCCACGATTGTTTTTCACCTCGAGACTACGTTCGGTGCGTGAGACTTTCAGTGGATTCATCTTCACCATCCAGTCGCCGGTTTTGCCAGCAACAGCGGTCTTGGTCTGACCGGCAAACTGCACGGTCACCTTGCTGCCCGGGGCATCCCAGCCCCAAACGGGCACGGCGGTTTCCCGTTGTAGAATTGCATTGTCCGTGAAGGGCGCGGCCAATTCCAGCTGCGCCGCCAACAGGTTCGGGGCCGCCAACAGCGCCCAGAAAACAAGAGGGAGCATTGTCTTCATAATGTTTTTAAAAGCCAAATAATCAGTCGCGCGCAAGGACCAGCAGTTTCGGTTTCCAGCCGGGCTTATTGCGCGTGCCAAATCCACCGGCTTCCACGAACAAATAGCGCGTGCCGTCCAGTGTCCGAGCAACGATCTTGAGGGCTTGATATTGGTTTAAATCCATCAAGGTATCGCCGGACCAAATCAGAGTCGGGTGCTTGGTCCGGCCGTTTGCCTGAAAAGTGATCTCAGAAAACAGCGGGTTGCGGTCATTACCAGTTTTCCGAGTGGGATCGAAATCCTCAATGGCCGCCACCGTGGTGAGCACCTTCCAGTTCCCGAGCACATCGGGGTTGGCCACCACTTGACCGTCCCAGCGATACTTCCGCGCCGTGGCGGATTTCTCGCGATCTTCTGGATCCTGTCCCGCCTGCCACTCCATGGACAACATGGGGGCGAGCGTGGCCGATTTGTAAACCAGCTCATCACCCATCGGCGGCAGTTTCTGTTCCTCCAGATGCAGGCTGAACTTGCCTTGAGGATCCTTCGAGCTGGGCTTCACCTTATACTTGTCGTTGAAGCGCAGAAAGGTCACGGCGGCAAGTGTCACTTCTCCCTTTCGAAAATCATCGAGAAAATCTCCGGTGATATAGGCGCCCTTGGGTAAGCCACCGGAGCCGCGGCCATTGCAGGTCTTGGTTTCAATCAATGGCTTGCCATTCACATAAATGAGATGACCGCCGCCAGAGCCGACGTGGTTACCGTCATTCACTCGCAGGCGATAACGGTGCCCCTCCTTAAGCGGCGGCACCTTGAACGTACCGCGCAGTAGCAACACTTCCCGTTCCCAAAACGAATTCACCTTCGTGGCCCCGTAACAACCGGGCCCCACGCAGCCCGGGCCGCACTTGTGTACGGGGCCAATCGGGAGCTTGCCCTTGAAATGACCGAAGGGACTCTTGCCGCGTTTCCACAAGGCCGATTTGTGTGCCGGAGCAAACCAATCTTCCAGCCCCGTGGGTAATGTCACCGGGCGATAACGCGTGACGAGCTGATCGAAAGGCACCTGTTCGGCGGCGATGGGGTCGAAGCTGTGGTAGGACCACTCAGCATTGCGCAAGTCCATGAACATGTTCCAGTCGTAATCCTTGTCGCCGGCGCGATCGTACAGGGCGGCCAGCCCGTCGATGGCATCCCGGGAGCCGCCTGGGTAGCCGGATTGAATCTCGGCCGCCGCCAGTTGATACAGTCGCGTCCGGTTGCGGCCGACATATTCGGGGATCAATTCCCCGGTGATAATCGGAGGAATCGCCTCGCGCAGCGACGGTCCAAACCGGCTGGAATCGGCTTTTAGATAAAACTCCTTGTAAGGCAGAATCTCGCTGGGAAATTTCTCGCGGGAAATCTCGTAGAGCACATCCAGCCCGCCCGGCACATCCGCCAACGAGGCGGCGATGAACCCAAGATGCGCGTCATACGTGGAGGTCACATTCTGTCCGCCCGGCTCGGTTTTCACGCCGGCAAAACCGGTGTACGCCTCCTTGAGGGTCGCGGTGGCCAGAGCCTGCACTTTCGGCCCGGCGGCCTTGATGTTTGCGCGAATGCCAGGCATGAGGCCCCGGGTCAGTGCGCTGCGTTGATTGCTGCGGATGAGTTTGCCCATGGACGGCAACACGCGTTGGTAACAGCGTTCATCGGCTGCCACGGGCGTGAGCGCCACGAGGGCCGCATTCTGCAGCCACCAATCGCTGTGGCTGAGGTACGGCAGAATCAGATCCGAATGGGGCGCGATCCAATCGGCGCTGCCCTTGCCGATGATCTGCAGCGCGGCGTCCTTCACCCACCAGGATTCCTTGGCATCTTTCACCGCTTGAACCGCAAGATCGAAGACTTCCCGATTGATCACCTCAGGCCGTTTAATGATGGCGCCAAACATCACGCGCCGCACGCGGGAATCCGAATGCCGCAGCAATTCCATCATCAATTCCTTGCGCACCGCGCCCCCGGGCGAGCGCCAGCCGATGTAGCCGCTGTTGACGCCCAGCACTTTGTTGGCGGCCACAAACCGAATATTGTGATCCTGATGCAGCATATATTTACGAACCAAATCATCGCTGACCTGTTTCGGCTCGTGCAGCGCGATCAGGATCGCCTTGCTGGAATCAGCCGCAAGCGTCTCGGTGGAGAGATCCTGTTTTTTGCCGGTCGCATCCGCTGCCGCTTCTAGGGAAATAAACGAGTTGTCGGCAGCTGTGCCCCACGGAAGTTTGGGGAGTTGGAAAGGCTTGGAAAACTGCGTGGGCGGCGCGCCGGTGATGCGCAGCGTTTTGCGCGGGATTGTGTAGGCCAGCGGATACGCCACGCCCCACTGTTCCTTATCGTACCCCGCTCCACCCAAAATTCCGAAGGAACCATCAAAGCGGCGGGACAAATCATAGTGCCATCGGCGATGGTCCATGAACTCGCGGTACTGCTGTGGTTTCTTGTCGTGCAACAACCCCATCGAAGCGCTTCGCCAAATTTCACCAATCCCGCCGCCGGTATGGCCATGCAGCATGAAGCTGGTCGTGTAAAACCCCTGCATCGCACAGGCATCGCGGGCCTGCGCGTACACGCTATTTTCACCATCGGGCGTCAGTGCCGCCGCGGCTGCCATGGCGAAAGCAAGCAATCCATTTTTGCCGTTGTCGACAAAGCCGTACTCGGGCCGACTATCGCCGTACGGATTCCCGCCGCGCCCGGCGTAGCGATAGAAATGAACCAGCGCATCCTGCAGCGCATGGGACGGCACCTTGGCGCCACATTCCCTAGCCAGCAGCAAAAAAGTGAGCACATGGGTGCCGGCGGCATTGAGGTGCCCATTGCCGTAACTCGGCGTCACTCCGCCCCGCCCCAGCCAGCCGCTCAGGTATTGCGTGGCAACGGCATTATCCACCCCGGCCTGGATGTTTTCGAGAATCTTGGGATCACCCGTGCGAAGATAGCACTCGGCTAATGGCAAACCGCCGTAGCCGATGTACCAAGGATACCGATGAGGCTTCACGTTGCGAGCCCATTGCCGCGCAACCTCAAGATCCTTAGCCTCGCCGGTTGACAGCAAAAACAAAACGCCAATGCCCGCGATTCCTTTCTGAGCATCGGGACGGGAGAGGTAATCGGCAACCTGCCGCACAATCTTATCGGACTTAGAACAATTCAGCGGCCACGTTTTACTGTACGCTCCGAGCACGCGCACTTTGACAGTAATCGGCGCAGTCTCTCCCTTGATAGCAAACTTCAGCAACCCATCCGTGGCTTCCGCTGCGGCGAGAATGTTGCCCAACTGAATCCGTGGATCGATGTCAGCTAGCTTTTGCCCATTGATCGACTCGATAATTTTCCCCTTCGCCAGCTTGCCCGTAGCTGCAGCGGGCGATCCTTCCTCAATATTTGCAATCCGCATGACAAACGCCGGCTGCACCAGATCGATCCCCATCCCTACCGGCCCGAAGCGCTTGATGGTTTGTAGGGACTTGCCAGCATCCGGCCGGGTGGAAAAAATGCCGTGCGGTTGCTTATAATACTTATCGGCACCCGTGAGGGTAAACCCGCCAATCAGAACGGCAACCAGAGTAAGTGTTTTTTTGGAAGTCATTTGCTTTAGGAAAGATTATCGATAAACAAAAAATCTATTTCAAGGCATCGAGCAGATTTGAAATTTCAGTCCATTCACTGGTTGGAATAGCTGTGCTCCGGCCTCGGATACCTTTCGGTTGGGTAATCTTGGGGGCGATAGACTTTTCAGGCAAGGTATAGAGAAAGTGCGGGTCTTTGCCGCCGAATCGTTCTTTCCAAGCGTTGGCGAGGGCGGTCATTTGCTCGCCGTAACGGGCACCCCCGTCCTCGGCGAAGGAAGCGGGGCCGGCGAGAAAGACGATGCCCTTTAGTTGAGTGGGCGTGAAGGAGTGAACCATCGTGTTGTACACCTCGGAGGCTTGGCTGGTGACGCTGGCGCCCAGCGTCGGGTAGTTACCCCAGACGACGCCGTCGGGCACGGAACGATTGGCGACCATCTGCGGGATGTAATCTCCCCAGTAGCTTCGCCAGGCGCCTAGGTAGTGGCGGACGTTGGCGGCGTAGTGCGGGTTACCGGGACGCACGGCCGCGAGGTCCTTGTAATCAGCGACGAGGCTGGGGGCGTCCTTCAGGTTGTTGACAGGAACCCAGCTTTTCAAGGTGCTCAAGTCCTTGGGCGGGACGCCGCGGCCCATGGAAGTCATACCGCTTTTCATATAGATGATGCCGATGGGACGACCGGTCTTGGCGGCGATGAAGTTGCCGAGGGCGGCGGGCAGGTCGGTGGCGTCCTCCCACACGCTGGCGAAACGGTTTAGCGGCGTGCGCGATACACAGACGGTATAGCGTGAGGGAGTGGGATGGGAAAAGCGCTTAGCCTTACGGGTCATCATGCGGACGGGCGTCCTTACCTCGACGTCCGGGAGTTCCTTAAAATCGCCAGGATGCGAGGCGACGAACCAGACGTCGCCCATCACGATGTTGCGGCAGATGCGCTCGTGAGCCAACTCGCCATCGATAAGGAAACGCACGGTGAGTGTCTTAGGTTCGGTGCTGGCCTTCATTGGGGGCACGGTCACGCGCCATTCCTTGGCGGCGCCGGGATAGCGGCTGTCGCCCGGCGCGATTTCATAAATGTGCGGCGAACCGGCCTTGACGGGAATCCGTTTCTTGATGCCCGCGAAGCTGAACTCAATGACCGCCTCGCCCTCGGCCTCAACCCCATAGTCGTGCAGGACCGAGCCCCAAAAGGTAATGGGCTGGTCGGCCTGGAGAACGGCGTTTTCCCGAAATTGCGTGCTCAACAACGGCATTTTACGCCATTCGTAGAGTAAACCTTCCGAGCCTGCCTCCGGCACCACACCCGCCACCTTTAGCTTTCCATCAGGCCACATCTCCGCGTTTACCCGCTTGTGGTCGTAATAGATGAACGGCGTCATCGGCAGGAGCGCCTTGTTGTAGAGGTTGGGTTGAAAACCAATGCCGCCGGTGCCGTAGGAAACGCCGCGTGGATGCTTCACACCCGGCGCGTGAAGCACGACCGACTCCCCTTCCAGCTTCACCTTGGCCCGGTGCCAGATACGATCAGTCCCGGCGAGGTAGAAGCTCTGCACCTGATTTTCGCCCTCGGGAATGACCTTGGGATCGGCGAAGCCAGTGGCGCCCTCGTTTCGCCGGTCGGCGTTGAAGGCGGTCGAGCCAGCAACCAAGCCACCTTCGGCCTGTTCGAACCTTACGATAAGGCGGTCGCCGCGGACTTCGTAGTCCTTGAAGGACGGGCCGTCGGCCACGAGTTCCTTTTGTCCGTACTGGTTCTTGAGCGCGTGCAAGGCGAGTCGTTGCCCGGGCACGGTTTTACTGGAGTAATGAATGCCGCCGGTGACGTCGATTTGGCTAGCCATTCCAGTGTGGGGAATGTCGCGGGCCAGCCAGGTGCCGAGCCGCATATCAACGACTCCGCCGATACGCGGGCTGTGGTTCCACTCCCCTTTCTGTCCGGGGCAATAGAACTGGTGGAAGTACACGGGCAGCTCCGGCTTACCCCACACCAGACGCCAGCCTCGGATGAGGTTGTGCAGGTTGTGGTAGTACGACAGCCCCTCACCCATATTGGCGTAGCCCTGGTTCCAGATACCTCCGCGGATGGCGAAGGGGACGACGGGATTAAGCCGTCCGTTGAACAACCAGGAAGCGTCGCGGTTGCCGCTTAGGTTGCCGGGCGTCCTCGTGGAAACTGGCTGAGGTGCTTTGCCTGCTACCACCCGCTTGGCGTTCTCCTGGAGCGTGGCCTCAACGCCTTCGTAGAAGCGCTTCCACGCCGCCTTGTGCTCGGGCGTGGCGGGGTCAGTCTGCAGAATCTTGCGATAGATGGCCTGCGTGTAGGCATCCTTGGCGTCACGGAAACCCTCGCGCGGCACCCAGGCCTGAATTGCCGTCTGGCTGAACGAACAGTTCAAGATACCGATGGGCACGCCCAGTTCCTTATGGAGCTTGTGGGCGAAGGCGAAGGCAATGGCGCTGTAATCAGCATAGCTGCCGTCCTTCCAAGCGCCGTCGGCTTTCTCAATGGGGTGAAGCATCGCCATCACGCTGGTCACTTCAAACTCCCGGATGGGCGCAGGCTTACCCGCGGTTTCCTCCATGAACGTCTGCGTCAGCCTTATGGTGGAACTCTTGTTCACCTTCCACTGCAAATTGGACTGCCCCGAAGCCAGCCAGACTTCGCCCACCAAAACGTTCCGCAGCGTAACACGCTTACCGATGCTATCCGCCACTTTCAATTCGGCGGGTTTGGCGCTGGCCCTCAGTGGATCTAGCGAAAGCATCCATTTGCCGGACTTACCCGCCACCGCCATCTTCGTCTGGCCGGCAAATTCTACCGTGACCTTTGTCCCCGGCTCGCTCCACCCCCAAACCGGCACCCTCATACCCCGCTGGAGAACGGCATTGTCTCGGAACGGTGCGCCCAGCTCAATGGCGAGGCCGGATTGCACCTCATCCGCAAATAGGCCGATACCGAGGGTCAGTAGAAGCAAAAAGCTAACCGAAAATAATCTCATGGTTTAACGAGTTTTCTGATTGGACGCAGGCGCAGAATTACCTGCTGCCCCATCGCCGGCAAGCCCTCGGGATTCACCTCCCAAAACAGCCCATCGTCTTCTTGACCGTGAATTTCCGGAAGACAAAGTAATTCATCACCAAAGGACGAAATGGAAATCACATTGCCGCTCTGTTCACAAAGATACCGATTCGGTCCATTACCCATTTTCATCAGGTGCGAGCCGGCAAACAAATAGTCGGCCGAAAATCTCTTGGGCTTGATTTTGACCGGTGACAGTCCGCTGATCTTTTTAGGCTGGGCGAATGCGATGAAGTTTTGAATGGGATGCTCCTGCAATTTTCCGGCGGCACTCGGAAACACTAGCGACACTTGCACCCGATCGCCAGCCGGTTTTACGGGAACCCAACGCACTCCTTCAGCACCCTGCACCAACCGCGAAGCCGGTGTTCCCGGTTGGGCTCCTAATAACAACAGCGCCGTGTGGATGTGCACCGGCCGGGCATCGAGGGAGACAATCGATTCGTGTTCCTTCGTCCCCTTGGTACAGGCAACCAATTCTAGTAAGCCCTGGTGCAGGCACACCGTCGCGTTCACGTCGATGGCCCGTTCGTTGAGGTTAAGATGAATACCTGGTAGCTTCAGCTTGCGTAGAGCCTCCGCCGTCTTGGGGGGAATCTCCGGCAGCCGCTCCCCGCCCCACCCGCTGGCCACGGACAATCCCAAAATCAAGGCGACCCAGAGTTTGTCCATGGTGGTACGGGTTACGGGCGAATAGCATCCAGCAGCGCCTTCGAGCCCTCTTACTTCGCACCCTTCAACAGCTCTACCATAGCAGCGCCCATGCCGAGGCCCACGTTCATGTAGGTCTTGGCGTTGCCGCCGTAATGGGCATTGGAGCTTGAGCCCATGCTCAGCGGGTGCGTGTATACCACAGCTGCCTCACCTGGGTACGCCTTACCAAAGGCGAACATGCCGTCGATAATCATTTTCTCATTACCGGTGGCCTCGTCCTTGTCGGTTTGGCCCAGCGTCGCCACCACCATCTTGGCTTTAGGCGCGTTAAACTCCTTGCGGAGCGCCTTGAATAATTGCACGAGATTTTTACCATACATGGCCGAGTGCGCCGCGTTGTAGCGGTCCTTGTCTCCCTGCCACCAGAGAAAACCGGCCACTTCAAAGCCCT
>PBTG01000012.1 GCA_002726535.1 Myxococcales bacterium | reverse complement strand
GTCGATACTCTTGCCTCGCAAAGTCCGCACGGTCATCGGCGCTCATCATCCAATGAGCCGATCGCGTGTGGCGGTCGATCACCCGATCTACAAAGACCGCGCGTTCGTGATCATCGACTCCCTGATCCTTGGAGTCATGGTAAGGCTCGCGTCGACGCGTCAGCACGTCGTGAAAGGCCCTTCGACTCGCCAAATGCTCCAAGCCCCAGACTCCTCCCGCACGCTTTGGATGAATCACTACGCGCAGCGAGGAGCTTCGGACCACCACGGCGGTCGACAGATCAGCGAACACATCGCGCAGCCCGACCTCCATCCGCTGTCCTTGGTTAGCGCTTGCAACCAGCGCATCGCAAGCCAACTCGGCTTCGATCAAATCTCGATAGGTCTGAGAACGCACCCGCGCTAAGTGAATCCCTGCGCCCGAGCCGTGCCCATACGCCAGCCCAGATTGCGCTCTGTAGAGCATCCTGCGAGGCCGGGTTAATTGACTCATGGTGCGCCAGCCGCCATTTCGCATCACCCGTTCAACGGCAGCAAAACGTCTGGAGACCTCGATCATACGTTTATGTAGCCGATCTGCCTCTCCATAAAAGGCGAGATAGCGCTGCCAACTCGGCTCCGCAACGGAGAGTTCGGAGTGCCCCAGCCCACGACAGTGTGCGGCGGCGGCGGTACTCATTCCACCGGGGAGATACACGCGACTCTTCGGCGCCGTGGTCTCCACGGTTTGGCGCGGTTGAGCTAGAGATAGCCAAGACTGCTCTTGGACGCTCAATTGCAGAAAATCTTCCCACCATTGACGTTGTTGTGGCTCGTTCAACAAAACGCTTCCAGCCCAGGTGAGCGTCAGGTCTGTCGCGTCGCTGTCCAGACGCATGCGCAGATTAGCGAGGGCGTCCGAGGCGGATTGAACGCCAAAGTCAGCCTGAGTCTTGGCATCGATGGGCAACAGAGCGACAGGGCGCGCCACATGTTCGGTGACGTACCAGCCATCGACGGAGTCGCCAAGGCCAGCGCGCCTGAAGCTCGCTTCATCCAAGAGCGTCCACTGGACTCCAGCATCGCTGAGGATCTCCGCCATGCGGGGCATCCAAACCTGCTCGAAAAGCCATGCTCCTTGGGGTCGAATGCCCGTCCGCCGGTCCCAGAAACCAGCAGACATCTCAAGTTGGCCGACAGCATCCCGCCACATCAACATCGCCAACAGGGGCGAATAAAAGCCACCGCCGACTGCCTCCAGTCGCCCTGAGCTGACCAGTGCCGCGAGTCGGTCGGCTAACGCGCGATGTTCGGATTCGAGGTACTCAAGGACGCGTCCATCGACGTGAATCGAGGCCAGGGCGTGCTCAAAGCGCTCAAAGAGGTCAACCCACGCAACCAGCCCATCGACTACACCGTCAAGGCTCAGCGAAGAGGCTCCGTTGACCGGCCATGGGACATGGAAAATGAGGTGACAGCGCAGCTGCGTCATCTTGCCACCTACTTCTTTTTGGGTGGCGCCCGACGCTTTCCGCGATGGTAATAGACCAACACTTGGTCTGACGAGACCATGTAGACCTGTCCACGCACGGAGCGAAGCGCCAAAGGCTTGCCCGCTTCAATGGCAATCAAGGTGCCGTGCAAGATGGTTTGGTCGCGATCTTTTAAAAGAATCTGGTCGTAATTCTGTACGCCTCGAGGTTCGGCTCCGGATTGGAACTTAACTTTTTCAATCTCTCGAAATTGAGCGAAACGAAGCTCGCCGTAGCGCTCCAAAATGTAGCCGTCTTGATTTTTTCCGACCACGCGTGCCATCACGACCTTACCGGATTTTAACGTGACTTGATCACCCTTTTGGGGACACTTCGGACAGACGGAACGAGTCGGAGTAAAGGCTCGAAATCCAACCAATAATGGCAGCAGAACAAACAAGCCGCAGATGAGGACTTTGGGGGCTCGTGCGCGGGGCGTGGACATGTGCGACCTCCTTATCGGCCCCGAGTCTAACACCGGTTGAGGCCCGAGCGGAAGCGCTGGGGACAACTGAGCTTCGACCGATACAATCGGCAGCCTCAAGGATTGCGTTCGTGAGCAGAATCCTCGACACTCCCGACGCGATCGTCGTCAAACAGGAGCGCCGCTATGAGCATCTCAATCGCTAGTAGCCCGATGTATGGGTTCATTGAACAAAAACTCAATCAGGCATTCCCTGACTCACAAATCGACATTCGCGACACGACTGGAGGCGGCGACCACTTCGCCGTTGAGATTGAATCGTCTGCTTTCGAAGGCAAAAGTCGTATCGAACAACATCGCATGGTCTACGACGCCTTGGGTGAGCGCGTCGGTCACGAAATTCACGCATTGGCCCTGCGGACTAAATGCCCGAGCTAGGCCCTGCCCACTGCAACAGGAGATACTATGGAAGACATCCAAGCCAAGATTGATGAGGTCGTCAAAGGTAGCCCTATCGTTTTGTTTATGAAAGGCACACCGAACTTTCCTATGTGCGGATTCTCTGCACGTGTCATCGAAGTGCTCAAACGGACGGAACAACCTTTCCAGGCGGTCAACGTACTGGCCGACCCCGCCGTCCGCGAAGGCATCAAGGTCTATGGAAACTGGCCGACGATCCCACAACTCTATGTCGAAGGTCAGCTGATCGGTGGCTGTGACATCATGCTCGATATGTACGAGAGCGGAGAGTTGGAGCCCTTGCTGAAAAAAGCGACCGCTGCGGGTGAAGCATCCTGAGCTTAGGGCAGCTTGAATCCGCTCAACTCGGCAGTTCTAATAGTTGACGAACCTGATGGATCGGCACCGAATAGGTGGTCCTACAGTAATCGCATGTGGTTTCGAGCGGTGCGTCATCAGCGACCAACTCCTCGATATCTGAGCGAGGCAAGGTGGAAATCAACGCGACGACCCGTTCGGCTGAGCATGGGCAGTGAAAGCGTACAGATTGACGAACTGCCTGATCCCAATACAGACCTTCCATCAATCGAGAGGACCACTTCATGGCGTCTGGGTCCTCGGCCGTCATGCCCTGACTCAAAGGCGGAAGCGCTTTGAGGTTGTCGACGATGGTCGCAATGTCTTGTCTGCGCCCTTCGGGCATCAATTGGAGCAAAAACCCGAGTGCATGTTGGACTCGACCTTGTTCATCGATTGCCACGTCGAGATTGATGTAGCTGACGATTTGCTCGCTTTCGAGTAGGTAACGCATCAGCAACTGTCCAGGCATTGCACCCCCGAGTTCAATGGAGCTCCGGTGCGTCCCACTGTGACGAATGATGCGCGCCACTTGCACCAAACCATCGCCAACGAGTCGCGCCCCACAGGCCTCTGGGTGGCGTACAGTCGCGCGCATCTCGCCGGTTGCGAAGCAGTCGATGACAAAGTTGCCCAACAATCCTGAATTTTGAGCGCTGACTTGCAATTGTTCATCGGGATTCAGGCACGCCTTGAGTAGCGAGGTCGCAGCCATCAACTCCGCGACGAAGCCGGCGGCCTCGGCACTGCACCCGAGTTTGTCTGTCGACTCACGCGCAGCGTTGGTGGCGCGTACAAGTAGCAAACGCACCTCACCGCCTCGAGTCAGACCTCGCCATAGGGTGTCTTGGTCATAAGCAGGCGTCTCAGGCAACTGCATCGGCGGAGCCGTCTTGCGAGCCTCTTTCGCGAGCTTGTAACGCTCGACTGCACTGAGCTCAGGACTTTGGTGCTCTTCAGCTTCCGACATTGAGTTCCCCTCGCACCGAGCTCAAACGGCTCAGTAGTCACTATCCGCCGTGACGCGCAAGACCTCGTCGAATGAGGTCAAACCAAGCGCCAGCTTTTTGATCGCCGCTTGGCGCAAGGTCAACATTCCATCGCGGACGGCCTGCCGAGCCATCTCGCCCGCGTCAGCGCCCTCGGTAATCTGCTTTTTTAGCTTCTCGTTGACCGGCATCACCTCAAAGACACCAATTCGCCCCTTGAGTCCGGTGCCTCGACACTTGGCACAGCCAACGCCTTCAAAGACAGGAAAGCGTTCATCTTTGGCGAGTTGGAGCCCCAGAGCCGTTGCCTGCTCTGCACTCAACTCGCCCTCTTGGCGACAACTCATGCAGACCCGACGGATCAAGCGTTGCGCGACGACGCCGACCAAAGTGCTCGCCAGCATGAAGGGCTCGGCTCCAAGGTCGATCATTCGGCCAATGGTCGAGGGCGCATCATTGGTGTGAACAGTCGCGAACACCAAGTGGCCGGTGAGCGCCGCTTGAATGGCGTTGCGCGCGGTCTCTCCATCGCGGACCTCACCGACCATAATTACATCTGGGTCCTGCCGCAGTAAGGTTCGCAGCAGGCTATCGAAGGTCAATCCAAGGCGGGTATTGACCGCAGTTTGATTAAAGGCATCCACCACCATTTCGATCGGATCCTCAATGGTGCACACGTTGACCGTCGGAGAGGCCACAGCCCGCAAGCCGGAGTACAGGGTCGTGGTCTTGCCACTACCGGTAGGACCAGTGACCAAGATCAACCCATTGGGGCGCCTGATAAAGCTGTTGAAGTACTCAAGTTCGGTGGGAAATAGACCCAACTGGTCGAGGCTCTGAAAGAGGACCTGCGGATCGAAAAAACGAGTTACGACCTTTTCACCGAAGGCGGTGGGCAGCGTCGAGATGCGAAGCTCCACCTCGAGGTCATGATGGGCGAGCTTGATGCGGCCATCCTGCGGACGACGTTTTTCAGCAATATCTAGCCTCGCCATGGTTTTGATCCGCGACACAACGGCCCGATGAACGACCTTCGGTAACTCCTGAACCTTGTGCAGCACCCCGTCGATACGCAGACGTACATGACTCGAGTCTCGTTTGGGCTCAATATGCAGATCAGAGGCGCGCTGCTCCAGCGCGTAGCGCATCAAGAAATCGACCGCATGCACCACGTGACGGTCATCACCTTCGACGTTTGTGCCGGCAGTGAGTTGCACCAATTGCTCTAGATTGCCGAAATCGGTGGCACCATCTCCAAGTTCGGCTACTGCGCCCCGAACTGAGGCGCGGAAGCGGAACACCTCGTCGAGGACCTGTTGGATGTCTGATGCGGCGCTGACGACCACATCCAGCGGCATCCCCGCTCGATTGGTCATGGTAACAATGACGTCACGACTGTAGGGGTCGTCTACGGCCAACGTCATCCGCCCATCTTTGACGGCTAAGGGCAAGATTCGATTACGGCGCGCATAGGCAAAACTAACCGTATCACTGACCAACTTCGGATCAACCCGCAGAGGATCGACAGCGATGTAGGGCAGGCCTGCCGCCTCAGCGACTGCTTGCTGAATCCGAGTCTCGGTGATCCGGCCGCTGCCAACAGCCGGCTGCTGAAAACTCGCGACCAATTCGGCCCAGGTGATGGGGATGTCCGTAGTCCCAGCGGCTTGTCTTTCGCGCTGCAGACGACGGCGCTGCAGGGGAGCTTTGTCTCGCAAGCTGAGCGCGTCGGGCTCTTGCAGTAACCCATTACGCACCAACAAAGCCAAAATCTGCTCTAAGCCCAAGGGCCCGAGTCGACCCTTGCCGTCGTTGGGGGATGTCTCTGGCAAGCTAACCTCCGCGTCGTGAGACTATCACGCAAACGCGTCGAGGTCGTGATCCGTCGTGTCGTCAACCGCTTGATTGAAGTCAAAGAGTTGTCGGTCCAACAAGAATCGCGGATGGACGGACGTCAACGCGTTGAGCGCGCTTGGCAGAGCGCCAGGGTAGACAGCGTCCATCTGCTTCATCAACTGCTCCATCTGAGAGCGCTTGAGATCTTCTTGACGACTGCACAATGAACAGGGGATCAGCGGCCACTGCTTGTGCTTCGCAAAATGAACGATCATCTCTTCTGGCACGTAGGACAGCGGCCGAATCACCGTATTCTTTCCGTCGTCGCTGATGAGCTTCGATGGCATCGCCTTGAGTTGCCCGCAGAAAAAGAAGTTCAACAAAAAGGTGGCGATGATGTCATCACGGTGATGGCCCAACGCAACTTTGGTGCAGCCGAGTTCCTGCGCAGCAGAGTACAAAATGCCACGTCGGAGCCTTGAACATAGTGAACAAGTCGTCTTGCCAGGCTCAAGTTTGCTGAGGACGACGTCGTAGGTGTGCTCGTGGATGATGTGATAGGGGCTACCGCACTCAGCGAGATAACCCTCAAGCGTCTCAAGCGGAAATCCTGGGTGCCCCTGGTCGAGGTGGACCGCAACCAGCTCAAAATCGAAAGGCGCATGGCGCTGGGCACGTTGCAAAAAGTGCAGCAGTGCATAGCTATCTTTACCGCCTGACATGCAGACCATGATCTTGTCGCCAGGCACAATCATCTCATAGTGATGCATCGCCTTCGTGACCATATAAGCGATTCGTTTTTCAAGCTTTTTGGGATCGTCAGGAATGACCATCCTCGAGGGCGCGGCTGGAGCCATACCATTGGACAAGGTCGCCGGTAACAACGACGCCATATTCGGAGTTGTCGATGGACTATTGTTGACGGGTAAACGTACGCTCAAGCGGTCTCCTCTCCCTGGTAACAACACAAAAGGCAGGAGCCTCACACCAGCCTATGCTGCAGGGGCGCCGTGGTATCAGAGGCGCGACTTTGGGACAATCAAATTCCTCTTATCGGCACCGAAATACTTCAGGAGCACGCACAAGGCTCGCGGCGCCCTGAAGGCTATTTACCGGCAGATTTCTTTGCGGCTGGCTTCTTCGCAGCCGATTTTTTGGCAGCAGGCTTGGCAGCAGGCTTGGCAGCTTTAGGCTCAGCTTTGGCCTCAGGTTTGGGCTCAGCTTTTTCTGCCGCTTTGGGAGTTGGCTTAGCCGGCGCTGGGCCAGACAGAGCCGCAACGACTGTGTCAGCTCCACCCTGAGCTTCGAGCTGGGCTACGATCGCCGTCAAATCTTTATCAGCGTAATTCGCTCCCGCCGTCACACCAGCGTTTGCGAGCGTCTCGCCTGCCATGACGCGCGCACTGTAATGGTCCCAGCGCTCTTCAAATGCTGCGACGAGATCGGCATGTGCAATTCCCTTGGCGGCCATGACTGCTCCCTTTGACGTTCGGTCGTGATGATGAGGGCCTGAGAGCGGCGCCACCGGTCGCGACATCTGTTGGTTCTGTAGTGAGAGTAAGCGGTCGCGATAGGGCTCGCAAGGGAGACCGATGAGATGTCTCGTTTTGTGCTCAGAAGGCTTGGCTAAATGCAATACTGACAGCCAGCACTGGGTCCGCTATGCTGATGGCCCCGACAGGTCTTAAATCTATGCAACAGACACGCAGACATCTTCGGCTGATCGCACTGTTGACGCTCTTTGCGTTCACAATGGTGGCCTGTGGTACGGACTACGTCCAGGGCACGATCATCACCGCGGACGGTGGCTCTGATGGAGCCGTCAACTGGGGGATTGGTGGTCCCGGCGTATCGAGTGACGGCGCATCCACTCCGAGCGGCGGCATCGATCAAGATGTGCAAACGAGCCGCGAGATCATCGTGTTGCTCAACGCCGAGCAAGTACAAGTTATGGCGCCCAACGGGTTGCTGCCCATTAACGTCAAGGTGATTGACTATGCAGTGGGCGCACCGGCCGCGGGGGTCGCCGTCTTTTATGAGGTCGTCGAAAATCTAAACAATGGTCCTGGGTCTTTGGACTCGATGATGACCGGAACCGACAACAAAGGGTTAGCCGGCAATGTATTCCGCGCCAACAAGGGGCCGCTGCAAAGCTACAAGGTCAAGATAGCTTGTGAGGGTGCCGAGCCCGTCTTTGTCCGAATCGACGTAACAGATACGCCCAAAGGCGCGATCCGCGTCTCGATGAAATACGACAACCAAGTCGCCATCAACCAGGTGACGGTCCGGTTGATGCCAATGCCCTTTACTTGCGCGTCGTTCAAGCCGGTCTATCCACCGGCTGGCTTCATAGGCAGTAAAAGCGGCTTCCTCAATGATAAACTGACCTTCGAAGGACTCCCCGCCGACAAGAAGTATGGGGTCTACCTCATCGCCAAGGACCCAGCCAATCACCTCGTCGCAGCGGGTTGTGCTGACGGCGTATTGGTGCTGAAAAATCAAACCACCGAAGTGACCGTGACCGTCAATACCCTGGCGTTGCAGGCATCCGGTCCCTACACGATGGTCAACAAGTTTGACTTCACCGGCGCGATCCCTGGACAGCTTGGCGAAATCCTCGACACCGCTGTAAAGGTCTTCTACGAGCCCGGCTCGTTTGTGATCAGTCAGGTCAAGAACCTGATCAAACAGATCTTGCCCTCCATCATCGTCGACGCCGCATTTAGTCTTTTTGAAGACGCTCTGGCCAAGGCGGTGACCAACTGGTTGCTCAATAGCTCACCCAAATGGCTCCAAGACTTCTTCGGCATCGGTCAAGATGTACTGCAGATCGTCAAGAAGCTTGAGATGTTGGGTCTGTTGAAGATCTTCAAGGTCTCCAATGATTTTTTCGTCAAAGGGGAGATCAATTTCACCGGATTGAACCTGTACTGGAAGCTGGGTTGCGACAAATCCAAGCCAAACTATGACACCTGCGGCAAGGTCAACTGCGACGCCAACAAACCCAACTACGCCACCTGCGCGACTTTTGATGTCTCGCAGGCGTCCAATGACCCGAACTTCCCGCTGGATTTGATCGCAGGGACCCTAACTGGGACGATCAGCGCGCAGACCCAACTGACCATCGACTCCAGTTCGATCAAGCTCAACTACGGCAAACTGATCCTCTTCGTGCTGACGAACGTCGTGCTTAAGCAACTGACGGGCGAGACTACCTTTGCGGGAGCCATGAGTAAGCTGGTCAATTGTGCGGGAATCGCCAAAGGCATCAGTCAATCGATCCTTGGCAAGCTCGGGTTAAAGGAAAAAACGGTCAAAAATGCCTGTGACAGCGCAGTCGCTCTGTTGGTCTACCCTCTCGAACAACTGCTGGGAGGCTTGAGTCTCGACTCAAATCTCATGCTTCAAGGCAGCGGTACGCTAGTCGATGACAAGCCAGGCGTCACTCAAGGCAAAGACTGGATTGGAGACCTGAAGGTCGACAGGATTGAAAAAGGACTGTGGACCGGCACAATCGTCAGCGGGTCGCCCGGAAAACCCTTCAAGGGCACATGGAATGCCACTCGTAAGGATTTTTAGACCGAGTGAACAAGCCACCAGGTTTTGCAATTCAAGCCATTTTCGATTACCTCGGCGACCCCAATGAAGGGGACGGAGTCTAGATGCCCAAGCACCGAACCATCGTGTGGATCCTCGCGCTCGGCGCGATGGCATGTAGCGCACCGAAGGCCGAGCGCTTGCGTGACGATCCAGCCTCATCGAAGGCATGGACCCAAAAGAGCGTCCATACGCCAGCGGTCGCCGACGCGATCAACCGCTTCAATCAAGCGATCCTCAGTGAGCAACTGCATATTGCCTACGCGCTGTTGAGCCGCGCCACTCGTAGAGCGCTCGAAGAACGAGCTCGCCCTCATGGCCTGCGAGGGGTCGACCTGCTCGCCAGCGGTCAGAAGGACTCGATCAACCCTATAGAGACCTTCACGGCACCGAACATCCAGAGTGTCTCTTATTCCAGCGCCAGAAAAGATGAAATCAAATTGGTCTTCGATCAGGATCTGAAATGGGACGAAGAAATCATCGAACGGTTTTATCTCGATGACAGTTCGGCTAAAGTGACCG
>PBTG01000101.1 GCA_002726535.1 Myxococcales bacterium | reverse complement strand
CCCGTTGCTTCAAGAGAAGCCTCCGGCGGAATCAAAGCGTCCGGCTCCAGATCAACCCACAACTGCTGGGCGAGCGGCAAACCGCGACCGCGACCAGGCGTCCCGCCGATAAGCAAAATTTGCTCATCGCTCAACGCGATTGCCAGGTGTCCTCTACGATGCAAGCGCAGCGGCTCTCTGCAAGGAGTCCATTCGTTAGTCGCTGGGTCGTAGACCTCATCTCCACGGCTACCAAAACAGGCGACTCGTCCATCTGCGAGGGCCAACATGGGGCCACCACCGCGAAACCCAGGCTCCACCTCCGACCAGCTGTCGTCACTTGGATCATAGATGTGCCCGCGACAACTCAACAGCCTTCCGTCTGACAAGGGAGCGAATTGCTTGTCTGACGGATCGATTTTCCCGACAGACCGCCATTGATTGCTCTGGACATCTAGGCGTTCTGCCGTCTTGATCCGAGTTTTTCCGCCGAGCTTGGTCACCCCTTTGCCACCGACAGCCAATACGCTGCCGTCAGCGAGCTTGAAAAGACCATGTTTGCGACGCGCGTCGGACAGACTTGGACCTTCGCTCCAGCTGCTTGTCGCCGGATCGAAGATCTCCGTAGTCGCTAGAGGTGGGACTTGGCGTCGCTGACTGGGTTCAATCCCGTCGAGCAACTCCGCTTCGCGTCCGCCCACAATAACAACTCGCCCATCATCTAAGAGTACAGCTGCGTGCTCAACGCGAGGCGTCTCGGGAGAAGCGATAGGGTACCAGCTGTCCGCACCGACGTCGTACAAGGCTGCGCCACCACGGCCATATCCAACCCCGACGACGAGCACCTCTCCTGTATTCAAGAGCGTCGCGGTATGTCTTCGACTCGCAGCCGATAAAGGCGCGAGGATTTTCCACGCGCCTTCATGATAGCGCACACAGAGATCTTGGGCTTCCGAGTCGGCGCCGCAACCACCAGTAACGAGCACGCTGCCATCGGCGAGTTTTGTAGCTGTATGCTCGACGTGAGCAGTTGGAATGTCCGATAGTTGGGCTGTGAACATGGCGATTGTCTCCGCGCGTACTTGTGGCCCGCGAAGCTGCCCATGCTCATGGATCCGGTCAAGAGCTTTTCTTGGCACGCCGCGCTTGGGCTCTGAGGCTGTCGCACATGGTTCATCAACCTCGTCATCGGATCGACCTGTACTTGGTGTCTGCTTTGTTTTTTTTGTCGGGAGCCTGCGCTGTGCTCGACGAGGTCGCTTTAGATCGTCTGGTGAGCCTGTACGTCGGTCACGCCGCGACCGCACACGCCGTAGTGGTGAGTTGTTTTATGGCTTGGTGAGGACGCGGGTATCGGCTCGGTGGTCGATCGATCGACCAAATCGCCAATCCTTTGAGACGCTACGCTTTGCTAGAGATCTTCGCTGGTTTGTGGGTCATCGCCGTGCCGATGATGATCCCGACTGCCATCGATTTGACCCCACCTACTTGGCAACATCCAGCCATCAGGAGCCTATTGTGTGGACTCTTGTTAATCCCGCCAACGGCCGCGATGGGCGCCACGTTGCCTGCTCTGGTCAGCTGGTACAAACGCACGAACCCAACATCCCCAAACCGCCAAATGGTCGCCCACCTGTACGGACTCAACAGCGCGGGAGCTGCGCTAGGTGGACTCACAGCGGGCCTGCTGACCTTGGAATGGCTGGGTATTGAAGCGACGCTATGGATCGGAGGTGGCGGCGCGCTCTTGCTAGCCATGTTCGCGTACCTGTTGTCCAGTTCTGCGGGTCAGCGCAATGAAGGGGCAAAGCCAACGCAAAAATCACAACAAAATCAGCCCCAAGCAACCTCGCCAAAGCTGCGCAATGAGCGACTGCGAACGCTGACATCCGCAGGGCTTTGTGGAGCAGCTGCCTTGCTCATGCAGGTGCTCTGGTTTCGAATTTTTGGGTTGGTACTGGGAACCTCCGCCTACGCATTTTGTCTGGTGGTCGCAGCGGTCATCGCTGGAGTGGCATTCGGAGCGTCGATAGTCTCGACAAGGCTAGCCGATAAAGTCGCTGTCAAACCCACGTCTACCATCGTCAACATGGCCCTGACGGCTGCGTTTGTATTGGCGATCTCCTCGATGCTCTATGAGCGTCTGCCCTGGATCTTGCATCTGATTCGCTCCGAACTGCCGAAGCTGTCTTTTGCTGCATGGCAAGCGTGTCAAATGCTGCTCATCGCAGCGCTCGTCGGAGTCCCAAGCGCGCTGCTGGGCGCCATCTTGCCGATGATGACCACTGCGGACGCGGAGCATCACTTGGGCGCGCAGACAGGCCAACTTTTTGCGGCCAACACACTAGGCAGCGTGTGTGGAGCCGCTTTGGGCGGTACGGTCTTGTTGCCGATTGTCGGACTCCATGGGGTGATGCTCTGTGTGATCGTCGTGCTGATCGCAGCCGTGCTGGTATTGATCCCACTGAATCGGCGCTCCGCGGTCAAGGTCTTGTGCGTTGGGGTCGCCACGCTGTGGGTCGGTGCGGGACCTTGGGACGTGCGTCTACTCAGCGCCGGCTCCTTTCGCCACCGATCTACGCACAGCGTGAGCTGGCAGAGTTGGTCCAAGCGCCTGATGCGTGAGCGAGTGGTGTTCGCAGCAGACGGGCCTGACGCTTCAGTCGCTGTGCTCGAACGAGGGCAGCATCGAGTGTTGAAGGTCAACGCGAAACCTGATGCATCGACGCGAGGCGACATGTTGACCCAGGTCACCAGCGCTTGGTTGCCCTTCACCTTCAGTCACCGTCATCAAAGTGCGTTGGTCATCGGCTTGGGGAGCGGCGTTACGGCCGGCGAGGCGACCCGACTCTTTGAGCGAGTCGAGGTGATTGAAATCTCACCTGCGGTGACCGCTGCGGCCCGTTTATTCGAGCGCTACAATCGCGGCGTGGTTGACACGACGACCATTCATCGCGATGACGCAAGAGCCTGGCTTCAGCGAGATCGGCGACTGTGGGACGTGATTATTAGCGAGCCCTCCAATCCGTGGGTCGCCGGTAACGGAGCACTCTTTACGGCAGAGTTTTTCGAACAGGTCAGAGCGAGACTCAATCCTGCTGGTGTGCTCGCCCAGTGGTTTCACTTCTACGAGATGGATCCAGCGCTATTGCGCCTAGTGCTGCGAACTGTACGGGGGAGTTTTCGTCACGTGAGTCTTTGGACGCTTTTCCCGGGTGACCTGTTGATGTTGGCGAGTGACTCCCCCCTTAGCGCTGACAAAAAGCGATTGAGCCAGGCGATCGCCAAATCGGGCGCCGAGCTCACGAAGCTAGATATCCCGAGTGCTGAGGTTCTGCTCAGCCTTAAAGCACTGAGCTCTCGCGGATTGGCCAAACGGCTCGATCCTCAAGGCTCGCTGCATTATGACGACCGTCCCTTGCTTGAGTTGCGCGCCCCACGAGCTCTGTACGCCGGACATCGGTCTAAACTGATTTCGAAATGGGACCAGCGCAGTCACAAAATGGCGGCTAAAGAGCGTGATTTGGCGACGATAAGAGCGCTCAGTCGATTTCACGTGCGTTTTCCGGCAGCCCCCAAAACCTACCGTGATGGCCTTTTGGACAACCTCGCCTCACGTGAGGACGATCCAAATCAGCTTGTAGAGTTGGCCTTTACCCTCGCCCGAATCGGCTCTGTTGATGGCGCTCAACGCGTTGTCACGCGCCTACAAGATGACCTTGGTCTGAGCGCACGCGGGCTGCGAGCGCTGGCCATGCTGCAAATCCGGCTGAAACAAGACCCACGACCAGTGTTGAGGCGTTGTGTTCGAATCGGTGACGATGAGGGCCGCTGTGCACGTGTTCTCAAGCGTGTTCATACAAGCAAACGATGACGAGGGACTCCAGAGCAGGTAAGCTCGAAGCCCGTAGATTCAGCATAGGGAGAGGACATGAAGCCCCAGACGAACTTGAGCTACGAGCTCACCAAGCTCATTGCAATCACATGGGTCGCGATTGCCTTTGTCCTCGCCGGTTGTGGAGAAAAGCAAGATACAGGCACGACCGCCTCGGACACGATCTCGACTGACACGTCTGTGAGCGACACCAGTGCGCCGCCACAACCGGACACAACGGTCACCGCTGACAGCGGTGTAACATCTGACACCGCCGCGGTTCCTTTCGACTGTAAAGGCTACTGCGAGCCTTTTGATGGCTGCTCAGCAGATGTCGACCAGCAACTGTGCGTGAGTCTGTGTGAGTCACCCGATACCGCCCAAGCCGCGCAAACTTGCCTGACGACGCTCGCAGACTGCGACAGCTATATCGGCTGTATGCTAGCGACCAAGATTCCCAAAGCACCGCCGATGCGTACTTTTGATGAGGGTCCGACAGGCATCAAGTATCGCGATTTGGCGGGCGACTTTACTGTTCCCACCGACACGGGTGACTGGAACTTCAAGGCCAACTATGACGGCAACGACTCCTATCTCTTCGTTTTTACTGGCAAGGGTTGGTACAAAGGCAATGATGGAACCGACTATGGGATGAAACTGCACGACGACGCCACGGGTGGAGACCTAAAGAATCTCTTGGATTGGTGTCCGAAAAACGTGCATCTCTTCTTTATCGGCTACAAAGACCAAGACGGAACCGACAACTCGCAGAGCTACATCACCACCTTCAGCAAAAAAATCGAAGGTGTATTGGCCAATATGAGCGCCGTGGACCGAGGCTGGTGGAAGCAGCGCATTCACTATGTGACCTCTCCAGCACCGATCGCCAACGAAACCATCACAGTTCCGAAAACTCTAGGGGGATGGCTCGGTGAGTTCACCCGCAAACGCGCGCCTCGAGTGCTGGCCATTGACCGATATCAGAGGGTTCGTCAGATCGGGTTGATGGGGTTGGTTGGTCAGCAAAAATGGTACATCCAGTTCTTGGCTTATGAGGCTCAGTATTACGACTACGAGGTCAAAAGGGCGAAGCAATACCCGGTTGAGGGCGTGAAGATCCTCACGCTGCTCGACAACAAAGTTCACAACACCCCGTATTTAGAGCTTGAGCTCCCCTCGGCCGAGGAGATGAAGGGCTATGACACCTTGGAGATCGAACACATCCAGATGTGCAAAGACCACGACTATCAGAACTGCTTTGAGTGGGATTATCTAGCCTGGCTGAAGCTCGTTGAACGCCCCGAAAAAGAAGAAAATCCCTATGCCAAAGAGTCCTGCACAATCGGGATCAACGAGATCAAAGCCAAGGCAGAGGCCATGGGCAAATGCGACGCCGGCGCCAATAAGGACAAATCCTGTAAAGCCAAAGACGAGTGCCCTGACGGCGCCTGTAAGGGCTACCAAAAAGAGGTCAAAGCGGTACCAGGAGTTCTAGCGGATACCAAAGAATGTACCTGCATCACCCCTCGCCAAGACAAGGTCAAGCGGACTCACACCTGCGGCTGGACGACCAAACCACAGACAGAAAAAAGTGGAACATGTGACGCCGGCAGCAACAAGGACGCCGCGTGTAAGTCCGATTCGGACTGCCCGGCTGCAGTGTGCAAGGGCTATCAAGCCAAAGTCGAGGGCGTCTCAGGCTACAAGGGCTGCGCTTGTAAGACTGTGGACATGGATGTGCAGCGCTGGGTGACGACCTACAACCGAGAAGGTCACTGGATCAATGACGCCAGCCACAACCTCTATCAGTTCGGCAATGGCGGCAAAGTACGCTTCAAGTACAAGCCAGCTTACCCCTACATTTCGACCTTGAAATTTCGTCTCCGAAACACAGGCAAGGGCTCTGGGCCGGCAAATGAAGCTCACTTGCTCTTCACTGGCGGCGGCTTCAACGCCAAGTACAACGACAAATATGAGCCGAAGAGCTTTGAGATCCCGGCGGACGCAAAGAGAGTCGAGATCATGATCGACGTCAGCGGTCATGGCTTTGGAAAGGACACCGCCAACTGCGCTGAGTTTTGCAATCACACCCACCACTTCACGGTCAAGTCTGACGCCGGTGGCGAGAAGACATGGGTGAGAGACCAACCCTACATCGGCGACAACTTTGGCTGCGCCAAGCAAATCCCCTTCGGTGTGGTGCCCAACCAATTCGGGACGTGGACCCTAGGACGCGCTGGATGGTGTCCAGGCCAAGAGATTCCAACGACCACCTTTGACGTCACCTCGCACGCCAAACCCGGCTCGAAGGTCACCATCAGCTACGAAGGATTGCTCGCGGGCAAACCCTATGTACCCAAGGCCTCCAACGCCGGTAACGGCGGATTCGGCGCTCGAATCGACCTAAAGAGTTGGCTGCTGATTTACCGCTGACAGACGCTGTAAAAAAAGCGGTCCTGCAGGGGTTAAAAGCGGCCAGAGAGCGCGAATCCAGGAGCGCCTTGGCCAACGCTGTCGGGGATTGTCGCGGGGGTGAGACTCGCCGAGACCTTATCGTCTTTGAAGTAAGGACTTTCCGGAAGAGTGTCCGTCAACGCGATCCCGAGCGCGAAGCCGGCCCACAGTCCGATGGTGCCATTGCGAGCATAGCCCGCTTGATCGTCGATTTTGATCAGCGTCTGCGCTGCCAGACCGAGCAACACACCGAGACCGCTCGATAAACTCACGTAGCGGACGCGGGTGAGGCTCCAATCGACCCATTTGGCTGTGGCCAAGGATGCGGCGGCGCCGACCCACATGGCGACGTTCATGCTCAACCTCTGCGCCTCATTGAACACCGAGTCTGGAAATGCGAAAGCCAAGCCAATGCTCGTACCAAACCCCATCAAGGTCACCTGGCTGATAAAGGACATCTGCCCAGGGCTAGGCTGCAGGTAATTGGCGCCGAGCCAACCGAGCCCTGCGCCGAGCAAAGCGCTGCCACTGTAGAGTAAAGAGGTTTCCAGATCTGCATCGACACCCAAAATCGTAGTCACTCCCAGAAGGAAAGTTCCATAGGTCATCGCCGAGGCCTGTGCGTCAGGAATGTGGATCCTTTCGGTCAGGCGCAGTCCGCCCCAAAACCCACCGACACCAGCCAAACCAACGAGCAATGAGGCCCCTAATGGATTCCACTGAAAGCTCACTGCCAAGGCGCCAACGTTGTACATGCTCAACCCAGTGAGCAGCGCGATGACCTGCTTTCGACCCGCTGGTTGGGACTTGAAGGTCAACGAATGTGAGGGATAGAGCCGCTCAAGGTCATCAGCGTAAGCTATCAACGCATCAGCCGCCTGCTGGCGCTGCGGAGATTTCAAGGTCGGGCGGAGCTTGTCCAATCGACGATGGGCTCGGCGATACTGGCCAGTCCTGAGTTGCTCAAGGGTGAATCGAAATTCACTGCGAGTGTCGAGGTCGTCGGCATCTTTGGTCTCGCCGGGCGCGGCGCCAGTGCTTGGGACCGATTGAGTTGTCGCGAGCGCTGGGACGCTTATGAACAACCCGAGCGTCAGCAATAGGGGCGTCAACAGGCGGGTCCGATGGCGCAATGCACACTCATTTACCGACATACAATAACGATGGTTGTGGGACATCATCAAAACCTCCCACTGAGTTGAAGGGTTGTCGTCGCATCTCCATCACTGGCCAGTGCCACTCCTGGACTGACCGACAGATCTGAAATCACAACATGTTCGCTGGGCTTGAACTTGTCAGTTACCGAGACGGTTAGGGCCGTCCCGCCCACCAACCCCAAGAGCGGTGCAATGGCGAAAGTGCCGTCATCGGGCAAGATGATGACGTTGGTCAAAGCCCCGACAAGAATCCCAAGAATACCGCCGGCAAGCACGGTGCCCGCGCGCCCGGGGCTCCAATCGATTCTCTGTGAAAAGTAAGAGGCGCCCGCCAGACTCACCAAGCCTCCAGCCAGCATGGCGCCGCTAAACGTGGAGTCACTCGAGGCGGCGACGGTGTGCAATAGCGCTGTAGCGGCACTGCCCAAGATCGTAAAGGTCGAGGTAAAGGCGACCTGGCCAGGGCTCGGTTTGAAGCTGTCGGCTAGCACCAGACCTGACACGCCACCAGCCAAAGACGTAGCCCACAAGGTCAAAGGTATAAACTGAGCGTCTATATTCAGGTCGACCGCTTGCAGGGTGAGGATTGTGGCGATTGGTGCGATGATTGCACCCAAGCCTCCGCTAGCGATCCGTGCACTGGGAATGACCATCGATCGCGTACCAAAATAGGCGCCTAAAGCGCCGCCCAACCCTCCGGCGAGCGCAGATCCAACGACCGAGCGGACGATGGTGGTTGCAGAGACTTTCGACGGCATCAATGCGGTGGCCAAAGAGAAGCCTCCAACGATCCCCTCTACTGCACAGAGCGAAACGAAAGCGCCGCGACCATTGGGCTGGTTGAGATACAGGCTACTGGCGATGGGGTCGGTGCTGAGCTCTTCGGCCAGCGCAGCCATCGCCCGAGCAGCCTTGCGGCGGCTGGGCCGCACTGTCGCTTTGTCCAAGCTTAAAAACTCGGCTTTGGCCCGTTTGAGGTGGCCTGTTTTAAAGGATCGAGCCGCCGCAGAGAAGGCTTCATGTTCGGCCCTATCTTGGGTCAAAGTCGCCTCATTGGGCGACTGAACCACTGTGGCAGAGCCATCGCACGGCATGATTGTGGCAGCCGCTACGATCGCAACGACAAATGCCGGTATCGCGCGAGCAGTTCGATGTGGTGTACATTTCATGCA
The DNA here is from genome assembly GCA_002726535.1 of Myxococcales bacterium. Lineage (GTDB taxonomy): Bacteria > Myxococcota_A > UBA9042 > UBA9042 > UBA9042 > UBA9042. The sequence goes on along the minus strand of PBTG01000101.1, from coordinate 6,456 downwards.
AATAGTGTCGCATCTTAAATCTCGCAGCGTCAAACATCTCTAATGCCGTGGCGATCACAAGGCCACGTGTGATCAGACCAGCCGATCTTCAGGGCTAGACAAGGGTCGTTCAGGCACGGGGTTGTGCGGAGATACAGCAAGAGCGCGGTCGACCAAGCGCTTGCACGTTGGGATCTGTGTCACCATTGTCCTTTGGCAAGCATCCAATGGCGGCGCTGTTGCTCGTAGACATTGATTCAAGCCGAAGACCGCTGCGCAGAGGCATTGCAACGATATGCTCAAGGACAGGACGTGAATCTTGCGATGCAACGACTGCTGGTTGGAGTCACTTTGCTCTGTGGCGCTTGTGTTTCTACGACGTCGACGAACCGGCCAAATCGACAGATTTACGAGGGGCGCACCGCACTCGCTTTGCATGATATCGGCGCCCGGATGACCGCCACGCGAATCCTTTATGTTGCCGAGCAACATGGCGATCCCATCAGCCACCGGGCTCAACTTGATGTGGCGCGATATGCAAAGCGGCTCGGCCCAGTGGTGCTCGCAATTGAATGGCTCCCTGCATCGTCTCAACCGACGCTCGATGCGTGGATAAGAGGCGATATCAACCCTGACCAATTGGCCAAGCGCCTCAAGTGGAAGCAGACCTGGGGGCACTCGTGGAAGTCGTATGCGCCAATTTTTCATTGGTCCCGTCGCCACCAAGTTCCCATGATCGCGTTGAACGCCGAAGCTGGCCTGGCTCGGGCGGTCGCGAGGGGACAGGTAGGCCAACTCAGTGCTGCCAAACGGTACTTAGTGCCGCCGCTGCGTAGCGGAAATCAAGCGCACCGCGCCTATTTCGATTCGATGATGCGCGAAGCAGCCGGCGCCCATGCTGCACACTTCAACGACGCGATGTTGGCGAGCTATTATCGCGCGCAATTAGTCTGGGACGAGACCATGGCCCAGCGCGTCGGGCAGACGCTCAACCAATATCCTGCAAAGAGCCGGGTGCTGGTGTTCGCTGGAGAAGGACACGTCCTCTTTCGGTTTGGAGTCCCAGAGCGTGTTGCCCCCTCCTATCGCTCAGCCGTGATTCGGCCGATCTCATCTACTCCGGAGGGACCTGAGCCCACTCGTGCGGGTCGAGTTCGAGCCGATTGGCTCTGGCTGGTCAGCGAGTCTGCATCGAGATAGTCTGAGCGGGTCGGTAGGTTCCAGTGCTGAGGTTCAACAACGATGCCTGAACGTATGCGCGTATTAACCGTGGTCAACGCTCTTGCACTCGCAGGCGCGGAGAAGTTCGGCTGTGAACTGGCGATGTCCTTATCCAGCCAGTTTGAGGTCCAACTGGTCGCACTCAGAGACGTCAACTTGAGTCAGGCTGAACAGCTTCGAGCGCGACTCACTGACGCTGGCATTCGATGTTATGAACTGCATAAGAAGCCCGGACCAAGTCCGAAGACGCTGCTGCAGTTGCGAAGGTTGGTACGTCGCTTTCGTCCCCATGTGCTGCACACCCACTCGACGTCCTCGGACTTTTACGGAGGATTGCTGGCGCGAGCCAATCCTAAGATCAAATGGGTCAGCACTCTGCACAACAAGTTGGTTTGGCCTCGCTTCGAGCGCCTTGGTAGGCCCATTGACCGCACGTTGTTTCGCCGGGCTGATGCAGTCGTCGGGATCAGTAAACAGACTATTGATTGGGCCAAGCAGACTTATGCTCTGCCTCAAGAGGCCTTTCACGTCGTGCTCTCAGCGGTCGATGTGAACAAGTTCCAACATGCCAATAGCGACAAAGAGACGACTCGACGACAATATGATGTACCCGCCGATGCGATCTGGGCTGTGATGGTCGGCAACCGATCGCCATTCAAAGGGGTCGATGTCGCGATCGAAGCGATCAAATCGCTCGAACAATCCGAGCGATCGACACTGTGGGTTACATCGATCGGTGGTGAGCACATCGATCCGGCTTACAGTGAAACTTTGCGCAAAACCTTGAAACAACAACCGCTTTTGCCCGTACAACTGCGTCCCCCGAGCGGTGATATCCCCTCGGTGCTTCAAGCAGCCGATCTCTTCATCATGCCCTCACGTATGGAGGGACTGCCGGTCGCGCTCTTGGAAGCCCAAGCCGCCGGTTTGGCCTGCGTCGCGACATCGGTCGGAGCTATCGGCGAAGTCATCGAAGATGGCGTCAACGGCCTATTGGTTCCACCAGACTCACCGGCTGCGCTTTGTGCGGCCTTATCTCGCCTGGTCAACGACACCAAACTTCGTAAACAATTGGCCTCAAATGCGACGGAAGCTGCAGAGCAACGCTTCACTCATGAGCGTATGGCCAAGCAGTACACGAAGCTCTTCGAAGCGTTGATGTAATCGACCAAAGGGATTTTCGAGGCCCTGGCCCCTTGCCGACGGCCTTCGTCGGGGCTACCTTCGGGCCTGCAACTGCCGCCCGATGGAGACAAGGCATGAAAATTCGAGAGCTGATGTCCTACAACGCAACCCGTATCCTTGAGAACGCAACCATGCGAGACGCGGCCAACCTGGTGAGCATGACAGGTGCGAGCGATCTCATGGTGGTGAGCGCGGAAAACAACTTCCGTGGAGTGTTGTCAGAAGGCGACCTCATCCGCGCCGTGATGCCGAACTTCGCCGAGCTAATGGCTGATGGAATGAGTCTCCGTGCTGCCTTTGGGCAATTTGTCGAAAACGGCAAAGACATGGCAACACAGTCCATCGACGCGTTTGTGATCAGCGGAGACAAGCTGGTGACCTACAAACCTGAAGATGACGTGCTGAAGGCGGCCGGAACCATGGTAGCCAAGCAGATTCGGCGTCTTCCTGTGGTCGACAGCGAAGGTAAACTCGTCGGTACAATCTCTAGATCTGACGTCTGCAAAGGTATTTTGGACTAAGCCGACAGAGCTTGACCACAAATCAGTACGACAAACCTGCGGCCTACGCCCTCTGTCGAGTGCGAGTTTTAGCTGTGCAGTGCGCGCCCATCGACCGCCAAGGCGGCCTCTTTGACCGCTTCATGTAAGGTCGGGTGCGCGTGACAGACACGCGCCATGTCCTCAGAACTCGCTGAGAAGCTCATCGCCATCGCCGCTTCGATGATCAACTCACCAACTCGAGGCCCAATCATGTGCACGCCTAGGACTCGATCGGTCTCGGCGTGAGCCAAGATTTTAATGAACCCGTCGGTGGCAGCGAGCGCTTTGGCGCGTCCGTTTGCCGCGAAAGGAAAATTGCCCTTCCGGTAGGGCACACCAGCGGCCTTGAGTTGCTCTTCAGTCTGTCCAACTGCGGCGATCTCCGGCTCGGTGTAGACCACTCCGGGGATGGCATTGTAATCGACGTGTCCATAGCCAGTAGCAATGTATTCTGCCGCGGCGACTCCCTCTTCCTCTGCCTTGTGAGCAAGCATCGGTCCCGCGATCACGTCGCCGACGGCGTAGATCCCTGAGACAGCTGTCTCCAAATGAGCGTTGACTTCGACTCTTCCACGTTTGTCGGTCGCCAGGCCGACAGACTCGAGCCCAAGGCCGGCCGTGTGAGCACGTCGCCCGACGGCCAAGAGCACCCGATCGCATTTGATGGGCTCACCACCTTCGACCTCAACTTTACAGCTTGATTTTAACGCCTTGACGCCTGTGACTCGTACGCCAAAGCGCATTTTTAAGCCTTGCTTCTTGAAGATGCGTTTGGCCCGCTTGCGAAGCTCCTCATCCATGCCGAGCAGAGGACCATCTGCGTACTCCAATACCGTCACTTGCGAACCCAGTCTGGCCCAAACGGAGCCCAACTCAAGGCCGATGACGCCTGCGCCAATCACGACCAAATGCTTGGGAACACTGGACCAAGCCAACGCCTCTGTGGATCCGCCGATACGGTCACCGTCGAGGTCAATGCCAGGCAAGGTCGCGACTTCACTGCCGGTGGCGATAATGACATTGCGAGCACGCAATGAGACGACCGAACCGTCTTGAGCAGTGACATCAACTCCATGAGCACCCTCTGCAGGGGTCAAGCTGCCAACACCTTCAAAACGGGTGACTTTGTTTTTTTGGAACAAAAAGCCAATGCCTTCGGTCAGGTTACTGACGATACCGTCTTTGCGAGCCATCATCTTCGCGAGATCTAACTTCACACCTTTGACGTCTACGCCGTGTTCGGCGAGGTGGTCTTTGGCCTGAATGTAGCGTTCACTGCTCTCTAGGAGGGCCTTACTCGGAATGCAGCCAACTCGCAGACATGTTCCACCGAGTCGAGTCTCTTTTTCGACACAAGCGGTCTTCAAGCCAAGCTGAGCGGCGCGAATCGCTGCGACATAGCCGCCGGGTCCTGCGCCGATGACGACGACGTCGAAATGGTGTTGATCGCTCATCTCTGTCTCCTCGCGTCAGATCTCAAGCAACATCCGCTCGGGTGACTCACAGCACTCTTTGACCCGCTTCAAAAAGGTCACAGCCCCTTTGCCATCGACGATGCGATGATCATAGGTCAGAGCGATGTACATCATGGGTCGCAACTCAATCTGACCCTTGACCCCAATAGGACGCTCGATGATGTTGTGCATGCCCAAGATGCCTGATTGCGGTGGATTCAAAATTGGCGTCGACATCATCGAGCCGTAGACGCCCCCATTAGAGACGCTAAAAGTCCCACCTGTGAGTTCTTCAACTTTGAGTTTGTTGTCTCGAGCACGGCGACCGTAATCTGCGATCGCCAACTCAATCTCAGCGAAGCTCAGACGTTCAACGTTTCGAACCACGGGAACAACCAGGCCTTTGCCGCCGCCCACAGCGACGCCCAAATCAAGGTAATCGCGGTACACAACGTCGGTGCCGCGGATCTCTGCGTTGAGCTCAGGGACGATTTTCAAGGCGTCTACGATCGCCTTTGCAAAGAAGCTCATGAAGCCAAGTTTGATGCCATAATTGTCGAGATAGGCTTGTTTGAAGCGTCCTCGCAGCGCCATGATGGCGCTCATATCGACCTCGTTGAAGGTCGTCAGCGAAGCTGTGGTGTGCTGTGACTGGACGAGACGCTCAGCAATCTTTTTACGCATGCGCGTCATTGCGACGACCTCTTCTTGTCGTCCACCCGTCGGTGCGGGCCTAGCCGCGACTGGCGCCGAAGGACTCGCCGCCGCTCGTGGTGCGGGCGTGGGCGCCGGCGCCGGCGCGGGAGCAGCGGCGGCTTGCATCACGTCCTCTTTGAGAATTCGACCGCCTTTGCCGCTGCCTTTGAGTCCTGCCAAGTCGACACCCTCAGTCGCGGCGGCGCGCGCAGCGGCCGGCATGGCGACTACGGCGGCTGCTTTGTCTTGAGAAGGCTCTGGGGCAGATGCTTGCTCTACTGGGGCTTGCTCTACTGGGACTTGCTCTGCTGGACGCTCGCCCGCCTCAACCCTACCGATGACTTCGCCGATATTTGCGGTGTCGTCGGATTGTTTGAGGGCCTCACGCAAAAATCCCGCAATTGGTGAAGGGACCTCAACGCTCACCTTGTCAGTATCCAGGCTAACGACGGGCTCGTCTTGCTCGACCCAACTTCCAACAGATTTCAACCACTCGGCGACGATCACTTCGGTGATCGACTCGCCAACAGTGGGAACAATGATCTCTCCGGCCATGGCTTTCGCTCCATCAATCAGATGCGGACAGTCAGAACTGGACAGCTCCAGTCATGCCACAGTTGAGCCCAACTCAGCCGTGGTGTCTAGAGACTACGCCGACAGAACTCACAGCGCCAGACCGATAGACCCTTTCGATGCGATGAATTGTAACCCTTTTGCGGTGAGGTCCCACTTTTACCTATGGTCCTAATAAACCGTTCAGTAGATTGTCATCTGCGTTGTTGGCCGTTAGTATCTTCGACATGAGCAGCCGTAAGAGACGTAGAGGCCCAGGTCGACCCACCAATCCAATTTCGCGCAGCGAGATTTTACAGACCGCGCGAGTAGCCTTCGCTTCAAAGGGATATGATGGTGCGAGTACCGCCTACTTGGCCGGTCAACTGGGTCTGACCAAAGGCTCTCTCTTTCACCACTTTCCAAGTAAAGAGAACCTTTATCTCGAGGTCATGAAACAGATCTTTATCGAGATCGGCAATATGATCGAAGCGGCACAACTCGACGATGACTCCTTTCGGATTCGACTGCGGCGGTTGAATTCATTGGTGGCAGATTACCTCGGTGACAATCCTGCCGTTGCAAGCCTGCTTTTGCAGAGCCAAGTGTTGGATACTCCGCTGACCTCTGACTCAGGTCGCAAACCCGGTATCGATCTGTTGCACTTCGCCGGTGGATTTTTAGAGGCCGGCATGGCCGCCGGTGAGTTTCGTCTACAGGACAGTCGCCATCTACTTTTGTCGATAATCGGTTGCCATTTGTATTATTTCGCAACGGCGCCGATGACCAGTGAGTTGATGGAGTGCAACATCTTCGCTCCCGAAGCT
>PBTG01000100.1 GCA_002726535.1 Myxococcales bacterium | reverse complement strand
CGGGTCTGGTCAGTCATCTTCGCTGGCGGACCCATCAGATCGATCACGCCGTGTCGGCCGCGATTGCCCGCGGCGCGCGGCAATGCGTGGTCGTCGGCGCTGGCTATGATGATCGGGCTCATCGTCTTGAGGCCTTGTCTCGATTGCCTGTGTGGGAGTTAGACCACCCGGCCAGTCAACGGTCCAAGCGAGATCGAACCGGGCGACTGTACACCCTAGCCAGTCAGGTTGTTTATGTGGCGTTGGATCTCAGTCATGAGGATCTCGCCATCCGCTTGCTCGACGCTGGCTTTGACCCATCGCTTCAGACGGTCTGGGTCTGGGAAGGCTGCACCATGTACCTGCCACATGATGACATTGCGACATGTTTGGAGCGGATGGCTTCGATCTCAGCACCGGCCAGCACGTTGGTGTCGACCTATGCAGTTCCGCAATTGTCGCCAATCGATGCCCTTACGGTACATATCGCCCGGCGCTTTCACTGGCTGGGAGAGCCCCTCGAAGGTCTCGTAAGCGACGCCGATTGGCAGGCCCTGATCACCGCAAGGGGATGGAGCAATCGCCACGATCAAGTTTGCGAATCCGTGGCTCCAGCTTTCCGTGCAGAGCGTGTTCATCAAGCGACTCGTGTGGCGCGAAAACACAATCAGGGCGATACGCGAAGATGACCTTACGAGCACGTATAGCGCTGGAGTCTTCATGGACCTGAGGCTATTCCAACACGACTGGTCTCCGGTCGACGTGGCGACCTTGCTCGTTATTAGACGCGGCGGTCGCTTGCTACTCATTCGCAAAAAGCGTGGCCTAGGAAAAGGTCTTATCAATGCTGCTGGAGGCCGCCTGGAGGCAGGTGAAACTCCCCGGCAAGCCGCAATTCGAGAGGTTGAAGAAGAACTCGGAATTACGCCGTCAAGTCCTAGCTGGTGTGGTGAGCATCGATTCCAATTTGTCGATGGCTACAGCATGCACGTTCACGTCTATGTGGCTGGAGGCTATCGAGGCAGTCCCCGAGAGACAGACGAAGCGATCCCGATTTGGATCTCAGACCAAGAGGTCCCCTACGCTCAGATGTGGGCTGATGATGCCCACTGGTTGCCCTTATTGCTCAGTGGCCGACGCTTTAGCGGACACTATATTTTTGATGGCGCCCAGATGAAAGAGTTTTCGATCCGCGTCCTCGGACCTAATGAGCCCGCTGGGGACCTCGCTTAGAGCTGGTTTTAGACGCGCTGAGAGCGGCACGTCCTTGGGCGGCAAGCTCATCTGCTTCTACTTTTCGTCCGAGTTTTCGTAGGGCTGCGGAGGCGAGCCCAAAGTTCCATGCAGCCAGTTTGGCTCGACCCACGGCCCACGCTGTGTGACCTGCGCGGCGAAACGCGTCAGCGGCCTTTTGAAGCTGCCCGATTGTTTCGTGGACTTTGCCGAGGGCATGCAGAGCGTCAGCGAGCCCCGTCTCATCACGAGCTCGCTGGAAATATCCAATCGATGTGCGCAGTCGCTTGAGGGCTTGTTGATGCTCTCCCCTTCGCTCGAGTAGCCGCCCCCAGTTATAGGCCAGTTGGGCGCGTACCGAGGCTTCCTGACAGGAGTTTTTCGCGGCTTTGGCGTACCAAGTCCTCGCCGCTGTGTGGTTCTGTCGACGGGCGGACAGCGCGCCGAGCCCGGAGCCTGCAGCCATCCCCACGCAGCCACGTCCGCTTACTGCTGCCAGTAGCGCTTGTCTGGCTTGAGCTTCATCGCCACCGAGGGCATAGCACTGGCCCAGAGTGAGCATGGCTTCGTGGCGAGAGTCTCCACGGAGTTTGGCGAGGTCGAGGGCCTCGAGCGCCCGAGGAAGGGCCAGGTCAGCTCTGCCAGCCGCCACGAGCGCTGTACTTTGACGAATGAGCAGCACGTACACCAAGTGTTGGTTATCGTTGGCCCGGGCTTCATGTACGGCACGCTCATATCGGCGCGCCGCCTTTTCATACTGGCCGGCATGCCAGGCGGCGTCTGCGTCAGCGGCGTAGCGAAGCGCAACAGTCTCACGTGTTGCGGGTCCCGCACCCGAACAGGCGGAGAAGGTCACCGTGATCGCTAAGACGAGCGCTCCAGCGTGCAGGTGTCTCATGGGGTTGCACCGCTCGTAGAAGGTGTTGAGGGCTTGGCGTCCAGGAGTTCACGTAGTCCGGCCTCTGCCGGCGTTGAAGGCGTGTCGCGAAGGCCACGTACGGGTAAGCTAGCCGCTGGTTTGGTGGGCCTTAGGGTTCCGTTGAAGAGCCAGTGTCTCTCGGCAGCACCGAGCACATTGCGTGTTTCGAGTAAGACCTCATCGACCTGCGAAGCTAAGCTTGGAACATGTGGAGCGACGCGGCGCAGTTGTGAGGTGACTACGGCGAGGTCATTGAGTGTTTGTTTTCCGTCTCGGATCAGAGAGGGCAGGGCTTGTCGCAATGGTTTGGCGGCTGACATAAAGTCCGTGCTCGTTGCCATCAACTTCGAAGCTCTGCCAGCGACCTGATTGGCGATTAACAACGAGCGTGACAGACCGTTGGCTGCGTTTCGAGTGGCCTCGATCAGAGTTGTGACTTGGCGAACCATCTTGGGGTCGGTCAACATCTTATTGACGACACCCTCGCCCTTTTCGACCGAGTCCATGACACGCTCGAGCCCGCTGATGACTCGTTCGATTGATTGTAAAGACTTCTCGAGGCGCAGACCCAGCCGAGCCACGGCGAGCGCTGTATCTACAGGGTCGTTGTCCTTCGCGAGGGCATCCATAGCGAGGTTAAGTCGTTCCGTGAGGCGGTGGACCTCGCGAAGAGTTGGTCCGAGGTGACGTTGAGTGTCGGTTAGCACATCGGTCGCAAGCTGGAGTAAGTCTTCTGCCGCGCGTCCCTGAAGGACTGCGCCTTCGGCGATAGGATCGGGACTCTTGCCGCCTTTGAGTTCAATGTAGGGCTCGCCCGGAAGCCCCGCGATTGGCGTGTACAAAACCGCTTCGGTGTCTTTATGAACAGCTTGACGATAGCGCGTGCCGATCGCGGCTTTCACCACCAAACGGCTGGTTCCGTCATATTTCGAAGAGGTCACTTGGCCGATGACTTGGCTGCGAATTCGTAGCTGCATCCCGTCGGAGATCAGCGCGACATTGCCCGAGCGGAATCGGATCTCGCATTGAAAGGTCTCCTCGAACCATTGTTGAGAACGTGCCATCAGCAGCAGCAGGGCGAAGACCAAGGCGATTCCTACCAGCACGAAGGTGCCGACAATTTCGTTTTGGTAGCGGAGCTTAAACGACTGGCTCATGGGTCCTCAGCAGAGCACAAGCTCAGATGTTGGCCCCCATGTTTCAGGGCCATCTCGGGGCGGCTTGTGCCCACTAGCATGGCGACATCATGGCGTTGACGCAACGCTGTCAAACGAGCCCATAACTCTCGCGTACTCTCGTCGTCCAGTTGGAGGTCTGGGTCATCCAAAATGAGCAAGGGTGGTCGGGTCAGCCAAGCTCTGGCGATGGCGACCAAGTGAAGGTCTTGTTGATCAGCATCGGAGGTCGACCGACCTCTGAGATGTTCGAGCCCGAGGTCTTCGCAAGCCTGTTCTGCTCGACGGTCGATTTCGTCACGGCTCAGATCGCCTGGGTAGCGCAAGAGCAAGGTCAGGTTGTCGTAGAGACTCAAGTTGGACAACAGGCCTCCAGTCGCTGGTACGTAGCCGATTTGCGTTCGCAGCGACAACAACTCTTTGGGCCGAAGTTTGGCCAGATTGTGCCCGAGGCACATCACGCGGCCTGATGCTAGTTGTACGGCTCCTATAGAGGCACGTAGCGCTGAACTCTTGCCGCCGCCTGCAGGAGCTGAGAGCACAACAAGTTCTGCTTGATGGACCTCAAAGCTCAAGGGCGCGAACAGTACCGTGCCGCCCATCTCAATGCTTACATCTTGATAGCTCAGTAGGGCGGTAGATTGGGGCTGCAGCATCACGTTGAGTCCTTTATATGTACATCAAAATGGATACTGCAGCGTTCCAGACGAAGAGGCCCACCACGGCCCGGACCGTGCCACGCGTTGCGCAGCGGGGTACGTCTGTCACTTGTGGCCCTGCGTTGAGACCCTCGTGACAGACGATACCGGCCATCATCAGCCCAGGGATGAAGGTCTTGGCCGTAAAGGCATAGAGTTCGGTCATGCCTAACTGCCGAGTCATCATGTCGACGAGCTCGATCGGATGGGCCGTGCTTTGCGCCAAGATCGCGCTGATCACAACGCCACTACCTACGGAGAAGGCTAGGAAATACAGCGCCACGCCGACGAGCGAAACGCTCATGCCGAAGATCCTCGGTACGACCAGATATTCGAAGGGGTCGATGCCAGCGAATTCAAGTCCTTCAATCTCTTTGCCGACGCTCATGTTGCCCATCTCGACGACCATTGCGGTGCCGCTTCTGACCAACAAAATCAAGGCGGCTACCAGTGGCCCTAACTCACGAATAACGACGATCACCAAGAGTTTACCTACCATGTCTGGGTTGCCTGACATGTGCAATTCAGCTTCTGCGATCACGCTTGCCCCTAAGAGCACGGCGATCAAGCCAGTAAAAGGCAACGCGTCGACGGCGGTAAAGAGCACTTGTTTGATGAGTACCGCCCGAGTTACCGGTCTCATGTGCCGATAGCCGAATGTCAGACGCCACAGCGCATAACTAATTAAGGTGCAGACCTGACTCGCGTACTGAAACCAAAATCGGGTGCGAGCGCCTACATAGCGCATCGGCGCGGTACACAACTCCGCAAACGACCGTCGTTGGTCTCGACTCGATATGGCTTCTGATGTGATCATCAGGGGCAAGCATAACCACATCGGCGCCGGTGTAAATCGACGATCCACCGAAGCTCCCTTGAGGAAATGTTTCCGCGATGGCTTATGGCGCGTAAGCTGATGCCGAAGATGGATGGTCAAGACAAGCAAATGGCGAACTGGGTGGCAAAACGGAGCATGGTCTCCAAGGGGCTGAGCTTCGCCTTTACCGTGATGCTCGGCACTGTCTGTCTACATTGGCCGGCCGTGTCTGATGGCGCCATCTCGCGGCGATTGCTTACCGCACAGGCGATCCAACAGCGGGCCTTTGCGGCCATCTCGCCCGCATCGGAGACGCTCATAAGGACCCATGCGGGCACGCCTGCCTGGTGGAGGTCTCTAGTTCGCGCCGAGGCGCTCTGGGCTCAATATCTAGTCGCACTGCGCGGCGTCGGACTCTCCGAGCAGCAATTACGAGCGTTGACAGTCGGTAAGACGGGTGTCCTGCGAACCTTCAACGACGCGCTTCGCGTCGGGTTTACCTTACGTTTGACGCCTGCCGTCATGACTGGTCCGATTCCTTTGCAGTTGCCTGCGAATCCCTCCGGCTTTCAAAAAGATCGACGGTTGGTCTTTTCAGGACGCAGCGGCGCAGGTGGGCGTGTGGTTTTCGTCGACGCAGACCGCTGCGAGGGGGATGAACGTGTCCAGATTTACCACATGCGACCCAGCCCCGGCGTCGGAGCGCGCGCCGAATTGGTGCTGCAGACGGGTGTCCAGGTCAAAGGCGCCGATAGGACCGGCGTGCCAGGGCGGGCTTGGCAACGATTTCGCCGGCAAGACCGGCGCGATCGTTTTGGTAGCCAACCATTCATAGAACAGTCTACAGACCTCGTCCGTGTCCGCGAGCAGCGCGTATCATGGCTGGGACCCGGCCGGCGTGTGACGATCAAGGTAGGCTCGCCACCGCGTCGCAAGACCCTGCAGTGGTCCAAGCGAGAGTGCTGCGCATGGGTGGTCGTGTCCGTACAGGTTGATGTCAACAGCGGCAGAGTCTTCGCTGCTTTGACTGAGCGTTGTCGGTGGAACGCGATCGAGGGCGACCCTTGCTTCGATCCAGCCCAACGTCAGGAGACATTCGCCAACCAACACTGTCGGCTCACTGACCTTCGTTGGGTGCGCTTCGGGCGGGTCATGGAAGCTGGAGCTTTATTTGACAGACCTCCGCAGACCATCGCGCTTCATCCCAAATGGACACGTCCAACGATCCCCAAACTCACGCTTCGCTGAGCTTGTCAGCGGTCAAGCCACTCATGTACTGGACCGTAGATACCTGCGCTTTGGCTCGTGGCTCCTCAATTGGTTTGGAGGCTGATAACATCCCGACATAGCGAGTTCGTTTGTGCATTCAGCCTTGTCGGAGAGCATCGATGCGTCAGTGGATCATCTGGAACTTGCGTCATCGGCGCTTGGTGATGTCCATGGTCGCGCTGTGTACGGTGCTCGCTTGTTGGCAATGCAGTCAGGCTGTTGTAGCGAGTTCGGTGGCCAAACTCTTTCTCGGCGAGAGTGAAGACTATCTACGCTACAAGGTCGAAGTGGCGCGTTTCGGCAGTGATGAGTTGATCCTCGTCGGACTTGATGTCACCGACCCCTTGGAACCCGCAACGATCGACCGGCTCCAAAATGCCATCGATGAACTCTACGCGATTGAAGACGTCGCGCGGGTAGACAGTTTCTTGGGTGCCCAACGGATCAAAGCCATCGAAGGTGGGGTGCAGATCGAGTCGTGGCGTGACATCGCTGAAGAGAGTTCGGCGGCAGAGCGCGCTCATATTTTGCCACAAATGCTGACGTCTACTGACGTTGCGTCGGTCTTCGCATCTGCTGACGGACACAAATTAGGGGTGGTTGTCGAGCTGAAGGTCGACCCTGATCGACCTGCCGAGCAAGGACCGAACTTGGTCAAGAGCGTTGAAGCGTGCTTTGTGGGAGCCGGATTTCGTCCCGACACCTTGCATAAGGCTGGAATGTTACCGGTGTTCGCAGATGTCATTGAAGCCAGCGTCGACAACTTGATTCGTCTCTTTCCTGTGGTGACGCTCGTCTTGCTCTTTACCGTCTTCGCCTTATTTCGCGGGTTTGTACCCGTGATTGTGACGATGGGCGTAACTTTGATCGCGGTGATTTGGACCTTCGGTCTGAGCACCTGACTCGATCCTCACGTCAGCATCATGCAGACCGCCGTGCCGGCGGTTATCTTGATCGTTGGCTTTTCCGACATCATTCACTTGTACAGCGCCTATCTGCTTGAGTTACAAGCTGGACAAGATCAGCGTGAGGCTATCATTGCGAGCAGTGCGGAGGTTGGCAGAGCGTGTCTGTTTACCTCTTTGACGACCTTTATTGGCTTTGTTTCGTTGTCTCTAGTGCCGACGCCGGCGTTTCGGCACCTAGGTTTAGTATTGGGGTTTGGGGTCGCAGTCGCGCTGCTTTTGGCCGTCACCGCGACGCCGATTGCTTTGCTGTGGTTACCGCGGCCACCTTTGGATTCGAAACGTACGCAGAGCAGGGCTGTCAAAGGTCTGGTTCGTTGGTGTCAAGACACCGCGTTGAGATCGCCCCGTTGGGTCATTGCCGCATTCTTTGCGCTGACGGTTGTGGCCGGCGTTGGAGTCAGTCGACTGCATATCGACACGGACATGATCAAGCGACTGCCTGAACAAGGACGTACTCAACGTGATGCGAAGTGGTTCAGCGAATCCTTCGCCGGGACCGGAACGGTAGAGATCTACATCGACAGCGGCACGCCAGGTGGGGCGTTGGAGCCTGCTTTGTTAGCTGCCGTCGCACGCTTTCAGGACGCTGTAGAGACAATTGTTGGAGTTGACCAGGTGGCTTCCTTTGTGACGCTCATCGAGCGGATGCATGACGCCCTTGGAGGGCAGGGGCGCTTGCCAAATTCTAGGGCCGCGGTGGCTCAGGAACTCCTGCTCTTTGAGATGCGCGGCGGCAAGAATCTAGAGCGCATGGTGGATTTCGACCGTCAACGGCTTCGGATTGGCGTTCGTTTGCAGGCGACAGCGATGAGACAGACCTACGATGCTGCAGAGCAGATTCGGGCTGTGGCCGCACGCACACTTCCGGCCAAGGTCTCCGTTGAGGTCACCGGGCTCGGAGCGTTGCTCGGAGCGTGGCTCGACCAGATTCTCAACGGGCAGTTGCGAGGGCTCGCACTGTCGATCCTGACGATCACCTTGATGATGTCCTGGATGGTGCGGTCCTTGAGGGTTGGCTTGTGGTCCATGGTGCCAAATTTGCTGCCACTATGGGTTCTTGGAGGCTACGCTGGATGGCGCTGGGACGCTGTAGATAGCGACATGATCTTCGTGGCGATGCTCGCGATCGGCATCGGTGTGGATGATACGATTCACTTCTTGAGTCGCTATCGCATTGAATCGAATCGAAATGCTGACGACAGGGCAGCCTTGAAGCGGACCTTTCGCTTCGCGGGCCGAGCGATTGTGATGACAACAATCATTCTTGTGGCTGGCCACTTGCCTTTTGCGTCCAGCGCGTATTTTAGCACTCGGATCCTCGGGACACTCTTGCCGATGTGCATGATAGTTGCCTTGGTGGCTGATCTTCTCCTCGTGCCTGCAATGGTTCAGGTCGGTTGGATGAGTTTGTCTCCATCTGGACTACCAAGCGACGCGACATCGACCACAGCGGTGTGATAGATCTTGTCTATGGCGCTGCACCCTATCGAAGCCTCTGAACTTCACGCCCGACGCGAGCGGGTGTTTTTGGTGCTCTCTGGATTGTTCTTGGGCTCGTTGACGATGCTCAACATCCTCGGCATCTCGCGATTTATCGATCTGAGCTTTCAAATCGCTGGCCTGAAGATTCCTTTCGTGGTCGCGATCGGGGTGTTGCCTTACCCGCTGACCTTCTTGGCCACCGATCTCGTCAGCGAGTTGTACGGAGCCAAACGTGCCAATGCTTTGGTGTGGATGGGACTCGCGCTGAATGTCTGGGTCGTCTTTATTTTGTGGGCGGGTGGTGCCCTGCCAGGTTTTGAGGCCACCGATGCGGACGGACAACTGGTCAAGTCTGCGACCAGCGCTATTGGCCAGATTGCGGCCGACCAGGGGCTCTCCGCCACCGAAGTGCTCGCACGCTACCCCGAGTTGAATGCGCTCAACCGTGAGCCGGTCTTTTTTGAAATTCGGTCGCTCGCCTTTGGCGCTGTGGCTGCGTCGATGTTTGCTTACATCGCGGCGCAGTTCTGCGACGTATATCTCTTTCATTTCTG
>PBTG01000099.1 GCA_002726535.1 Myxococcales bacterium | reverse complement strand
GCATGTCATCGTCTTCAGCTCCCCAATACTCAAAGGCCTCATCATAACCGCGAACCGAGAAAAAGAACGCTCGATCGGCGACCTGGCAGGCACCTGTCCCCGTAGTTTGCCGAAGTTCAGCCATGGCACTTAATGACTCGAAGTCCTCGAGTTCCATCAACTGCTGGGGCGCGCTCTGCGGCAGATCATGGCATCTAGATAGGGTCATGATCTGATGGGGTTGTTTGGCTTGTTTTTGTAGAAGAGCTGCCACGAAACCCGGTGAAAAAATCATGTCGGCGTCCGTACAAAAACATAGTTGCCCTGTGGCCTTTTGAATCCCCAGGTTCAACGCGCGCGATCGGTTCCATAGCGCGTCCGTTTGTTCGCAATGCAGCCGCGCCCCGTAGCGTTGAGCCAACTCTTCGATCGAATCGCGATGGAGCTGTGAAGAGCCGAAATCACTGAGTACGACTTCAATACTCTCGGCGCTGACACCTTGCTGCCACCTGAGCGATCGCAAACAATTCTCGAGCCGTTGGCCGCTCCTGTCTCGAATCGGGATAATCACTGAGATCGTCGTCATGGTAGCTCTGGCGTCCGCTTGGCGTGCAGTCGCCTCAGACGCTGCCATCGCTGCGCGAGGACCACAACCCCAAAATTCGAGCGGTGTAACTCACAGGCAAGCAAGATGTTCATGGCCCCCCCTTCCTTGCGGACTAAGTTGAGGATACCTTCTCCGCCAAGTCAGCATCAGTGACGATGTTCGGAGGACGCAGATGCACAAGCTCTCTAGCTATCTCAACGGTTCCTGGCAGCAAGGCACGGGACGAATCAGCACCTTGCACAACGCCCTGACCGGCGAGCCTATGGCCGAGACCTCCACAGAGGGGTTAAACCTCCAGGAAGCCCTCGAGTTCGGTCGTAAATCTGGCGGCTCTGCGCTTCGTGCGTTGAGCTTCCTCGAGCGCGGTGAGTTGCTCTCGCAGATGAGCAAGATCGTCCGAGAGCACCGCGACGAGTTGATTGAGATGGCAGCTGACAACATGGGGGCCACGCGCGGCGACGCCAAATTCGACATCGACGGCGCTTCTGGGACCTTGGCCTATTACGCACATCTGGCCCAGAGTCTCGGAGATCGCCGAGTGCTTACAGACGGTGACCAGGTTCGAATCTCAAGAAGCAAGCGTTTCGTCGGACAGCACATCTGGTCATCACGACGAGGCGTCGCGGTGCATATCAACGCTTTTAACTTTCCAGCCTGGAATATGGCCGAAAAAGTCGCTTGCGCGCTTTTAGCGGGCGTCCCCGTACTTTGTAAACCAGGGACAGCGACCGCCTTGATCGCCCATCGCGTCGCGCAACTTTGGGTTGAACATGCAGGACTACCTGCGGGAGCGTTTCAACTCTTGTGTGGCTCCGCTGGAGATTTGCTCGATCACCTCGAACGTCAAGATTGTGTGGTATTTACGGGCTCCAATGACACCGCATCACTGATTCGCAATCACCCTCGCATCCGCGAGATGGGGATCGCGGTCAACGTCGAGGCAGACTCGCTAAACGCCGCTGTGCTTGGGCCTGACGTACAGACCGACTCGGACACCTTCTTGATGTTTATCGCCGAAGTCGTGCGAGAGATGGTCCAAAAAGCCGGTCAAAAGTGTACCGCCATCCGACGAATTTTGATCCCTAGAGCAACACTCGACGACGCGCTCGAAGTGCTTCGTGATCGCCTCGACCAACAGGTCATTGGTGACCCTCGACAACGTGCGACTACGGTCGGAGCCCTGAGTACTCCTGCTCAAAAGCGCGATGTGTTGGCGGGAATTGAAGCCCTACAAAATTCTGGTGCGACGCGCATATGGGGCGACCCACAAAGCGCACCAGAGACTGGATTTTTTGTAGCTCCACAACTTTTCCTCGCTGAGGGTGGTGCGGCAGCTCCATATGTGCATGAACATGAAGTCTTTGGTCCTGTGGCGACGATTTTGCCCTACGACGGAACGGTCGCTGAGGCCACAGAGATCGTCGCTCAAGGCGGCGGTGGTTTGGTGTCGAGCCTATTTTCAGATGACAGCGAATGGGGCCAAGAACTTTTGCTCGAGTTGGCTCCTTGGCATGGTCGTCTGCTCTGGGGGAGCGCCAAGATTCACGACCAAAGCACTGGACATGGAGCTGTTATGCCGGGGCTAATCCACGGCGGACCGGGCAAAGCCGGTGGTGGTAGTGAACTCGGCGGCGAACGTGGCTTGTGGTTTTACATGCAACGAACCGCGATCCAAGGCGACTCGGCTCTGTTGCGACGTGCCTTTACCAACCCCGCGGATTAGGCGCGTCCAGCTACAGAGACCAAAGCGCCGCTGGTGACTGCGTTGTCAGGTGAAGCCAAAAACAAAATCGTACTCGCCACTTGGTCAACCCCAGGCCAAAGGCTGTGATCAGCGTCAGGCATCGCGGCGCGATTGGCAGGTGTATTCATCACCGAGGGGACCACGGCATTGACCCAAATCTGTCGGTCACTGAGTTCTTTCGCCAAGCTCTGGGTGAGATTAGCCACAACTGCCTTGCTGGCGCTGTACGCCACCATTCCGCCGACAGGGTTGAGCGCGGGTTGAGCAGCGACGTTAACGATGCGACCGCCGCCAGACATGGCTTTGACAGCCTCTCGGCATGACAGGAAACATGAAGTGCCGTTGAGCGCCATCATCCGCGACCATGCCGACAGCGACGTCGATTCGATGGGCGCCATGGCGAAGCCCCCCGCGATGTGGATAGACGCCCAAATTGGCTGACCAATCGCTCGATACAATTCCTCTACAGAGGCTTCTTGGGTCAAGTCAATCGAGGGATGACAATGCACTTTGGCCTGGGTCGACAAGAGGTGTTCAGCCGGGAGCTTGGCCTCAAAAAGTGGCACATGAACGGTCGCACCGTGGTCGATGAGAGTCCTCACGACGGCCTGGCCCAGCGCGCCTGCACCGCCAGTCACTACAACAACTTTATCTTCAAAGTGCATACGTAGCCTCAGGAGTTGGCGAAGGCTTCGATAGCTGCCTTCGGGATGTCAGCGTTGTGAGTAAGCCCTTGAACGTCATCACAATCATCGAGCATGTCGAGCATACGAAGCAACTGTTGGGCGGATTTACCATCCAGACTAACCCGATTGTCTGGGATGAAGATAACCTGATCTTGCTTCACCGTTAGACTGGCCTCATCCAGAGCGTCGAGGACAGCTTCACATTCACTGGGCTCGGTCAAGATCTCCCAGGTGCCGTCTTCGTTGTCTAAGATGTCGTCCGCTCCCGCATCCAACGCGGCCAGCATGACCTCATCTTCGTCACCTTGGACAACAATCACGCCTTTTCGATTGAACATGTAACCCACACAACCAGTGGTACCAAGATTGCCCCCACCTTTGGTGAAAGCATGGCGAATTTCACTGGCCGCGCGGTTGCGATTGTCTGTCAACACTTCGATATAAACGGCCGTGCCACCCGGTCCGTAGCCTTCCATAATGAGTTCTTGGTAATCCTCGCCTTCGAGTTCACCACTGCCCTTTTTAATGGCTCGTTCGATGGTGTTCTTCGGCAGCGATTGGGCGCGCGCCTTTCGCAAAGCGAGCCTCAGACGAGGATTGCTGTCGGGATCTGGATCTCCCATCTTGCAAGCGACGATGATTTCTTTGGCGAGTTTCGAAAATAACTTCGCTCGCTTTTTGTCTTGCGCACCCTTACGAATGGCAATATTTGCGGAGTGACTGTGACCGGCCATGGGACTCCCTCAGACAGCGTGATCGGCACCAAGTTCGCCCTCAGTGGGATCCCGGTGCATGTGCAAGGGTAGGTCGAGACAAGATAATTTCAAGCGGCCGCGGCAAGGAGTGGTTGGAAAAGTGATCGTTGCCAGCGGGGGACTACACATAACCCACTTGAACAACACCCAGAGATCTCGTCGCGGGCGCTTTGCCATTCCGCGAGCGGGGCCTTACACTGCGTGCATTGACTTGATGATTCGGGCTCTCAGATCGTGAGTTTTATGAGCATGTATGACGGACATCCCACCTTGACGAAATCTCGGGTGGCGCTCGCGATTTGTGTGGTGAGTTGGGCATCAGCGTGTTCGCCTTCGTGGGTGGGTCAATGGCGCGGTAGAGTGGACATCGGGCCAGTGCAGTCCCAACAAGTACGGATGACCTTGTCAGCTCAACCAGTAGGTGGAGAGAGCCTTTGGACCAACAGTGAAGGTACCGAGCAACGCTACCGCGTGTGCTCGGTAAAAAGCCTCAATGAGCAGCTCGAGATTCGCTTGGTCGCGGTACCGAAGCGATGCGCCGATGGTCCGGGGCTGACTCTGCGGGGCGAACTGGGAGCCAGAGTGATCCATGGCCGCATGATACGAACCAAAAAAGACATCGGTTTTTTCCGCCTTTGGCCGGCTGACAGTTGGCCTAAAGCGGATTGAAGTGAAAAATCCGACTGATCACGTCGGGCGAACCAAGGTGCGTTGAGTGAGTTCATCGCACGACAAGTGGAGGAAAGAGATGGCTGACATCAGCATGAGCCGGGATCACAGCTATGGTCTCGACGGAGCCAAAGAAAAACTCGAAAACATGCTCAGCGGCTTCAAAGAGCGTAAACCAGACCTCATCAATGATGTGTCATGGTCCGGTAACAGCGCGGTAGCCAGCGGAAAGTTCTTCAAAGGAACCTTCACCGTGAGCGATGCGAACGTTGCCGTAGACATCGAGTTGATCGGGTTCGCGGCTAAAATGGCCAAAGGGATGGTCCGCGAGCAAATAAACAAACAGTTGGATCGCGAATTTGCCGCGTGAAGACCTCTGTTGAGGCTTGAGATGAGGGTCGGGTCTTGCGCCCACCGACGACAGCGATACGCGCTCTTGGCGAGCTCGTTCGCTGTCGTGATGGTGTTGTGCGTCACATCACCAGTCGAGGCGCGAGCGGCGCGCTACATCCAACGGGCGCAAAAGTGTGCTCAAGAGTTGGATTCTTCATGCGTGATCCGACTTTTGGGTTCGCGCCAACCGAAACCAGCGAACGCTGCCGCTCATTGGCGATTGCTCGCTGGAGCGCTGTCGAGGGTTGCAGAGCATCCCCGCGCACGAGCCGCCTTTGTCGCTTGGCTCAAGCTCTCGCCGAATCATCAGATTGAAAAAGCGAGCGTGCCCAAATTGGTTTGGCAGGACTACCAAGCGGCTTGGTTGAGCGTACGAAGCGAAAAGCTCGATCTGCGTCCACGGGTCCAACGACGGGCCTACGTGCCAGAAAAAACCACAAATATACTACCCGTCTTACCGCCCCCACCGCGCTCTGCACGAGACAACGCTCGGGATACGATATTGGCTTTGCAAAGCTCAGCGGCAGTGCAGTCGACACACTTAATGGTCGGCGGCGAGTTGTCTGTTGGTCTGCAGATCAAACCCAGCATCCAAATGGCTATGGTCGGCTTCGGTGCGGTGGCCGCTCGAGGACCTGCGACGCTCTTGGCTGGAATCGGTGTTTCAGCGCGTTGGCATCCAATA
Organism: Myxococcales bacterium; assembly: GCA_002726535.1. Classification (GTDB taxonomy): domain Bacteria; phylum Myxococcota_A; class UBA9042; order UBA9042; family UBA9042; genus UBA9042. The sequence goes on along the minus strand of PBTG01000099.1, from coordinate 3,278 downwards.
CGCAGCGGCGTGCACCGTCTGGGTCTACTGGCAGAGGTCGGCGGAGCGATCGCGAACCGAAACCAAGACAACAGTTCGGTGCTCTTCAACGGCGGATTTCACTATCAGTGGCGGCCCAAGTCCTCGACCGTGGGACTTGAATTGTCTGTGGTCGAGCGTGTGTATTGGCTCGACCAACAACTACAAGCCACCCATTGCATCCGCATCGGACCTTTTTTTGTCCCTGGAGGGAGGCCGTGAGTTCAGCCAAGTCCCCGACTGGACAGTCTGCAAACGAGCCGATCGATGATCTGCGCTTGTTACGCTCAGCTCACGAGGCCGCCGTGAGGCTACAGGTGGAACTCGCCAAGCGTGTCGTCGGTCAAAAACAAGCCATTGAGCTTTTACTTACCGCGCTCTTTGCCAATGGTCATGCCCTGAGTATTGGCGTGCCGGGGTTGGCAAAAACGTTGATGATTTCGACCCTATCAGAGGCCATGCGTCTGCAGTTTAAACGGGTTCAATTCACCCCTGACATGATGCCCAGTGACATCACCGGCTCTGAAGTGCTCGACCAAGACGATGAGACCGGAAAACGGCGTTATCGATTCGTACAGGGACCGGTTTTTACCCAGATGTTACTCGCCGATGAGCTCAACCGGACGCCGCCGAAAACGCAGGCAGCATTGCTCCAAGCGATGCAAGAGCGACAGATCAGCGTCGCCGGACGGTCGTTGTCGCTAGAGCCTCCATTCTTGGTGCTCGCGACTCAAAATCCAATTGAACAGCACGGAACCTATCCACTTCCAGAGGCCCAGCTTGATCGCTTCTTGCTCGCTATCTACGTCGACTACCCGAGCTTAGACGAAGAGATCGAGGTGGTTCGTCGTACGACAAGTGACGATCCTGTCGTTTTGGAGCCTGTCTTGAGCCCCGATGAGATCGTCGCCATCCAAGCGTTGGTGCGACGCGTCCCCGTCGCCGACCACTTGGTGGCCGCAGCGGTACGCTTGGTACGCGCGACGCGACCATCGAGCGGTGAATGTCCCGATGCCCTCAAAGTGCTGATCAAAAGAGGCGGCAGTCCTCGAGCCTCTCAATCGCTCATCATCGCCGCCAAGGCAAGAGCGGTCATCCGAGGTCGGGAGACCGTCACCCTAGATGATCTTCGAGCCGTAGCGGAGCCTGTACTCGCTCACCGCATCGCGCCGAGCTATCGAGCCGAGTCGGAGTCCATTGACGCACGCCAAATCGTCAGACGTCTCCTCGATGTGCTGATGCCTACATAGAGCCTTCGATGACGCCCAATAGCCTGTATATCGCAGCGTCCGAGGTCGTGGCCACGGTCCATGAACAGATGGCAGACGCGCTTCGAGCGCTTCGCGGACCGATGGGAGGCGAGCAAGTTGGGATTCGTAGAGGCGCTGGTATGGAGTTCGCCGACCACCGCCTCTATGCACCAGGCGACGACCTAAAGCGACTCGATTGGCGTGCTTATGCCCGAAAAGACAAACTCTTCATCAAGCAATTTGATCAATCCGTACACAACAACACCCTGATCGTGGTCGATACTTCTGCCTCGATGAGTCTGCATGACTCGGTCGATGGAGGGGACATCGATAAATGGCGGCAAACGCAACTCTTGGCAGCCGCTTTGCTCCTGTTGATCGACCAGGCTGACCACCGCTTGGGCCTGTTGACTCTAAGCTCAGACAGACAGCAAGCCAACGCTCACAGCAAACCCTGTCGTGCCTTAATCCAAACATTGAGTGAGGAGCAGCCTCAGGGCAGCGCGGACTTGACCCATTGGCTCAATGTCGACAGGCAGCGCCAATGGGCAAATGTGGTGGTGCTGTCTGACTGTCTTGCCGATCCAGACCAATGTGTCGCACCTCTCGTGGGTCTCAAACGCGGCGGATCGAACCTTTGTCTGGTTCACACATTGCACCCTCTTGAACTCGATTTTTCTTTTCAGGGCGCGGTTAAATTGGCCTGCGCTGAGACCGAGCAAACGCTCCGCGTCGAGCCCGCTCTGATTCGTAGTCGCTATCAATCGATGATGGCAAAGCACTGCGAAGACCTTCGACTCTGTAGTGAGCGTATGGGCGTTCAATATTGCCTCGCTGACCTTGGACGCAACGTCACCAGCCTGCTCCGAGATGTGATGATCTCTATGCGTCGAGGCGGCCTGCGATGAGCTTGCTATCCCCTTGGATGCTTATCGTCGCCCTGACCATGGTGGTCCCTCCTCTTTTACACCTCATCGGCGCAAGACGAGCTCGGAGAGTCCAGTTCTCTGCGCTGCAGTTTTTGCTGACTAAAGATCCAAAGAGAGCACGAAACATCCGTATCGAACATTGGTTGTTGGTGCTCACTCGTATGGCCATCTTAGCGATGCTGGCGTTGGGCCTATCCGAACCCATGACTCATTGGTTTAACGAACCATCGTCCTTACAAGCCAGTGAGGAGCCCTCGATTTTGGTGGTTGTTGTCGATGACAGCCTGTCGATGTCGACGCAGACTAAAGATGGCAATAACCGTTTCTCTCAGGCCCAACATGCGGCCAGCCAATTGATCGCGTCGATGCCTGCTGGCTCTCGTGTAGCCGTGGTGATGAGTGGTCGACCAGCTCGGAGCCTACAGCTCCGTCCCACAGGTGATCTGGCTAAAGTACTCGTCGATCTCAACGCACAGACCGTTCGAGGCGTCGACGATGATGCGATAAAGGCGTTGGCATTGGCGGAGCGACTTGGCTCAGCGACCAGCGCTTTACCGTCCCGAATTGTAGTGTTCAGCGACCTCCAACGATCTGGCTGGCTCGATGCGACCAAAGGGCGAGATTTGGTTCAATGGCAGTCCATCGGTAGTCGAAGTGAAGACATCGAGATGCTCGAGGTGTCGGCTACACCAGCTCCAGAGTTGGGTCGTAACAAAACTCGCATTCACGCTCAGATCAAACGTCATGGTGTAAGCCCTTGGACCGGAGACATCACCCTGAGCTATGGCGACAAGGAGATGAGATCGAAGCTCACTGTCCAAGCCGGTGAGGTGGCAGAGCATGACTTCATCGTGACGGCGAACACAGGCGTCGCGAGCGTGAGCCTAAAAAGTCAGGTAGGAGCCCAACTCAATGATATCCGGGACGTGTTGATTGGCGACTCAGAGACCGTGCGCGTCTTGCTGATTAACGGAGACCCTAGACCTGTATTGAGAGACGACGAGGCCTTTTTTGTTCGGAAAGCCTTGGCAGCCAGCGCCATCAGACCTGGCGAAATGTCAGTGACAGTCCAATCTGTCGG
>PBTG01000098.1 GCA_002726535.1 Myxococcales bacterium | reverse complement strand
TGGAGATGGCGATCTGATTGGCGGCGAGGCCCAAACCATCCGCAGCATCCATTGTCTCCTTCATGTCATCGATTAGCGTCGCGAGTTCTTCATCGAAGGTTTCAACTTGCTGGCAGCGCTCTTTGAGTACTGCAATCGGGAACTGCACGATTTGTCGAATGGCCATGACAAGGCTCCTAGTGCGGTGCTCTGGCGTCTATTTCGCCGAGGACTTTTTAGATCTTGAACTCTTCGTCGCTGTATCAGCTCGAGTGCTCTTACTTTTAGATTTTCTTGGGGTTGATTTGGTCTCAGCCGCTTTGGCGCGTTGATTGGCCTGCTCAGCCTGCTCTTGAGTCTCAGAGAGTTCGTCGCGGAGTTCTTCTACGGTGTCTTCGAGGTCGCGGATGGTTCGCTTGAGGCTGGCGACGTCTTCACGTGTCACCAGATCTAAGGCAGCAGCGACTTCTTTGACCTGTTTTTCGACCACCTCGCGAGCATCGGCGCGCAAGTTGATCGCACGCATCATGACCTTCTGTACACGAGGGTCGCCAACGACCTTGAGCGTGGCGTCTGAGGCCAGCACTTTGCCAACTTTTTGGGCGGCGACAGATTTCAAATGGTCCAGCATGTCGGTTCTCTCCTCATCCACAAGATTATGGGCAGCAGACGCTTTTGTCAGCGCAACAATCGCTAAATTGCGCACAGGTGCTGTCGCACCAGCAGCCTCCGCTGCCAGCCCCGCCGCAGGCTCCCTTGCAACTGCTCGCCGGGTTGGCGCCGCATAAGCCACCGCCACCGCCGCTGCTGCCGCCGCAGGCCGCGGCGATATCGGGACAGCAGTCGCCAAATTGGGCACAGGTGTCGTCGCACCAACAGCCGCCTGGCGCTTGATTTCCACAGTTGCCGACACAGGAGTTCGAACTACCGCTGGATCCCCCTCCACCGCCGCACACTTGCTTGTAATCCGGGCAGCAATTACCAAGCAGCTCGCAGTAAGATGAACAAGAGCAGGGCGCTGAGGCATCGAACTTGTCGCATTTACCGACGCAAGAGTTGGGCGAGCTCGTCGAACAGTCTTGCGGGCAAGTGGTCGTCTCACCAACATCACAGTTACCGTCACCACAGGTTGGCCCTGCAGCCCCACAGTTGGGCTTTTTCGTGTAGCTACAGACGCCGCCAATACACGCGTCGGAGGTACACTCATCGCCGTCATTGCAGTCAGCGGCCGCATTGCAGCACTTAGTCGCGGTACCGAATTGGCATTGCCCCGCTTGGCAAGTGCCTGCCTTACAAGCCGTCTTGTCGATGCAGTCGACGTCAGATTTACAGCACCCAGCGATGGGTTGAAACTGACAATCAGCAGCGACACAGAGCGCTTCTGTACATGGGTTGCCGTCGTCGCAATCGAGGTTGGATTTGCAGCAGCCTTCGGGCGGCTTGTTGTAGTTGCACTGGTAGCCTTCACAGCTATCTGTCGTACATTTATTGCCATCATCACAATCGCTCGACTGGGTACAACAGCCTGCTGCCGTACTCGGCTCGTAGCGACACTTGGCGTCTTTGCCACAAGACTCGAGCGTGCATTTGTTGCCGTCATCGCATTGTGAGACGTCGGTGCAGCAGCCTGGTCCGGCGATGGGTTGATATTGACACTGACCATTGACGCAGGTGTCCACGGAGCAGGTACTCCCATCGTCGCACTCTGCCGGGGCCGTACAACATCCCGTTTTGAATGAGAATAGACACTTGCCCGAGTTGCAGATACCTGCCGTGCAGGGCTGATCTGGATCGACACAATCAACGTCGGTCGAGCAGGTCACGAGTTTCTGAAAGACACACCGAAATTGCTGGCAACTCCCGTAGATAGCGGCGTCGCCGCTGTCACAATCGCTGTCGTCATCGCAGCATTGCTTCGACGGGTCGTCCGGATCACTGAGGTCCGCGGGGTTTTGTGGGTTGACCTGTCGAGCGTAGGAGCATTTGAGATTCAAGCACTTTGCGATCGTGCAGCTGTTGCCGTCTTCGCAATCGGTGGTCGACGTACAAAAACACTCTTCGGTCGCTAGGCGAGGGAAGACGCATTGACCATCGACACAATAGGTCTCTGCACACGCGCGGGTATCGCAATCGGCCACGGACTTGCAGCAGGTACCGCTGTCGACGTAGGTACACAGCCCAGCCTGACAGCTCGCCGTTGTACATGGATTGTTGTCATCGCATTGACTCGAATCTGCACAGGGTTGATTCGAAGGGCCTAGATTGCTGCTTTGACCACCGATCGTTGGCTGGCATGTTCCGCCAAAGCAGGTCAGACCGCTTTGGCACTCAGCCGCCGCTGCACAGGATTGGCCGAGGGCTTTTTCGCCTCCTGTTCTGGCCTGACATGCCGTCAACAAAATGAGGCAGCACCAGATCGGTAGCAGGGTGCGCAGGTCAAGGCGGTTTTGTTGCATCGAAGTCCTCTGTCCGGATTCACCCCATAAGAATAGTCTCCGAGGGGTGGGAACGGTACAAGGCCCTGTCGTTGGAATCAACGATTCACTCTCAGTCGCCAACTCGTATGGGGCTCACCCGCCACCATGCCGCGGTCACTCTTTAGAGCTTGCCACTGAGTGATAGCATGAAGGTCCATGTCGCGGCCTGTTGTAGGCGCAGGCGACCACCGGGCGCGTCGACTGACGGCAGAAATACCGGTGAGTATTCGTTGGCCGGGGGCTTGGCTGTGTTCGACTGGCGCACACCGCCTTGCTCGTCGAGATCTTTGCCGTAATCACCGAAGGTGATGAAGTGTGGAGAGTCCACAGCGTAGTTGAACATCGCGCTGACTTGGAAGGATTTGACCGGTTGGTAATGCAGGCTTAACCAACCGGCGAAACGACCGTATTGCTCGACATCTGTGATGCCGTTCGTCGTCGCGTGACGGCCAGTGTCGGGATCTAAGTCCGACTTGGTATGGCTTGTATTTGAGCAGCCCAACGACTGCTGGCAGGGGTTGTCCGGTGAAGCCAGAGCCTCCCAAACCTCGGTGTATTCCCGGCCTCGGAAGATGTAATCCATAGAGAAGCCGAATTCCAACTCGACTCGAGTGTCCTTACTAAGGTCTTCCCAGGGAATGATCTCCAGACCAAAAGCAGTACCGATCACGTTGCCTGGCGTCACACGAACTTGCGTATCTGCTTGGCGTGTTTTGCGGAACAGGCTGTTGTCAGATTCAAAGTTCACGCGCGCGTGCAGATTGAAAAAGGGCTCTAAGATGCGCAGAGCTCGCCGGCTGATGGTGGTGAAAAAATGCAGTTCATGCAGCCCCATTCCGACGCTGTTGTTGCTCGCTTCCATCGGCGTACCTGTAGGGACCTTGTACTCAAACCCCAAGACCCAAGTTGGATGGGCGGTGTCGCGATAGTAGTTGTATGGAGACCATTTGAGCCCTATCGACATATCGCCCAGACCGCTGCGGTCATTGCTTTTGTAGGGGACCGCGAACAACGCGCTGTTGTTGGTGGCGGGACGAAACCTTGAGTTGTTCGCGTCCACACCCGATAAGAACCGATGGCTCCAGTTGTCCGAGAGGACCAAAGGAATATTCGCGTAGAGTTCAACGTCGTGATGAATACCGATGCGGGCATCGATGAACATCACTCGGCGAGTTCGACTGTAATCCAGTTCGCGAGACAGCAGGGTTTGGCTGCCGTTGGGACAGGCCTCGGCGCCGACGTGGTCGTTGCCGATGCATCGGACTTCACGACCGATCATTGCGCTGCGCGACTGTTGAGCAAAGCGAACCCGCAATGAAAGATCGTAGGGGTTGTTAAACTTCTTGTCGAAAGCGTCGAGAACGTCGGTCACTTCCGCGGCCTGAGTCGGCACGCTGATCAGCACTATGCTCAGTAGTGCGCCCCAAAATCCGAAACGGCCTGTCATGAAGACTCCCAAGAGTGAGGGACAACACAGTGGTCCTGCGCGGCCGATGATAGCGCTCGGACCGTGGTGGAGCAACTCAGCGTTTGGCTGTCTTTGCCTGCAGCGCTTGGACGCCAAAAAGCGCACGCTTTGATTTTCCGACCTCGAGGACATCGAGCACGAAATCCAAGGGTTTGCTGCGCTTCATCGACCGAAGTCGCAGTTTCTCCGCGATGATCAACTCTTGGCGTTGGCGCGGTCGCATCATCAACAAGCGCGACGTGGGCATTGATTTGCTGTCGACCACTTCAGACACCGTTGGCATCAAACTTTGTTTGGAGATGCCCAACTTCATCGGTTGCCAGCCCTTCGCACTGGTGTAATCGACGTTCAAGCGAAAGAGTGCAGTGCCTTGAAATTCGCCCTCTAACTTCAACCGATAGTTGGCGAGGATGTCTAAAGGAGCCCATAAAATGAGAGGCACACCGAGTTTCGGGACATTACGAAATAGTTCTGCGGCCGCGCTTGTTGGTGCCGATTTGCCATGACGGACAGTCATCTTGCCTTTGACGACCGCCAGCGCAGCTACAAGGGTCTTGCCGTCCCAGAAGCGGATGCTCAGATCTGACTTGCCCTTTTTCATGGGCCGCCTGGCAACTTCGACCGCAAGCCCGGCGTCTGGCGCATCTTCGAAGACGTCGCGTTCGTAGCGCTTGTACACTAGTTTCGGGGCTACTTGGTCACGGGCGGCTGCGATTACCGAAGACACCCCTTTACGACGTAACTTCAACCAGCGTCCACGTGCATCGACTTCAGTCGGCGCCACCGCCGTCCAGGCGCAGGCGATTGCAATGATGAGGGCAGCTATGCGCTTCATGACTCTCTCGGCGCGATGGTCCCGCAGGACCGGTTGTTGTCTGAAACGGTTCGCAGAGCGGATGTGTTCATTTTTGCGTTTATTGGCTGGCTTTGTTCAGGTTGATTTTGACCGTTCCCGTGGCGCCGAGGGCTCCGGCCGCGTCACCGCTAGCGAGCAGGCCCACCACCGTGCCGATCACTGCTACGCCGCCTCCGATCGCAGCCCAGAACCACCACTTCTTGGTCAGAGGAATTTCTGCGCTTTTTTCCTCTTGAAAGAGTTGTGCGTTGGGATCGATGTAGGCGTCGGTCGCACTCGCGCGGTTTTTCGTCGCGACGACGACACTTTTGCGTTCGTCGAGCGGCTGTTGCTCAGGGTCGGGTGTCACTTTGGTGCCGACGCTATCGGCCAAGAACTGGGCGGCGTTGTCGAGATAGTTTTCATCTCTTTTGATCGTCTTTTTCAGTTTCTTGAATGTACCGTCTGCGAGCAAAACGTAGCCTTTGAGCACCGTATTCCCTCTGGGAAAGCTAGCCTTGAGAACCATGATCTGATCGGTACCGATCTCATTTCGCAACTCTCGGATGCGATCTTCGACAATGCTCGGCTGGCGAAAGTTGACCTTCAAGACTTTGCGCCCTGCATCTAAGTCTTGCTGGAAGCTGGCTGGCTTCAGCGCATCGTTGACCGTCACTGTCTTGCCAGGAGTGACCCGTACAAAACGGCGAATTGCGTTGAACCCACTTCGGCGCAGCGTCAAGCGATGGTCCCCGGCGGGGAGATCTTCGAGTTTGGTTGGCGCCGTCCCCTTGGAGACTCCGGTGAGCCACACCTCAGCCCCATTGGCCGCTTTTCCGATCGCGAGATCGCCCTTCGGCGCGACTTGTCGAGCTTTTAAGACGGTGTCAAAGAGCAGCGTTGCTTGCTCTCCGTAGGCCACATACTCCGCTGTCGTTTGAGAGGGAAAGAGTGTCATAGACCTCAAGACGAGGTCGCGTGCTGCCACCAGTTGATTTCTCGCCAGGGCGACCAGTCCAAGGGCTTTGAACATCCGCGCCCACACGCGGGCATCTCCGGCACTCGGCGTCTTGTCGAGCAGCGCTTTGACCGCCCGCAGGCGCTCGGTAGCGCGCTGTGGCGTTCGCAGCAAAAGCGCGCGTAGCGCCTCTTCGACCAGCTTTTCGACCTGCGCAACGATTTTACCGCCGGCAACAGGTGAGAGCTCGAAGCTTCGCACTTGCTCGAGCCGACGAAGCTGTCGGCTGAATAAGCGCTCAAGGGCTGCGGTTTTGATCGCGTTTTTCGAGGTGCTTCGACCTTTGCCTCGGACCAGCAAGACCACCATCGAGTGGCTTACATAGCTGCTTGCGGTGGCGGGTTGAATCCAATGCCCACCTGTCAGAGCGCCTGGCAAGTGAAGCTGCAAGAGAGTCACCGCGCACAAGGCGGCGAGGCTACGCTGCAGCGGGCTGGGTCGACGACGTTGGTAGCGTCGATTGGTGTGTGTGTTGCTCATCTGCGCAAACTCCGATTGATGGCGACGTTGGCGAATCGTGTGGATTAAGGGACCAAGTGAGACGGGCAGTAGACGTCAGAGGCTGCGATTTCAGCCTTGCCCTCTAGGTCGGTGAAGTTCTCGACTCCACCGAAGGCGAAGACGCAGTCATTGTTCAGCGTCAGCGCCGCGTGCCCACCACGTCGCACCCATTTGTCTGCAACGCCGGGCGTGGTGAAGGTTCTGCTCGCGATATCGAACTCGCGAATGGTGAAGCTTGCCGGTTTGTCCCACGCCGAAAAACCACCACTGATAACCACGTGACCGTCATCGGTTCGATTGGCCTGGTGCATAAAGATACCCGCATCCAAACCATTGATTCGAGTGGTTTTGATCCGTTTTTTGGCTTCGTTAACCGACACCACGTAGACGTCTTCTTTGCGCGGCGGTGCCCAGTTCTTGCCATCATGGCGAATCCCGCCGACCGACAAGAACTCCTCGGTGCTCTCCGTGCCGTCTTTGCCTTTGCCTAAGGCGGTTAAGGTCGCGAAGTACAGACCGCCTTTGATGGACGTGATGTCGCCCTCGACTTTGTAGCCTGCGTCGAAGAGCCCACCTCCCGCGATTGAACTCTCGCTGAACACCTCGGCGTGCAGCGGGTTGGACTCTGAATCACCGCCCCATACGAGATAGCGGCTGCCACCATTGTTTGTGGTGCCCAAAAACGCGATTGATGCGCCGGCCCGTGCAGTGTTCAACGGCAGCGCGGCTCCCACGCTAACGAAGGCGCCATTGTCTCCCTCCGTAGGGTCGTAGAGATTGGCGTGCATGTAGATGGTCTGGTCAGCGTTGGCCTTCGCTGGCCATAAGGCGCCACCTAAGGCGACCACATAGTCGTCTGAAAGAGGCATCAAGTTTGGAAAGACCCGCTTGACCGCGTTATCGAGTTGTTGCGTCTCCGGAGTGAAAAAGGTCTCAGTGCTAATGTCGAAAACCTCATAGGTGATTCCGACACCATCCGATACACGCCATGTTGGGGGACCACCTACGCTGGTATCGATCGTCATCTTCTCCGTGCCACCGACGATCAGCACGCGATTGCTTTTGGGTAAAAAGATGGCGCTGTGACCCGCTCGTCCTTTGGACATCCTTGCGTTGTTTTGCGGTCGGCGAAGGTCGCCAGTGTTTGGGTCAAAGATCCAAGTCTCATCGGAGGGCTGACTGAGTTCGATTTTACTGCCCACAGTCTTCGACGTGGTGAATCCACCCGTAATAAGTACTTTGCCTCCGGCGATGGGTGTCACCGCCGGAAAGAGTACGTTAACGATCTGGCCAGCGTTGGGGCTGATACACGTAAAGGCGTCGACAGCCATCAAGGTCATATCGAAGGTCGTCTCGGTGTTTTTGACAATCTTTTGGCCGGAGCGTCGAGCGAACCATTTGGTCGACCCACTTGATTTCCCGAGCAAGCTCAACTGCAGTCCACTACCAGCAGGCACGTCTGCGATAGTCAGCTTGGAGCCCGATTTACTGGCTGAGAGCCGCTTTAACGTCTTGCCTTTGCCGTTCCTGACCACCAATTCATACGACGAGATTTGCGTGAATGGGTTGGCGTTTGGATCTCCGCCGCAGCTGTCGCTCAGGGCCTTGATCGACATCGACATGCCTCCCGGCACAGGACCGTCTTCTACGGCGCATGCCGCCAGCGCGATCGGCAAGATAAGGCCGAACCAACGCCGTGGCTTCCCTGTCATTGTCTGAAGCTTTGCTTGCATTACACGACTCCCAAGGGGGTACGATCCCCTCGATCAATCAAAATGGTGTGTATCCGATAATTTTTCGCTCTCCGTCATCTTCCCCGATCGTGATCGGTGGCGGATGCTGTCGAGGGTCGTTGCTCTTAATGTAGTACTTGGTTCCACGATCTGTCTTGGCTTTGCGGCAGATAATGAAACCGGGCTCGCCAGGCTCAATCATGAATTTGTCGATGTTACGACGGGTGCGGACCCAGTAATCGTCGCGAATAAAGCGCGTGTTTGCCGAGTCTGGGAAGAGCTTGCGAAATCCCTCGAAGGCCTTCTTTTCATCCTTGGCGAGCGCATAGGTGTAGAGTTGCAGGAGCATCTCCTCATCGCTGCCAGGCTCAGGATCGCCTGGAGTTACCTCTTCGTCGAGGGCGCATAGACCACCCTTTTGCATGATTTGTTTGCCGCTGAGCACATCTTTTTCGATTCCGCTGACGGACTTGGGGGCGGCGCCTGTGGAGGTGCCCTTGTTGCAGCCTAAAGCCAAAAGGCACAGCGTCACGATCACGCCTGCGCGCTTCACAACAGCCGCAGACCCCACGCGAGTTGGCCACATACCCTCGATAGGCTGAAGGGCGTCCAGGTAGCTTTGGTTCATCTGCTCCTCCCCGATCTGAGATGTCGGCAGAGTAGCCCGGTGAAAAGAATCTGTCACCGGTTGCGCTACAACGAGTTTGAGGCGCTTGCTCCGGTAGCCCGTCTTTGGTGTCTTACGATTTGCTCGCTGGCAGCGTGCGATGCTATATTGTAGTCACTGACGCCCGCAATTGGTCCCGCGGAGAGGATGGTTATGTCAGGGCAAGCTCCAAACGCATCAACTCCAACCAATCTAGTCGGCAGCGTCCTCGCCAGTCGCTATCGATTGCTGCAGCTCATCGGCCAAGGTGGGATGGGCAGGGTGTACAAGGCTCAAGACACCGCTATGAGCGATCGAGTCGTTGCGGTCAAAGTGCTTGCGCCGCACTTGGTCTCTGATGAGCGCCAGGTGATGCGTTTTGAGCAAGAGGCCAGGGCGGCCAATCAACTGAGGCACCCCAATACCATCAGTGTGCTCGACTTCGGCCGCGACAGTGAAGGCCACATCTTTATGGTCATCGAGTTTCTCACTGGCGAGACGCTTACCGCGATTTTACGACGTGGTCGCGTGGGCATGTCGCGCTGTCTGTACATCTTCCGCCAGGTCTGCAAATCCCTGGCAGAAGCGCACAGCAAGAACATCGTCCACAGAGATTTGAAACCAGACAACATCTTTGTTTGCGAAATTTATGGTGAGTCCGATTTCGTGAAAGTGATCGACTTTGGCATCGCCAAGTTTCTAGAGGACGAAAGCGCTCAACTTACCCAAGCCGGCAAAATGTTTGGGACCCCACGTTATTTGTCTCCGGAGCAGGCTTCAGGAGGTGCGCTCGACAATCGCAGTGATTTGTATTCGCTCGGTGTGATCATGTTTGAGTGCATCACAGGTCGCGCTCCTTTCCTAGCCGCTGAACCGATCGCGGTCGCTATCAAACACGTTCAGGAGCCAGCACCAAGGATGGAAGATGTCACTGATGACATCAGTATCCCAGAGCAAGTCGACAGCTTGGTTTTTCGACTTTTGCAGAAAAAACCTGAGGACCGACTCCAGAGCGCTGAAGAGGTTGTCGTTGCTATCGATGAAGCCATGGCCGCTTTGCAAAAAGCAGGCGTTTCGTTGCCTCTCGGACAATACACCCCTCATGCCGCCATGACTCCAGTCAAAGAGACCACGATCCCACCGGCGTCATCGGTGCGCGCGACTCGAGCCATGGCGATCCCCGAGACGACCGTGACAGGCTCTGGAGCCTTGCTCGGAGGCGACTCGACTCGAGCCATCGATCCTATCGATGTCGTCCATGACGACGCAACCCGCGCCCTCGATACGCTACGTCCCAGTCTCGTAACGGAAGCGGCCGCTGCGACCATGGCGCTCGACACAGTCGACGCGTTGAAAGTATTGGAAACCTCCAAAGCAATAGCGGCTCCTGCTGAGCCAGAGGTGACTTCATCACCGCAATCCAATCGCCGAATGGTCTTCGTCGCGGTGCTATTCATGTTAGCGATGGGGTTGGCTGGCGGCTGGTATTGGCAGCAAGCGCAAGTGCAGCAGCAACAACTCGCGGCGGAGTCGGCGCAAGCCAAGCGCGATGCGGCCCAAGAAGCCAAGGCGCGCCAAGAAGCTGAGCGGACAACAGCCGCTCGCAATGAGGAATTGGCCGAAGCCAAGCGAGCGAAGGAAAAAGCGGCTAAGCGCGAGGCCAAGGCTTTAGCTGAGTTGGCGAAGACGCGCGAAGACCTGAAAGTCCATACGGTGACCATCGCCTCAAACCCGGCTGGCGCAACGGTCTCTGAGGGCAGCAAAGTCCTTGGTGTCACGCCGTTGAAGCTCACTGTCAAACGTATCGATCCCCCAAAGACCTTGAAGCTCAAGCTCGCTGGGCACAAAGAGTCGGTCTTGGAGGTCAAGCCCGCCACGGTGGTGCTAACCCCGGACAAAACCGTGACGACGCTTATGGTAAGACGTCAATCGACGCCCCAAAAACCAAAGACAGCGGGCGCGCCGAGCAACAAAAAGCAACTCGATTGGGGGATGTGAAGAGGCGATGAGTATCTGCAATCATCTACAGACTGAATCGCGTCGCATTGTTGCTGACAAGGGGGCGCTACGTTGGGGGCTTGCCCTCTTTGTCTGTATGGTAGCGGGGCTGGCGCACGCCAAGCCCGATCCAGGCAAAGCCAACGCCCTTTTTAAAGAGGCCAAAGCTGCTTTGGAGGCCGGCGATTCAGCCAAAGCCGAAAAACTCAGCACAGAGGCCGCAGGATATTTCCAACATCCCGCGATTTTCCTACTGCAAGCCAAGAGTCTTCGCTTGTTGGGTAAACTGGACCAAGCCACGATTACGCTACGCAAAATCAACACTCGTAAGCTGTCCAAGGGCCTCAAGCAGGCTTGGTCAGTGGAAAACAAGGCGCTCGAAAAGCGGCGCAAGATTTCCGGAGAGTTAAAGTTGCGTGTACGACCCTCAACCGCTTTGATCGAAGTCCAAGGGTTGTCTGGCAAAGGCGGCATGAGACGCTGGCTCGTAGCGGGCAAGCTTTCGGTGACCTTCAGTGCGCCAGGGCATCAAACGCGTGTCGAGCAAGTGCAACTCAAAGCCGGCGAGACAGAGTCGCTTGAGATTCAACTCAATCCAGCGACTGGTACGCTCATCGTCGATGTTAGCGGCGGGCTCAGAGATGTCCGAATTCAGTTAGATGACAAACCCTTGCAGATACTCGCAGCGGAAGCTGCGGGAGATCGAACATCGAAGCAGGTTTTGACGGGCCAACATGAGTTGATCTGTCGAAAAGGAAAAGTCGTACAGACTCAGAGCTTCACCATCGGCGTTGGGGAGATTCTCATCGTCAAATGCAATAAAGTTGGGGGTTTCCCCCTCAATCTACGACAGACCCTCGGCTGGGGCGGCGTCGCTGCGGGCGTTGCGATGCTCAGTTACGGTGCATGGGGGCTTCAGTCATATTTCGCAGATGCGAAACGA
>PBTG01000011.1 GCA_002726535.1 Myxococcales bacterium | reverse complement strand
GCGCTGCGCCGCAGCGTCGATCACCCGACGGGCGTCAGCGTCATCGCTACTGACCAGTTCGATGAGCGGGTATCCGGCCTTGAACCGGTGAAATAACGGTGTGCTTCGTTGCAAACTTCACCTCCTATACAAATCGGCTGGTTTCGGCGTGCTTTACCCGCGTGGCGGACGACCCACCTGGCCTGGAATGTTGATCTCATAGCGCTTGATCTTATTGAGCAAGCTGCGCTGAGAGATGGCGAGTAATTGCGACGCATGCGTCCGGTTTCCCTTGGTTTGGACAAGGGCGGCTTCGATCAATCGGCGCTCTACCCTCTCAACCGCCTGTGGGATGCTCAACTCATCAGTCTCTGGATTCACCGGTAACAGAGATCGAGCCGATGCATTCGCTAACGATCCGTGGATTTGATCGGGCAAAACCGACACTTCGATTTGATCGCTTTCACTCAGCACACAAGCTTGCTCGATCACATTTTGCAGCTCGCGGATATTTCCCGGCCATGTGTGGCTCATCAACAGAGCCATTGCGTGAGGATGGACACCTCGAATGTGCGTCCCTAACCGCTTGTTGGATCGAGCCACGATATGTTCGGTCAACAGGGGTAAATCAACCAAGCGCTCTCGCAAAGCCGCCACCTCAAGCTCAATGACACTCAATCGAAAATAGAGGTCTTCGCGAAAAAGCCCTTGCTTGACCCGTTGGCGCGCCTTGATGGCGCTGGCCGCAACCACTCGAACGTCCACGCGTTGGGTGCTCGTCGATCCAACCGGACGGATCTCACTTTCTTGAAGAACGCGTAAGAGGCTGACTTGTAGATGGAGAGGGAGATCGATGATCTCATCGAGAAATAGCGTCCCGCCATCGGCCTGGGCGAAGAGTCCTTGGCGGTCGCTGGTCGCATCGGTGAAGGCACCTTTGACATGTCCGAAGAGTTCGCTCTCCAACAAGTTCGCCGGAATCGCACCGCAGTTGACGGCGACGAAGGGCGCCCCACGCCTCTCCGAAGCCTTGTGAAGCGCACGCGCCACCAGTTCCTTACCGGTACCGGACTCGCCATGAATCAACACCGTAGAAGGAAAACGGGCGACTCGAGTGATCTTGTCAAAGAGCGTGCACATCTGATGGCTCTTGCCAACCATGTCGTAAAAAAGCGCGCCAGGGGTCGATTCTGGCTCCTCGATAGGACGTGCGGCTCGACGACGTGAGCTCGCCGGGCGCTCCAGGCGTACGCGCTCAAGAGCCACTTCAACCTTGAGTTGCAACTCTGGCAGCCGAAAGGGCTTACTCAGAAAATCCAGTGCGCCGGCTTGAACTGCGGCCAACGCGTGCTCGATCGCACCATAGGCGCTCATCACAATCGTAGGTGGCAATCGCTCGTCGCGACGCAAACGTTGAACCAACTCCAACCCGGTCATGCCCGGCATATGGACGTCGACCAGGAGCAGATCTGTACTTCGTCCTGACAACCATTTCAGGGCTTGTTCGGCGTTGGTACAAACGTCGACGCGATGACCTAGCCCTTCCATCTGCCGACGGATCAACTGAGTCAAGCCTCGCTCGTCGTCGACGATGAGAATATGGGTATCGGTTCGATCCGACCCGGCCTTCATCGCCTAGCTCGCATTTTTTCGACTCTCCTCGAGCCACATCATCCGAGTGTCATGGAGCAATCTCTCTAAAAGCTGGCTCTCTTCAGCGGTCAGGTTGCCGTGAGTTTTCGCTTTGAGCATCGCCAAGGTGTCGATGCTATGGCGAGCTAGATCCAGGTTTATGTTAACTGGAGCTCCAGTTGGATCGGGCATTTTCCCCAAATGCAACATCACCGCACTCCCTAAAGAAGCGACAAAGTGTGAA
The DNA here is from genome assembly GCA_002726535.1 of Myxococcales bacterium. Lineage (GTDB taxonomy): Bacteria > Myxococcota_A > UBA9042 > UBA9042 > UBA9042 > UBA9042. The sequence continues at coordinate 23,866 of PBTG01000011.1, read as the reverse complement.
AATTCAACAGACCCAGTACCGATGCTATCGTTCATTAAGCCCCCTAAAGACAGATTCCACCCTTGCGTCGTACCTCGAGCAGACTATCTTGCATCTTGCGCATTAGGCGAATACGCCAAAAGACGATACACCCAGAAGCGACGTTGATATTGGAAATGTCCCGAGCGTCGAGAGGGTTTGTCAAGCTGACAGGGTCGCAAAAGGTGACCGAGGAGACACAGGATCATGGGGCGTGAACCCATTCTCCACAATCCGCTCGAGCAGTACCTCCGCGAGGTCAACGCCTATCCTCTGCTGACGCGTGAGCAAGAGTATGAGCTCGCTGTGCACTATCGAGAGACTGGAGATCCCGAGGCTGCTCGTGCCTTGGTCACGGCCAATCTGCGTTTCGTCGTCAAGGTCGCCTACCAGTTTTCAAACTACGACATCAAACTCACCGACCTGGTTCAAGAGGGCAACATTGGCTTGATGAAAGCCGTTCAAAAGTTTCAACCCGACACTGGGTACCGCTTGATCAGCTATGCAGTCTGGTGGATCAAAGCCTATATCCAGAACTACATCATCAACACGTGGTCTCTGGTACGGGTCGGACCCGTCTCGCAACAACGTAAAGTACTCTTCGGTAAACGCGAACTTCCGGCCCCCTCCATCCAAGGACACGGAGACATCCGACGGACAGATGCCGCGGGCCAGGTGACCATCATCGATGTGGACGCAAACTTAGCGCCAGAAGAACCCATTGAGAGCGAAGAAGCCAAATCCGGCTCCGAAGACTCCAACGTCCAAGCCAAAGACAAAAGCAGTGATGAAGTCACTTTCTTGATCGCTGCAGAGGCTGCGACGGCTACCAAAAGACGCACCAGAAAGACCCGAAAACCGACGCCAGAAGAGGTAGAAGGTTGGCGCAAGGCCGCCATGGCCGCCCGCCGCGACATGAACCTAAACAAGCCGCTATCCGATGACGGGCGGATGACTTTAGGCGAAACGCTGGCCTCACCAGAGCCCAACGCTGAAGATGAGTTTGCAAGCGCTCAGATCACCTCGCTCGTAGCCGAACGTCTCGCGGAATTGCACGCAGATCTCAACGCCAAAGAGCAGGTTATTTTACAAGACAGATTGCTGGCCGACGAGGCAAGGACACTGCAAGACGTCGGTGAACAATTTGGAATCTCTCGCGAGCGTGTTCGACAAATTGAGGTCAACTTGAAAAAGAAGATTGCGAAACGACTGGAGAATCTCAGTCCAATCGCTCTGCTCGAGCCTCCCCGCTAGCCACACTACTCTCTGCCGGCAGCGGCTCCCAGTGCCTTCAGGTTAGGATTTTTTGCGCCGTCGTACCGGTTTTGACGCTGCCTTTGAGGCTGGCTTTTCCGAACTTGGCGTTTTCGTCGCCTTCTTTTTCGCCGCCTTCTTTTTCGCTGGCTTCTTTTTCGCTGCGGTCTTCACACTCGCCGTCTTTTTACGTTTGGCACCGCGCTTCTTTTTGATCGGTTTGCCGTAGCTATCGAGACGCTGCACAGCCAATGCGAGATCGACATCATCGCGAGCTACGCCTTTGGGCAATGATGCGTTGTGGCTTCCATCAGTGCAGTAATACCCCCAAGGGCCCTTGAGCACTCGGACCTCGGTTCCACTGCGAGGATGTTTACCCAGAATCACGCCCTCTTTGTCTTTGCGAGCCTGATCGATCAACTTCGTCGCCGTTGGCACGTCAACCGTAGTCGGATCGATGTCGCCAAGATTGAAATTAGTCGTTCCGTCAGTGACGTAGGGTCCCCATCTACCTCGCCATAAAGACAGAAGGGCTCCATCACGCTCACGTTTTCCAATTTCGGAAAGCATCTCGCGGCCGTTGGCTCGGGGCCGAGCCAACAAGGTCAACGCGAAGTCGAGATCGATGTCGACCGAGAAATTTCCAGGAGGCAGTGATCGGGTCTCTTCTCCACATTTGATGTAGTCACCATAGCGACCAACCAAAGCCAGAACAGGGTGTTTTTTGTCCGGGTGAACTCCCAAGTCTCTGGGCAAGGCGAGCTGAGCGACGGCGCGATCAAGAGTGATGTCTTCGGGCTTCATCCCGGTCGACAGACTCACCATTTTCGGTTTGTCCTCACCTTTGACGACGCGACCGTGCTGCAAATACCAACCGTAGCGGCCGTTACGTAAAAAGACCTCAACACCATCGGGACCAACACCAAGCGGGGCCTCACCCTTCTCTTTGGCTTCGATCAAGGTGATCGCGGCGTCCATGGTCATCTCATCAGGAGCGAACTCGTCCGGTACACTCGCTGTTCGAGTCCCCCACTTCACGAAGGGACCATAGCGTCCGACACGAACGTCGAGCCGCTCACCGTCACGCTCACCGATTGGGATCGTACTAGCGACCGCCGGATCGATCTGATCGCGAACAGCATCTAGCAAAGGCACGAGACCCTGCACGTGTCCGGTATCAGCGTCCTCGAAACCATCCCGATAAAATCCCTGCAGATAGACTCCGGCCTTTTCTTCGCCGCGAGCGATCGCATCGAGTTTGGACTCCATCTCCGCAGTGAATCGATAATCGACCAAGTGCGGCATATGTTTCTTGAGCAATGATGTGACCGCGATGCCGACAAAAGAAGGGACCAAGGCGTTGCCACGACGAAACGCATACGCAAGATCGATGAGTTTGCTGACGATGGCCGCATAGGTTGACGGACGACCAATGCCTTTGTCTTCGAGCGCACGAACCAGTGTCGCGTCCGTCAAACGAGCAGGGGGCCGAGTGTGGTGCTCGAGAGCTTCAAGTGTCGGAGCTGGGCCCCACTTGAGCACCTGTCCCACCTCGAGGGCGGGCAACTGCTCCGATGAGCCTTGATTCGTTGATTTCACCGCCAAGAAACCGGCTACAACGACCACGCTTCCGCTCGTACGGAAGTTGCAATCGTCAATCGCGATATCCACCGTTGTCTGCTCAAGTTGGGCATCGATCATCTGACTGGCGACTGTCCGTCTCCAGATCAACTCGTAGAGGCGATAGCCGTGTTCATCAAGGCGTGATTTGGCGTCTTCGAGCGAGACAAAGCTCGTACCCGAGGGTCGAATCGCTTCGTGCGCCTCTTGGGCGCCAGCAGACTTGGTGACGTACACGCGAGGCTCACTGGGCATGGCCGAAGCACCAAAGCGGTCAGTGATCGTCTCTCTCGCCGCTCCGACAGCCTCGTCCGAAAGACGTGTTGAATCGGTTCTCATGTAGGTGATGAGGCCCTGCTCGTAGAGGCTCTGTGCGATACGCATGGTTCGCTGCGCACTCATTCGCAATTTTCGGTTGGCCTCTTGTTGTAACGTCGAGGTCGTGAACGGTGCCGATGGCCGCTTTTTCAATGGCTTCACTTCTAACGAAGCGACTCGAGGGGTGTCATTTTTGAGTCGCTCAATCAGCGAGGTCACAGCGTCTTTGGTCAAAAGCACGGACTTGTTGTCTTTGCGAATGCCTGTTTTGGCATCAAAGTCATTGCTGCTAACGACCCGTTGACCGGCGATGCGGTTCAAATTGGCTCGGAAATCGATGCCCTGCGGACCGCTAAACGATGCTTTGGCGTCCCAATACTCAGAAGTGGCGAATTGGATGCGCTCAAACTCACGTTCGACGAGCAACCTCAACGCCACGCTCTGCACGCGACCTGCGCTGAGACCAGGTTTGATTTTTCGCCACAAAAGCAGTGACACATCCCAGCCATAGAGACGATCGAGCACGCGTCGAACTCGCTGTGCGTTGACCACATCCATATTGAGTTCACGGGTGCTTTCGAGCGATTGTCGAATCGCCGTTTTGGTGATCTCACGAAAGACCAATCGACGTACTGGAACCTTGGGCTTGAGTTCTTCAACAAGGTGCCATGAGATCGCCTCTCCCTCGCGATCGTCATCTGTCGCGAGGTATAGCGCGTCCGCCTCTTTGAGTTGTCGCTTGAGCGTGTCTACTTGTCGTTTGCTTCGCTCGGGAACCTTGTAGATTTCTTCGAGAGGTTCAAAACCGTTTTCAACGTTGATCCCGTAGCGTACCCACGATTTTTCACGCCGTTTATCTTTGGCGCTGAGGTCACTTTTGCGCTCAACCAAGTCGCGAACGTGTCCGACGCTAGCCTCGACCTCGAAGCCATCGCCGAGATACTTGCGAATAGTTGACGCCTTGGTGGGTGACTCAACAATCACCAATACGTTTTGTGGTGATGTGGTCTCAGATGTGGCTTTGGCCATCGATGTCCCTCATTTGGTCGATAGGGTTGTCGATACGACAAATCGACCGTAGACGTCCCGGTGCACAAGACCCTGCAGTACCCACTGCAAAAGCTGTTGAGTCACCTCAGAGCGCGGCAAGTTGCAGCACTCGATCAACTCTTCTGTGCTTACTCCGAGGTCCGAATCACGGATCCTGCTCCACAGCATGCGCTCGTTCGGGCCCAATTTTAACTCGTCAATGACGAGTATCGAAGACTCCTGGCTGGAGCCAGCAGTCGCGTATCGTTGCCACCCAAAATGCGTCCCGTCAATGGTGCGAGTACTCAATGCACTGCAAAGAGGTAATTTCCGTCGTCGGGTTTGGAGCGGAGATAAGAGCAAATCTCGACTTAACAACTTGCTACCATCATCCACTTGCAAGCAATCGATTAGGGCGTTTATGGCGTCTTCGTTCGGACTGATCGCGCGAGCCCCAGATTGCAGCAAATGAAGCGTTCCAACCGAGTTGATCTCACCATCGCTCCAGGGGCAAGCCATCACCGGAATCCCCAAACGCCAGGCTTGGCGCGCACACTGTAAACTACCTGAGCGGCGATCCGCGCAGATGACGATGAGCGCGTCGACGGCCTGGGTTAACAAGCGGTTTCGCTGACGAAAATGACTGATATGAAGAGCCGTCTCCGGCGCAATAGATGTGACGATCAGTCCATGATTTGAGACCCGTTGAAAGAGCTTTTGGTGGCTTTTGGGATACGCCTCGCGGCAGGAAACGGGTGAAAAAATCGCTGTCGGTTGGCCTCTATCGAGCGCGGCCCAATGCGCCGCAGCATCTACGCCAATCGCTGCCCCGCTACAAACCAATACCCCTTTATCGGCCAACAGCCCGGCTATCATGGTCGCGCACTGAGCCTGTTTGGGACTCGGTCGCCGCGAACCCACCACCCCAATTCGGATCCGGTGAAGACATGATAGGTCACCGCGAACCCAAACCTTGTGAGCAGGCCCACGTTTTAGCCACAACCCAGCTCGCTGAGCGTCAAGTTCCTGAACTCCTCTATGGGCGCCTTGACTGCAATTGTCCTGTCCATCTGTCGACACAACATCCCTCCCGAATTGAACTTTCGGAAAGGTTGACGGCCACCGGCGTGTCTTTGGTCAATTTTGTCACAGCTCTGAAGCGATTCCGCTATCCGCAGTGGCGCAGACGAGCGGCATAAAAAGCATCGACGCCCTGTTGAAGGGGATGTGTCCGCAGATCGCCCCGCTGATCCAAGAAGGGCTGCACCCAGTGAGCGTCGCTCGGCTCGCGTCTCCATTGGGGGGCGTTGCGCAACAGGTGTTCGACCACCATGGGGCCCTCTTCCTCGGTGAAAGAGCACACGGCATAGAGCAACAAACCACCTGGGCGGACCATCTTGGCTGCCTGCTCAATGATTCGAACCTGCAAGGCGTGATTGTAAGGCAGATCGGCCGCTATTCTGCGGTGTCGAATCTCCGGTCGTCGGCGCATCGTCCCCAGACCACTACAAGGCGCATCGCAAAACACAAGATCGAAACTCGCCGCGGCAAAGGGCAAAGGTTCAGCGGCATCCGCAACGACCGTGTCGAGAGTCGTCAACCCAGCGCGCTCTACAAGACGCTGCGCTCCTTGAAGGCGTCGTTCATCGACATCTACAGCCGTGACGGGCGCACCGGATGCGGCCAAAAAAAGCGATTTTGCGCCACGACCAGCGCAGAGCTCAAGAACCTTCTGATCGGAATTCAGGCCGGCCCATCGAACAACTGCAGCACTGGCGCCGTCTTGAGCGATCGCTGCCCTGCTCGTAAAAATCTCAGACTCAAAAAAATGACCCGATTCCACTCTGTAAACACCAGGGATTTGACCGATGGAGTGAAGAGTTAACTCGGCAGCCGCTGCGCGATCCTCAAAACCGATTTGGTGGTCGGTACGCACATGAATGTGCTGAGGAGCCCGTTCATCAAAAGCCCGCAGCAACGCGGGTCCATCGATGGAAAGCGTTGCTGCATAATCCGACACTCGTTTGACTAGCCATGGAGGCAGACCCGAGCTTGCGTCCCCTGTCCAAGGACGTTGACGAGCAAGCCGACGCAACACAGCGTTGAGCAGACCAACTTTGTTAGGACCAACGACCTTGCGGACTTCATCGATAGTCGCGGCGATGGCAGCATGGTCTGGGATCCGTTCGAGTAGCGCGAGTTGATACGCGCCGATTCTCAGCGCGTTGAGGACCTCCGACGGCAAGCCACGAAGCCCGCGATCAAGCGCTTGCTCTAGCCACCGGTCTAGTCGTCTGCGGTGACGCAACGTCCCGTAGACCAGTTCGGTAACCAATCCTCGATTTGGTCCTGAGATTTTGGACGCACGCAGCGCTCGATCGAGAGCAGCCTGACTACCTACCCCTTCATTTTGCACCGATTGCAATACCAAAAGAGCAAGACATCGGGGCAATTTTGATGTGGATGATGCCGATGCAGAACGCTTGGTCACAGGACTTCCTTCACGAGCGGCTATTGACTCCGACGCCCGCTCAGTGCCATTGCAGCCATCAGCGCTTTCGTCAAGCATCCATTCGGAGACAGATGCCAACTGAGTCCAAAGACAGAGGAGCCAAAGGCTCCATGAGCCCGCTTCGTCGGCTCGTACCGATCGTCGGAACGATTGGGCTGCTCGGCTATTTGGCCTCTAGCACAGACCTCCAGGCTGTCGCTGATGCGGTTCGTCATGCCTCAGTGTCAGGCGTGATCACCGTTTTGGTGATCGCAACGATCGCGACCTGGGTCGGTGATAGCGCCTGCCTAGCGTGGCTGATCAGCCGGAACTTAGCTGGTCGCGGCAACCCACAAGGGACCTCTATGCGACAGTTGTTGGCGATCAAGGCCGGGTCCTATGTTCTCAATATCATTAACTACAACGCTGCAACCCTTGGGATGGCATACCTGGTCGCCAAACGTCGGAAGGTCTCCTTTATTGAGGCAACTGCCGCCTTGTCGGTCCTGAGCTATATTGATCTTTTGGCGCTCGCGCTGTTGGTGACCACCGGGCTACAGGTGGCGCCAGAAGTGCTCGGGGTTTTGCCTGGTTTGGTCGACCGACTCATTGGGCTCGTTACGATCGTATTTACACTCGGAGTCGGCATTTTACTTGTCATCCAATCTCCGTTGAAATGGGGCCCCTTGGACAGGCTGCGAGCCTGGTCATTAATCCGCCCTCTCGCGGCAATGAATCCCTTAGACATGGGTGTCGGTGTAGCCATGCGAGCGTCCTTCGTGATGCTCTACGTTGCCGCAAACTACGCGATGATGCTCTGCTTCGGAATGACCCCAGCCTTGGGGCCGATGTTGGTGATCGTGCCCGTTTTGACGGTCGTTGGAGTCGTACCTCTGTCGATCTCAGGGATCGGCACGACCCAGCTACTGATGCGAACCCTGTACGCGCCTTTCGTCAGCGACGGCCGTGATCCCACTCCAGTAATTGATGCGTGGTCAACGGTCTTGATCTTTGGATTCATTTTGGTGCGATTGGTGGTCGCGATCCCGTATTTACGTACGCTGATGACCGAACTCAACCAGCGAGAGAGCCCCCATCAACAGGATCCTCAATCACAGAAATGAGGGAGGCTCGATCAGTGCAGTCAATGCTCGGTGATCGAGCTCACCGATGATGCTCAAAACGTCTCCTTGTCGAGCCGCATGCACGATGCTGTAGCCAGCCAGATAATCCCGTACAGCACCATGGGCAACAGCCACCTTATTGCGCGCTTCGGAGCGTTTCGTCAGGTAGCGTACGACGGTCACAGGCCTGTCAAAGGCGCGATAACGAAACGACACCACACGATGCGGCCCAACGTGGCCCAGACGCGCGCCGATGAGAGTCACTCCTGCCCCCTCAGCGATCGGCAGTCGACTATGCTGCGGAGCGTGCCTCTGCAGCCACGCGCGAACCTTCGAAGCGCCACCAGCTACCTCAGGAGGCAGCGCAAGCTGATGACTCGAGACCAGCGCGCGCAAGTTTTCAGTCGTGCGGATCGCGCGAACTCCGCGGTCATCTGCCAGAAAGTCGTCTCCGACCCCACCGCCGATCACCTCTGCCCGATTGAGATTCGCCACCATCCGTAGCGGGCCCTTCGAAGCCGCGCGCTCGCTCACTGTCGAACGCGTCCTGCCTTGAGGGTGTCGCTTGACGACGACCCTGCGTGGTTGGAGAGACTTTTTTGTCGGAGTTGCCACGATCGTCGCGCGCTTGGCTGGGGCCGGCGTAAAACTCGGTAACAGAGCCAGCGCGCCCAATCCTGCAGCCAAGGCTGTTGGCAAGGCCCATGATGCATGTCGCCACACAGATGGCTGCTCTTCATCGAGAGACATGCCCACACGCTCTGCGAGCCCTACCGGTGTCTGCACCTGTCTCAGAGCCTTTCGAATCCCTCGTCGCAATTGATTGGTTACCCCAATCATTTGCTTGCAAGACGCGCAAGAATTGAGATGAGTCTCCAACGCGATCGCATCTGAACCAGCGAGTTCGCCGTCTAGATAAATATCCACACTCGCGCGGACGTCATCACAATTCACGCCAATGCCCTCCTGAACCAATTGGTTACTTTGACGCCTGGCGTCGACGATTTTGTTCACGTGCCGCGTCCAAGGAGATGACATCGGTCCCGCGGTCAGCGCGCGGAACGATACCTTGCTCCATGGCATGGCCAAGAAGTTTGCGCTGCATCTGACGTCGAGCCCGATACAGTCGGCTCATGACCGTACCCACCGGACAATCCATCACCTCGGCGATCTCCTTGTACGAAAAGTCTTGTAGGTCGGCGAGGAGCAGCACAGTGCGAAAGTCGTCGCCGAGAGAGTCCAGAGCCGACTGCAAGTGATCGCTGATGAGCCCGTCCAAGACCTGCTCTTCTAGAGGTCGGTAGATGCCTCGCCCTTGCGCATACTCCGCCACCTGCAACTCAATCTCAGGCAACGCATCAGCCTCGACCTGAGGTCGTCGTTTTTTCGCTCGTTGGATGTTGTAAAAAGTGTTGGTCATGATCCGAAAAAGCCAAGCACGACAGTTGGTCCCAGTCTGGTAGCGATGCCAGCTCTTAAAAGCCTTGGTAAAGGTCTCTTGGACCAGGTCTTCGGCGTCAGGCTTCGATCGGATCAGGTGCAACGCATAGCCATACAGGGCGTCCATGTGCGGCATGGCCTCCTGATTGAAACTCGCCCGCTTGGCTCGTGACGATCCGCTGCCGGTAAGTTTTGAAAACATGTGTCCCCGAAGTTACAGGTTCGGTGGCAAGATTTACCATCCATCCCTGTCATAACGCGCCAGCCTCACCAGCTATTCCCATCTGATGATATTTTTTTTCTAGGGTCGCGTCATCTACTCACTGAGCTTCGGCGCTTCATTGAAGACCCTGAGCGGCGATCTGCCGACCATGCCAAGGCAGTGCAGATGGACGTACACGCCGAAGCATCTGAGGGCTTGACAAGGGAAACCGGGTCCATACACTCCGCATCCCTCACGCCGGCTGCGCGCTGGTCGTGATGCCCAAGCGGACACAGGCTTTGAGCCATCGTCGGTGGGTGTAGCTCAGTTGGTAGAGCGCAGGCTTGTGGTGCCTGACGTCGCGGGTTCAAGCCCCGTCACCCACCCCACATCTGTCTTACGTGACACATGTCGCCACGCGGCATGTGTCACGTAAGTACGGTCCTTTCGACTGCCTGACTTCGACGTTTCCCGGCGTCGCCGAGGGTCTTCGACAAGCTGCTTCACGGCTCCCTAGCTCAATTGGTAGAGCATCGGACTCTTAATCCGCAGGTTGAAGGTTCGAGTCCTTCGGGAGTCACCACGGTGAAGTCTACGGGACCCCCGTCGTTTCGCGGCGGGGGTCTTGTTATATCTACTTTGGGGTGGTTTAGGACGAGCTCACCGGGCCAAATCAATGCGACCGTTCATCGGTCGCGCAAGCGAGAGTGGCGGAATTGGTAGACGCACCAGATTTAGGTTCTGGCGCCTTATGGGTGTGGGGGTTCAAGTCCCCCCTCTCGCACCGAACAGCACAGGCGAAATTCAATCACCCACATACGTCGTGGGGTTGAGGAGTTCAAAGATGCAGGTCCAAGTCGAATCGGTGAATCCAGCGCGACGTCAAGTCAAGCTTCAGATCCCTGCAGACCAGGTGTCGCGAACCTGGTCGACTGTGATCAAGCGCATTGGAGGCCGCGTACGGATTCCCGGATTTCGACCCGGTAAAGCGCCCAAAAAGTTGTTGGAGCGGCGCTATGGCGCGGCGATTCGCGAGCAGGTGCTCGAACGCTTGCTGACGAAAGTGATCCCACAAGCGTTAGATCAAGCCGGACTCGAGCCTTTGGGTCGTCCGGAACTCGACGAAGTCGGCGAAGTCCGTGACAACACGGAGTTGGCGGTGAGTTTTTCCTGCGATGTACTGCCGGATATTGAGCTCGATGGCTACATGGGCGCGACCTACGAGATTCATCGAGTCGAAGTTGATGACGAGGATATCGACGCAGAACTTGAGGCTCGTCGACAGCGCGCCGCTAAAGTAGTTGATGTGGACGAAAGCGCCATCAAAGACGACATCGTTCGCGTCAAATATGCTCTGAGAGCCATGGTCCAAGAGCCCGCTGAGGAGCCGGATTGGCAAGAGCGCCGGATCCCCGTGGGAAGCGCGACGCCATGGCTGTCCGATCTGGTCGACGGCCGCAAGATCGGCGACATCCTCGAGGGTCAAGTTGAACTGCCTGAGGATGAGGGCAGTGAACTCGCGGGGGGCCCAGCCTTAATCCGAGGAGAAATCCTCGGCATTCAGCGCCGAATGGTGCCCGAACTCGACGACGCCCTCGCTCAGCAGCTTGAACTCAAAGACCTCGCTGAGCTCCGGCAAGACGCCGAGCGCGAGTGCAACGTCCGAGCAAACCGACGCAATCGCGCGATCCGTCAGCAAGCCGTACTCAAGGGCATCCTAGACAACCATGAGATCGCTGCTCCGCAAGCCTTGGTCAATCAAGAAATCGACGGCCGAATCGGCCAGATGTTTGGTGGGATGAACCTCAGCGATAATCCGGGCCTTTCTCGCTACCTCGAGGAGTTGCGAGACAGCATCCGCCCAGAGGCTGCCAAGGGTGTACAGCAAGCTCTGGCAGTGCGCCGCTTGACGGAACTCCACGAGATCGAGGTCAGTGACGCCGACATCGATGCGAAGATCGAGAGCCTCGTCGAAGAAATGGCCGACATGGAAGACCGCGTACGAGAGACCTTCGCGACCGATTCAGGCCGTGAAAACCTCAAGGCTCAACTGGTTGAGGAGCGCATCTTCGACCTTATTTTACAGGGCAGCACCGTCAAAGACGGCCCAGTGTTGCACCTGCGCGATCCGGACCCGCAACCTGAGGCTGAGGCCGAGGAAGCTGAGGCCGAGACCAAAGCGGACGCCGAGTCCGACACGGATCAGACCGAGAGTTCTTCGGAGCAAGACGCCGAAAAGAGCGCTGAAAACGAAGAGTAAGTCGACGATCCTTGCGTCGAGCGGCAAGTTCAGACAGCTTGAATTTTCTGGCGCGGAGCACAGCCCGGCTGACGCGAGCGCCGACAACTGAGGAGCCGACCATGTCCTGGGTGCTGCCAACAGTCATCGAGACCACCCCGCGAGGCGAACGCGAATGGGGAATCTATTCCCGACTTCTACGCGACCGCATCATTTTTTTGGGTTCAGAAGTGACCGACGCCCTGGCCAACTCCATTATCGCCCAATTGCTGGTGCTCGAAAGCGAGGATCCGAAAAAAGAAATCTCGCTGTACATCAACAGCCCCGGTGGATCCGTGACAGCTGGCCTGGCGATCTACGACACCATGCAATACATCAGGGCGCCCGTTTCAACGATCTGCATTGGCCAAGCAGCATCCATGGGCGCGTTGCTACTGACCGCAGGTGCCAACGGACGTCGATTCATGTTGCCTCACGCCAGAGCCATGCTCCATCAACCCTTGGGGGGATTCTCTGGGCAGGCATCGGACATCGATATTCAGGCCAGAGAGATGCTTTACATCAAGGGTTTGCTCAACGAGATCTTGGCCAAACACACCGGAAAGACCCTCGACCAAGTCAAGGTCGACACCGATCGCGACTACTACTTGAGCGCTGATGAAGCGCAAGCATATGGCCTAATCGATGAGGTCGTCAGACGCGACGGGGAAGAAAAATAGCACTCATGGCGTTTTGACCTGAGGGTAAGTGCATCCATAGGATAGATGAGTCGGCGAAAGCCGGAAGATATGTAGCTCAAACAAACGTGGCTGGAGTGAAGACAACAAGATGAGTGATCGGCGTCGAGACAACACCAACCTAAGCTGTTCGTTCTGCGGCAAGACCCAAAAAGAGGTCACTAAGCTCATTGCAGGACCCTCGGTGTACATCTGTGATGAATGCATCTCGCTGTGCAATGACATCATTGCGGAAGAAGTAGGCAGAGAAGAGTCGACGCCGGAGCTCCAGGCCATTCCCAAGCCCAAAGAGTTGCGTGCCATCCTGGATGACTATGTCATCGGCCAAGACCACGCCAAAAAGGTGCTCTCAGTCGCGGTGTACAACCATTACAAAAGGATCGGCTACCGCGGCTCAAAACGAGCTGATGTGGAGTTGCAAAAAAGCAACGTGCTGCTCGTTGGACCCACAGGTTCTGGCAAAACCCTGTTAGCGCAGACCATGGCTCGGGTACTGAAGGTGCCTTTCACCATCGTCGACGCCACGACCCTCACAGAAGCCGGCTACGTCGGTGAGGACGTCGAAAACATCATCGTCCGATTGCTCGAGTCCGCCGACCACGACGTGGACGCAGCGATTCGCGGTATCGTGTACATCGACGAAGTCGACAAAATTACGCGCAAATCCGAGAACCCCTCCATCACACGTGATGTCTCCGGTGAAGGGGTCCAACAAGCCCTGTTGAAGCTCCTTGAGGGCACTGTGGCCAATGTCCCGCCGAAGGGCGGACGCAAGCACCCGCAGCAAGAGTTTATCCAGGTCGACACGACCAACATCTTGTTTATCTGTGGTGGCGCCTTTTCCGGATTGGACAAAATCATCGAGCGCCGCGTCGGCAACAAATCGATCGGATTTGGAAAGGCGAGTACTGCCGAGACAACGGACGATATCAGCGCTCTGCTCACAGAGCTCGCCCCGGAAGATCTGTTGAAGTTCGGCCTGATTCCGGAGTTTATCGGCCGATTGCCCGTGGTAGCGACTCTGGAGTCCCTGGACGAAGAGGCCCTCGTCTCTATCCTTGTGGAACCGAAAAACTCGCTGACCAAGCAGTATGGGCGGCTCTTTGAACTCGACGGTCTGAAGTTGACCTTCACACCAGAGGCGCTTCAAGCCGCGGCTAAGAAAGCCATCGAACTCAAGACAGGCGCTCGTGGACTACGCTCCATCATGGAGCAATCCATGCTGGAGGTGATGTATGATTTGCCAGGGACTGACAACGTTGCCGAAGTCTTGATCAACGAAGACACCATCACCAAGGGTGCGTATCCGTTGGTCGCCTACACAACGGTCGCAGACGCCGGCTAAAGCTTGTCACGTCGGCCATCGCACTGAGCGAACCGACAACCATAGCATCGTAAATTCTTTGATATGTTTCGAGCCCTTGTGCCGACACGCAAGTGAGATTTGCTGTCGAGGTCTTTGCACTTCCGAGGAATCGTGCTTCTCTATTGAGGCCCGCTATTGAGGAGCTTCATGAGTACCACACGCACTCTACCTGTCATCCCCCTCAGAGGGATGGTGTTTTTCCCCGGAATGGTGGCACCCCTATTTGTTGGACGACCGAGATCCACAGCGGCGCTGCAAACAGCTCGGCGAGATCATGACGGCCAGGTCATTTTACTGGCTCAGATCAACGCGAGAGAGAATGAGCCCGGCGTCGCTGATCTCTACGATGTGGGCTGCTTGGCTCGAGTCGACAGAATCGCCCAGATGCCAGACGAGTCCGTCAAAGTCACCGTAGAGGGGATCTGCCGAGTTCAATTGCAAAGCCTCGATGAAGGCGATGACCACTTGGTCGCCAACGTCATCGAGTTACAACCCAGCACCGACGAGAGCTTGGAGGCAGAACTCGCCGCACTGGTCAAGCGTGTCCGACAGGCATTTGAGCAATTCGCGGAGATGAGCAGACGAATTCCAGTTCAGAAAATCGCGCATCTGCTCAGCATCGAAGACCCGAGTCAGTTTTGCGATATGGTCGCGGCCAACATCGGCTTGAAAGTTGGTGAAAGGCAACAGATTTTGGCCAAGGTCGAGCTGCTGCCACGCCTGATCCGCTTGGTTGAATTGATCGAGGCAGAATTGGAGGTCGCTCAAGTTGAACAGCGTATTCGAGGTACAGGCAGACGTCGTTCAGAAGTGACCGCCGAGACGGTGACAACCAACGCTCAAGGCGAAGACGTCGACGAGTTTAAAAACGAGATGGCCGAACTGGCGCGCGCGATCGAGACCAAGAGTCTACCTCAAGAGGCCAAAGAGCGACTTGAAAGAGAGTTTCGCAAGCTCAAGATGATGAATCCGATGTCGGCCGAGGCCGGGGTGGTGCGAACCTACATCGACTGGGTGTTGAGCCTGCCTTGGGGAGAGTTTTCCGAAGACAAGCTGGACATCAAAGCAGCGCAAAAAATCCTCGATGACGAGCACTACGGACTCGAAAAAGCCAAAGAGCGGATTCTCGAATACCTTGCCGTGCAGCGTCTGACCAAAGGGCAAGGCAAAGGTCCCATCATGTGTTTGGTGGGGCCACCAGGTGTCGGCAAAACCTCTTTAGCCAAGAGCGTCGCTCACAGTACGGGGCGTAAGTTTGTGCGCATCAGCCTGGGCGGCGTCCGCGACGAAGCGGAGATCCGCGGTCACAGACGCACCTATGTGGGGGCATTGCCAGGAAAGATCATCCACGCACTGAAAAAGTCTGGAACCTCGAATCCTGTCATCTTGCTCGATGAGATCGACAAAATGAGCATGGACTTTCGTGGCGATCCCAGTTCAGCGCTGCTTGAGGTCTTAGACCCCGAGCAAAACGAAGCCTTCGTCGACCATTACATCGATCTGGACTATGACTTGAGCAAGGTCCTATTTTTGGCGACCGCGAACTTTCTGCAAGCGATCCCGATCCCGCTCAAAGATCGACTCGAAATCATTGAGCTCGATGGCTACACAGAACTCGATAAGCTGCAAATTGCGCAACAATACTTGGTTCCCAGGCAACTTCGTGACAACGGCTTAGCCGACCTGAAGATGACCCTGACCGAGGAAGCGTTGACGACCTTGATCCGTAGCTACACTCGCGAAGCGGGCGTGCGCTCTTTAGAACGCCAAATCGGCGCGATTTGTCGCAAAACAGCCCGCGAGATCCTGTCGACCAAACGCAAACGCAAGCGGATCAAAATCGATGCCAAGCGCGCCAAAAAGCTGCTAGGCGTGGAGCGCTTCACGGACAAACCCAGTGAGCAGGAAGACCGCGTCGGCATCGTCAACGGTCTGGCGGTCACTGCGGTCGGGGGCGACCTGCTCCATGTGGAAGTGGCTGCACTGCCAGGCAAAGGCAAGTTGACCTTCACCGGTAAGCTTGGCGATGTGATGCAGGAGTCTGTGCAAGCGGCCATGAGCTATGTACGCGCTCGAGCTGCAGCGCTCGATCTGGATCGCACATTCTACGAGCAAGTCGATGTTCACGTTCACTTCCCAGAGGGGGCTGTGCCCAAAGACGGACCGAGCGCTGGGATCGCGATCTGCACAGGTCTGGTTAGCGCGTTGACTCGCTTTGCCGTCCGAGCAGACGTCGCCATGACTGGCGAGGTGACCCTGAGGGGACGTGTGCTCGCAATCGGTGGATTAAAGCAAAAGGTAATCGCAGCACATCGAGCGGGCATCAGGACCGTGATCGTCCCTCAAGACAACCAGCGACACGTTGACGATATCCCCGATGAGGTCAGAAAGGACATCGAGTTGGTGTTTGTTGAGCACGTCGATGATGTATTGAGACATGCTCTGCGACTCGATAGCCCAGAGGATTTTCTCAAACAGCCGATGACCTTCAGTCGCGACTATCTAGGGATCTACGCCCACTGAACTCGCGGTCAAACGTCTGTCGTCCAATGCGCCTTGAGCTCTGCGAGCCCACTTCGCCAATCTACGGCTGGTTCGTAGCCGAGATCGGCTCGAGCGGCACTGATGTCATACCAATTAGCGGTGCTCAGCTGACGGGCTAGAAATCGAGTCATTGGTGGCTCAGACCCGAGTGCAAAGAGGGTCCAAATCAGTTCACACAGAGCGCCAATCGAAAACGCCAGCCAAGCGGGTACGGATCGCGTTACCAAAGGGGCGCGGCAAGCCTTCATCAAATCATTGACTGCGAGGCGAAAGGGTTTGGGTTCGCCGCTACTGATGAAGTAGGCACGCCCTGCACAAGCGGCCTGGCAATCGATCTCTTTGGCCTCCAAGAGACGATCCATAGCGTCCAAATGAGCCTGTGCGGCGTCGGTGATATAGGTCATGTCGACCAGCTTGTCGCCGCTACCTACAAGACGTAGTCGACCGGCACGGCAGCGTTCTACAAGACGAGGTACCAAATGTGGATCTCCTGGCCCCCAAATCAGGCGAGGTCGCAGCGAAACGGTCGATAGCGCGGCGGTGTTTGCAGCGACAACGGCACGCTCAGCGGCTGCTTTACTGGCTTGATAAGCGGTTCGATAGCGGCGCGGATAACCGAGAGATTCATCGGCTCCCTCACAATCACCATCGGTCTGAATCACGCTCGGTGAAGAGGTGTAGATGAGATGCTGGACCTCGGCCAAACGACACGCTTCAATCACTGCCTGCGTACCCCGATAGTTGACCGAATCATACCCTTGCCGAGGTCCCCAGATACCGGCTTGTGCGGCCACGTGCATGACCGCATCACAATCTGTTGCCGCCGCGCGAAGGGCATCAATGTCTGTGATGTCCGCCTGAAAACACTGCACGCCTTTCGCTTCGAGCTCAGGATAGTGGCGTCGCGACAAAGAACGAACCTCACATCCTCGCTGAAGCAGCAAATCGACGATTGCGCCTCCAAGAAATCCACCTCCGCCAGTGACCAGGACGACTGGAGTCGAATTGCTCACCGCGACACCTGTTTGGCTGCCCATTTCCCGAGCGCCTCTCGACCGATCTTCGCGTTGTGGCGAATGTCGACGGGAAAACCTGGGTGGATGATGAAGGTCTCAATCGCAGCGGTGAGAGGAGTTGATTTGGCGATGTCGGCCAACTGTCCAAAGAGTTGTCGTTGATTGGGACTTGTTCCCGGCGCGAGCTCAACACAGAGCACTGGGTGTTGATGACCGACGGCTCCAATGCCAACCAAAGCCGTTCGATAGACGTCGGGGTGACGATTGAATACCGCCTCAATTTGTGAGGTGTACAAGGGCCCATCGCTCGTTTGAACTCGCTGCGATTTTCGTCCACAGAACCACACGCGCCCCTGTGCGTCGCGATAACCGACATCACCCATTCGATGGACTAAACACGCTTGTCCGTCGATCAATTCAGTGATCTTCGCCAACTCGCTCTGATGCGGTCGCCCCCAGTAACCTGACGTCACGGTCGGACTCGCGACGGTGATTTCGCCGATCTCGCCCTGGGCTAGTTCAGACGCGTCGCTCCATGAGGCGATGGGCTCATCGCAAATCTCGATGATTCGAACCTGCGCGGGCGCCACGGGCAATCCAACGCATACGCCGCCACCTACGAGAGTCTGGGCGCCAGTGTCCTCGAGCACCTCACGAGACTCGATACTCGCGACTGGCAATGACTCCGTTGCTCCATAGGGCGTATGAATCTTGCCCTCAGGGGCCATCATCTGCCGAGTTCGAGCCAGCACCTCGGTCGGCACCGGCGCACCGGCAGAAATAACTCGGCGTAGCGTTGAAAACCTAACGCCCTCATCGACAGCCCAACGACTCACCGTGTTGAGAAGCGCCGGCGAGCCGAACATGTTGGTCACTCCGAACCCCTCGATGGCTTCGCGAATTCGCTCCGGGTCCACAGATGCTGGGCGACGGAAATCCATCTCAGGTAGCACGGTAGTCATCCCCAAGGCTGGGTCAAAAAGCGCGAAAGGCGGAAAGGTAGGCAGATCAACCTCGCCGGCCTCAATATCGTAAGCGCGGCCAATCATCTGAACCTGCGCTGCAAAATTTCCGTGGCTATACATCGCGCCCTTTGGGATCCCTGTACTTCCAGAGGTGAACAAGATCGCCGCCAACTCTGCAGGGCTCGTCGGCTCAACCTTCCAGTCACCACGATCTAATCGTCGCTGACCAAGCTCGATGAGATCCGCCAGTTTGGGCCCAAACCAACCACCTCCGACGGTAATGTTGACTTTGCTATGGCCACGCGCCCAGCCCAACACAGTTCGTGCAGCCTGAGCGGCGGCGATACCGATGAACCCCTCAGGCTCAGACTCGGCGAGGCAGATCTTCAGTGGCTTGGTGCCAATACCTGGGTCGATCAAAACAGGAGCGACACCCGCTTTGAAGAGCCCAAAAACCAATGCAAAAAAGTCGAGGCTCGGAGGCACCATCAGCGCAACTCTAGCACCGCGATGAAGCCCATAATGCGACAGCCCTGCGGCGATGGCATCACTTTTGCCGTCTAGTTCGCTGTAGGTCCAATGGACATAGCGACGACGAGCTTGGCCATCAAAACCGCTCGGTGAAAAGATCGCTGGGGTGTACGGTTGCTCTTTGGCGCGCTGACTAAGCGCGTCTGCGATATTGACAGTCTGTACAGAAGCTCCCGCTTTCACGGCGCCTCCGCCGAAGTACGAGCCAAGAAATCGACCACTAGAGGTCCAATCGTCTCGCGGGCATCTTCGACAATGTAATGACCACAATCGTCAAAACGATGCACCTCGGCGTCCGGCCAATGTTGGCACCACTCGGCCAAAAAATGTCGATCAAACACGAAATCCAAGAGCCCCCAACAGATCAATGCAGGCTTGCCTCGATGAGCTGAGAGGCTCTCCGCGGCCTGACCAATCAACTCATACCCTGAGTCTCGTGGACTGAGCGGAATGTCCTGGACAAAGCGAAGCGTCGCGATGCGATTCGCTGGGCTGTCGTAAGGCGCCATATATCCATGCCGGACGTCCGCTGACACAGGCTTTTTAAAGGCGACGCGCGCAGCGACCGCCGAAAAAGCGTTGAAACGACGTACCAAGGCAGCTCCCAATCGCGTTCGCGTCAAGGCCAACGGCCAAGGAAACCGCTTGGACTTCGGCAGATGAAATGCAGCTGTGTTGAAGATCACAAAGCGCTCGACCATCTCGGGTCGGCGACAAGCCCAGGTAAAACCGATGCCGCCTCCCCAATCATGAACCACCAAGGTCAACGGTCCTTCGATGCCGAGGTGCTCGATGAGCTCCTGAAGGTCGTCTGCCCGACGCGAGAGAGTGTAGGGATAGTCAGCACTGGAGGGCTTATCACTCAAACCGCAGCCGATGTGATCAGGTACGATGCAGCGATATTGCGAGCGCAGCGCCAACACCAGATCTCGATAATAAAAAGACCACGTAGGATTTCCGTGGAGCATCAACAACACCGGCCCATCGCGAGGGCCCTCATCGAGATAATGAAGTCGATGCCCCTGGACATCTACACTGGCGCCGTCGAAGGGATAAAGGGAGGCGTCAATGCCCAGTTGATGAGCGCTTAGACCTGGTCGAGAAATGCTCACCAGACAATCTCTCCCATGGAACAGTTCAGCCCCGAGCCAATGCCCATCAGCGCCACACGCATCCCAGGCTCAATTCGGCCCGCTTGAACAGATTTGCTCAGCGCGATGGGCACCGCGGCCGGGCCGATGTTACCAAACTCTTCAAAAATCGTGAGATAGCGCCCTTGAGGAACGTTCAGTAAAGAGGTCAACTGCTCGGTGTGCACGCGGCTGACTTGGTGCAAAACAAACTCATCGAGTTCATCGACCACCCAGCCTCGCTCTTGTTCAGCGACCTTCAGGGTGCGATGTGCCAAGGCGAGGCCTTGCTCTAACAGAGTTCGCGTGTCGGTCTCCATGAAGTCAGCCTGGCCACGGCACAGATGCGACCACTCGGTAGCGGCCTGGTTTGTACAACCTAGATACCGATGCTGGGAGTCCGTTGTGTCGGCGTGAGCCAAGAGCATAGCGGCGCCGCCAGACCCCAAGGTCAGCGAAGCGAACTGATTGCGATATTGGTCCGCGGTACTGTCACCTCGGAGTATTCGCTCGATGGTGGATTGCGTGACGTGACGACTGTTTTCACCATCGACGATCAGACCGTAACGAATCACGCCACGCTCGATGAGGTTCGAAACCAAATCCATGGCGTTGAGGAAAGCCAAACAAGCGTTCCCCAGGTCATAGTTCAAACAGTCACTCGATAGGCCCAACTTGCTGTGGACCAAACACGCCGTCGAGGGCTCTAGATAATCACGGCAGACCGACGTGTTTACGCAGACTCCGACCTCAGCGCGATCGACGTCGATCTCGGCGAAGAGTTTCTCTGCAGCCAAGGTCGCAGCGTCCGAAGGCATCGTACCCATGGGCCAATAACGTCGCGCGACGATCCCGCTGAGTCCCTCGAGAAGCCCAGGTCGCACCCCGAAGCGCTCCAGCGCCGGAGCCAACTGCTCATCAAGCTCCGCCGACGTGACCCGCTCGGGCGCGTCCACATGAGCCAAACCTACGATGCGCACATGTTCAAATAGCATCCACTCAGCTCCTTTGTGACGCTTTGCTCAACGCTCAGGGGTCTGTGCGTCCCGACGGCCTCAACAAAACGTAGTGAGCGGAAGCTGAGCAAAGCCGAGCCAGTTGTCAACGGATCGCTGAACAAATATGCCCAAAATGCAGTATTAACTACATTTATAACGCCATAAATGTGTAAATATGCCCATGGACATCGCGATCAAATTCAACTCATCTCGAGCTCTTTCGCTTCGAGCCTACTTTCCGACCAGCGTGTTTGAGATAGCGGAAAAAATCCGCATCTGTATCCAGCACCAGTGAGGCGCGCGTACCCGAGGAACGTTTCGAACCCAGTGCTTTATCGTAAGTCGCAAGCGTCTCCAAGAAGGCGTAAAACTCTGCGTCTTGAGAGTAAGACTCCGCATAAATTCTGGCAGCTTCCGAGTCAGCTGCTCCTTCAATTTCTCGTGCTTTTCGGAAGGCTGTCGAGCGGATCACTTTGAGCTCTTTTTCCATTCGGCCGAGGATCTCGGCGGCTCGGCCCTTGCCCTCGGATCGATACTGCTCTGCGACCTTTTTTCGCTCGGCGACCATGCGGTTGTAGATATTGCGCTGAACCTCTTCGATGTAGTTGATCCGCTTGATACGCACGTCAACCAAACGAATGCCGTACTCAGCCACCTTGAGACTAGCGTTTTCGACGATCTCCTGCTGTAGCATGCCTCGTCCTTTGCCGATCTTGAGGGAATTGGTCCCTGAGACTCCGGCCGGTAACCCCACAAGCTGTCGCGAGCTGCGAACCACCTCTATGAGGTCATGCTTGGAGATCACCTCTCTGACTTTGGAGTCGATGATATCGTCAATACGCGTCTGAGCGCCGCGTGTGTCACGTACCGCCTGCAAAAACTTTAGTGGCTTATCAATCTGCCACCGTGCGGTGGAGTCCACCCAAATGAAGCGCTTGTCTCGAGTCGGAATTTGGGCCCGTTCACCGTCCCAACGTAGCAGTCTCTTGGGGAACACGTGTGTGTCGTACCAAGGCATAATAAAATAGAGTCCTGGGTCAGTCCGGGCATCCCCGATGGGATCTCCAAACTCAGTCACGACCACCTGTTCGTACTCATGAACAATCAAGACACAGTTGTTCCAAAGCAGCACGATGAAGCCGAAGAGAAGTAAAACAACGACACCTGCACGATTGCTAAAGGTCTTCATTTCACACCTCCAATAGAAGCCCCTCCAAGGGGTAGTAATGGCAAGACGCCCTTGGCTTGGCCGTCGAGCACTGTGAGGTTGTTGGTGTGAGGCAAAACTCGTCCGAGCGTCTCCAGATAGATACGTTGGCGGGTCACCTCTGGGGCTTTTCGATATTCTCGGAGCAACCCATTGAAGCGAGCGACCTCACCTTTGGAGCGGTTGATTCGATCGGCCTTGTAGCCGAGGGCTCTATCGATGGCTCTTTTGGCTTCACCACGAGCATTGGGAATCTCTCGATTGAGCTTGGCCAAGGCGTCGTTTTCCATTTTTTCTCGGTCTTGTTCAGCACGGTTAACGTCATTGAAGCTGGCTTGAACCGGTTTTGGTGGCGTCACATTTTGCAGTTGAAGAGCGACGACTCGAAGACCAGATTTGTAGCTGTCGAGGACGGTCTGCATTTGTCGCATCGCCTCAGCCTCGATTCGACTACGTCCCGTTGTGAGAACATGATCAACGGTCCGATTGCCAACGACTTGGCGAACGACGCTCTCAGCGACGTCTCGCACGGTTTGTTCAGGCTCGGCGAGATTGAACCACACTTGGCGCGGGTCTCGTACGCGGTACTGCACAATCCAACCCACATCAGCGATGTTGAGATCTCCGGTCAGCATCAACGACTCTTCAGCAAAGCGTTGTTTACTGTACTGGGTCCGAGTGCCCGCTCTGAGAGTCCGAAAGCCAAACTCTTCCTTGAGCACGCGGGTAGTCGCGAAGACCTGAACCCGGTCGATCCCAAAGGGAAGGCGTAAGTGAAAGCCTGGCTCAGCGACCTGAGAGAATTTCCCCAATCTCAACACCACGCCCTGTTGATCAGTCCCAACCGTATAAAAGGCTGTCCGCGCACCGAGAAGTACGCCGACAGCGAGGACTCCTAGTGCGATCCAGCCAATCAAATTCGGTGGCAGTTGGATCTCTGGTATCTCCGGCTGCCCAGAGGGCTCTTTTTTGCCGTCGTATGGATTCCACGCCATTGTTTTTCCTCCGCGCCTGATGGCGCTTGTCTAAAGCCGGCACGCCGGATCCACACGATAATCGTGATCGACGCAATCCCATGCAAGGTCAAACACACCCTGAGCGCAAGTGCAACATTGCCCCTAACTCGATAATTCTGTCACCATACGACATCTACGACCTATGGAGGCGGCCATGAGACGATGGATCAAGCTGATCGCAGTGATCTGTATCACTTCAATGGGGTGCAGCGAAGATCCAGCTCCAAGCGCACCGGACACGGCAACGACCCAATCGGTAGATGCAGGCTCCAAAGACGCCGGTCTGACCAACAACTGGGCTCAGGGCTATACGGTCGATCTCGAATTTCACGGCGGTCCCGCCGACGGACGTAAGATCCGACTGCAACGCGACCTCTACGGTATCCAAACCGTGTTTTCTTTTGGTTCGACCCACTACACTCAGGGCGAGGTGGGCTTTGCAATGACAGATACATTGCAGGTGGACGTCGAGGGCATCGAGAGCCAAGTCGAATTTATTTTGAACTTTGGTCTGGTGATCGGCTCGTCGAAAAATCCAGTGCATACCGACAAAGCCGGCAACTATCCCTTTTCCTGCAAGCCACCGATGGTCCGCGTATTTTATGAGAACTTTTGGTTCCG
>PBTG01000097.1 GCA_002726535.1 Myxococcales bacterium | reverse complement strand
GCAGTGCCACTGCTTTGCGCTCTGCGACCAATTTTTCGGTAGCGGTGGACTTGCTTGGCAACTGCGCGAAGTCTCCCGCAACGAGGTCGGTCATTCGCCAGATTGCGTTGCGGGTTCTCAGGCTCAACTGCAGCGCTTCGGTGCGGCTCTTCTCAGAAGTTGTTTTGCCGCCCCATATCAGAGTAAGCGGCAAACAAATGCCGAGGGCACTGAGTAACCACCAAAGCTTACGAGGTCCGGGGAGAGGGAGCATGTGACTTCAGTACCCTACGCTCGATGGCGCAAAGAGACACGCCAGGGGCGTCGTCTTCGTCAGCGGATTTTCTCTCGGTCGAGCATTTTCAGTGCGTGCGAACAAGTCTCGTCCGATGAATGTTTGGCCCGCTGTTCCCACTTCATGCATTGGTCGCTGTCGACCCCGCGCCTTGCACAGATACGATCTGTGAGCCGTTCGCAGGGGCTCTGGCAGGCGAATAAGCTCACCGCTATGCATAACAGGAGTGCGTGAAACCACTTCATGACCTCGATGTTGGACCAAATGAGGACAAAGCGCCAGCGGAGCAAAGGGCTAACAAGCGGAGTGTAGCGCTTGCATTGCACTCCAGCTACTGCGTTCGATCGCCTCTTGCCAGACCTCAGTGGCAGCGCAAACGATTCCCTTGAAGGTCGGTTTGCGCTGATTCCAGCGCAGGGAGTTCAGATGGCCGTCGGTGCATTTTCCGCCTGCTTCGTGTACCAGCAACGGCTCCTGCCGCTGCGTCCCACTCGCTGCGAGGCCAGGCAGTGACACGTACCGTGATGCTCTCCTGTCGCTACCAAGGCCATCTTCCAAGCGAGACCACCCGCGACTTCGAATTGGCCGGCTGAGGGCGGGGCGAGTCAGTGACCACGCTCACTATGGTACGCACGACATCGCAAGCTGCACCAACGCAGTTGCGAAGGCTGTCCATCGATGGCGTCGTGTCGGTGGTCTGTATGAAGACGTTACTCAGCGTGGGAGTCGTAAGGGCGGTTATCGTCGATCCATTGGCGGAGCTCGGCCTGCAGTTCAGCAGCGTCGCCTTGTCCGAAGAATTCGGTCATGTGTTCAGCGATTTCAGGGGCTTTGGTCAGCAGTTTGTCGCCGACAATGTAATACAGAGGTAGCCGACGAACGGCGAGGTCTACCAGCGTCAGAGGCGCCTCGTGATTCAGGACCCAATCGACTTCTCCCCAACGAATTGGACAGCCGGACACGACTTGACGCGAGCCCTTCGGATGCGCTTGGCAATACTCATATACAGTCGCAGCGTCGCTTCCGTAGGTTTGCGTCAAGTGCTCGGCCAGAGACAGACTGCATTCGGTCGAGTCAGACAGCCTTTTCGCGAAGTGATCCAGGGGCGAAGACCCTCTCGGCAGATTGTCCGCGCCTGGTAGAGGTCGGTCTCCAGTTGAACAAGGCGACAAACCGTCTTGGCGTACGCCCGGCAGCAGGGTCACCGCAGCGTCGAGCGCCTCCTCCGCCATGACCCGATAGGTGGTGAGTTTGCCGCCTGCGATCATGACGAGACCTGCGGGATCTTTATGAATCACATGTTCGCGGGAGGTGTTGTACGTCTTGTCGGCGTCATCTCGCGTGCCGATGGCGAGGGGGCGGATGCCGCTCCAAGTCGACACCACATCGGCTCGCTCTAGAGGTTTTCCCCGCGCCTTTAAATGACTGTTGGCACATGCCAACAGATAGTCGACGTCATCAAAGGAGCATCGCGGATTCGTAAGGTCCCCTTCGTAATTGGTGTCGGTTGTGCCGATAACGCTGGCATGCGGCCACGGCAGGGCAAACACTACGCGTCCATCATCTGCCGTCATTAAAATCGCTTCGGACAAGGGCAGCCTATTGCGTGCAACCACCACATGGACGCCTTTGGAAGGTTTGATGATCGGTCGAGGTGCTTGACGCCCGAGGAATCTTCGCATCGCGTCATCGGCGAAGGGCCCGGCAGCCAAGACCACCGACTGACAGCGAACCTCAAGTTGCTCATCAGTGGTCATGTCGGTGACGGTTACGGCAGTGATCTTGCCCTTGTCGATTCTGGGGGAATCAAAGCGCATACGAGATACACACACCGCACCAGAGCGATGTGCGTCCCGAAGGTTGGCCATCACGAGCCGCACGTCATCGGTTTGTGCGTCGTAATATCTCACGCCCCCTTTGAGGGTCTCGGCTCGCAGCAAGGGCTCGTGCTCGAGCAGACGACTCGCTCGCATCGCTCGATGCCGAATCACCCCCGCACCAGCGGCGAGCATGTCGTAGAGCGTGAGTCCGAGGTCCAGAAGTAAAACGCTATGTCGACTCTTTTTGAACACCGGCACAATGAAGGACTGCGCCTTGGCGAGATGTGGCGCGAGTTTCATCAGTCGTTGCCGCTCTCGAACGGCCTCGAATACCAGCCCCACATCGCCTTGCTCTAAATAGCGAAGACCACCGTGGATCAATTTCGACGATCTTGACGAGGTACCGCTCGAAAAGTCGTCCATTTCGACGAGCGCCACCCGCAGTCCACGCAAAGCCGCGTCGCGAGCGATCCCAGCGCCAGTGACTCCACCGCCCACCACCAAGACGTCGAAGGTCTCTTGCTTGAGACGCGCGATGAGGTCGTGACGGTCGTGCAATGAAAAAGACATTGTGATGGGACTCAGGGGGAGATGCGTTGTCTGGCGTTGGCCGCCGGCGAGTAATGTAGTGGTAAGGGTCTGATGCGGGCAAGGAGTCTTTCGCTACGTGCTCGCGACGAATTTCATTGTCGCGTGGGTGCGCCATTGTGCAGCACGCGCTCGAGAGCAGCGGTTAAGTCGAGGCGATCGACGATATGAGACAAATAATCGAGGCGCTCACTTTCGATCACCAGCGTCGGGCTGAGATCATAACGCTCGAACCATGCCTCGTATGCGCGGTGCAGACGATTGAGGTAGGCGGGGGCGATCTTTTGCTCCTCGCGCCGTCCACGTTGGGCGATTCGTTTGCGAATCGTCTTGGTCGAGCAGCGTAGATAGATCAGCAAATCTGGACGAGGCAGGCTGTCGCGAATGGCGCCGTACATTCGCATGTAGGTCTCATAATCGCGATCATTGAGGTGTTTAGACTGGTGCAGATTGGTCGCGAAAATCTCGGCGTCCTCGTAAATGGTGCGATCTTGGACAAAGACCGTCTCGGGGTGGTCGTCTAGCAACTGGGCAAGCTCTAGATGCGCTCGGAATTTGGCTGACAAGAAATACATTTGGCTATGAAATGCATAGGCCTTCATGTCTTTGTAGAAATCAGCCAGATAAGGGTTCGCATCATTGGGCTCGTAAAAGGGCCGGATTCCGAAACGAGACTCCAAAAACGAGGTCATCGTCGACTTGCCTGCGCCCATGTTTCCCGCGATGGCTACGAAGCGAGCATTGTGTCCGATGGTAGTGTCAGCCTGCAAAGACAGGGCCTTCGGGCGTATGCCCGAGGCTCGTTGGCGTGATTTGCGAGGCGATCCAGGTTCGGACAAGGGTTTTCTCCCGACTAATCTAGACACGACGTGTTCTTTCCCTGCTCAACGGGCTACCATCGGGTATGTTTCGGTGGCAAGTCCGACAAAGATTTGAGTGTAAAGTGCGGTGAGTGATGTCCGACCAAGTGCATGACATGATTGCATCTCGACGATTGTCTGCGCGCAACTTACAGCGATCGCAGCCGACAAATCTTTGCGTCGATAGCGGCGTTATCAGGATCGAGGCTGAAGGTCGCTTGACGACAGTGGCTCGCCGTGACAGGCAGTGGAGTATGACTCGGCGCTTCTTGCACATGTTTATGGTGATGACCGCGACGATTGTACTGTCGAGCGGTTGTCGAGCGGACCCCGCTGAGGTGCTGGACCAAGCGCGAGACGCGCTGAGCAGTCGTGACACAGATGGGTTTTTGGCCTTGCTCGATCCCGCCTCGCGCGACTTTTTATTGGAGTCTCAGAAGGTGACGAAGGCCTCCAGCCGGACCCTTGAGATCCTCGGCTCGAAAGGCTTTTCCAAAGAACTCTTGCCTGCTGGTGACATCACGGAGGATCCCGAAGATGGCGACCATTGCGTGGTCCTCAGCGGAAAGCTCTGTTTGGTTGAGGTGCGAAAAGGTCGCAAGAAGACGCGGGTGCCGATGCGCTTGATCCGTGGTCAGTGGCGGATTGCGTTGCTAGAGATGAATTCCTTCCTGAAGTTGGTGTCCCCTCGGTAAACGTAGAGGCGATTGAATAATGAAGAAGTTGTTGGTCACATTGCTCTTGGGCGCCCTCATCGCCGGGGGGGCGTGGGCCTACTTTCACTACATTCATCGAGCGTCGCCTCAAGACGCCTACCTGACGACGGTTTCAGCTGCCATGCTTGGTGACACGGACACCTTTGTGCAGGGGTTTACGCCTGCGTCTCGACCCGTCCTAGCGGCTTTGATGCAGATCAGCCGCTCACAGGATCCGCGGAGCAATCTCAATCATCCCTACTACTATCTGGTCACAGAGCAGATTGAAGAAGTCGGCGAGCCACAGTCCGGAGCAGATGGGCAAACCGAAGTCTGGTTGACGCTCAAACGAGCGGGAGATCGAGCGACTGGGACGGCCTACAGTCTGAGGATGGTCGAACTCGATGAAGGTTGGCGAATCGACGCCTTGACCTTTACCGGCAAAAAACGCGTCGAAAATCGCGTACGCTAGAAGGTGGCAGTCAGACTCGTCTTTTGACGGGGTGTTCCAAGGGATGGAGAGAGTTATCTATGGTCATGCGAGCAGACCAGACCAGTGAGAGGGCGCTGCGCCAGGCGATTTGCGAGACTGCTCGCGTCATCTGGTCGCGAGGACTCGGGGCTGCTGCGGATGGCAATCTCTCTGTTCGACTGGGCTCCAATCGTATCATCACTACGCCGAGTGGCTGCCACAAAGGACGCTTGACTCCACAACAACTCGCCATGACCGACCTATCTGGGAAGGTGTTGAGCCGAGCGAAACCTTCGAGTGAGTTGGCACTCCATTTGGCTGCTTACGCAGAGCGTCCTGATGTCCATGCCGTAATCCATGCCCATCCGCCCATGGCAACAGCCTACGAACTCGCTGGCGGTGCCTTGTCGGAAGTTTTCGTCTCTGAAGTCATCTTCGCTTTTGGACAGGTGGCGACGGCACCTTACGTGACTCCGACGACCGCCGACGTCGGTCGTGTCTTGGCGCCCTATCTCAAGTGTTACGACGTCGTCATGATGCCGCGTCATGGAGTCGTCACGCTTGGCGAAGATTTAGATCAAGCCTTCATTCGCCTCGATGCGATGGAGCACACGGCGCGCATTGTCACCTTCGCACAGTTGCTCGGAGCACGTTTTCAAGGCAGTCCCAAGCCTTTGCCAGACGATGAAGTTCAGCGCTTGTATTCTGCGGCGGGGCGCAACCCATCGAGCGCGCCTTGTCCACCGCTTGAGCGGAAATCTAGCGATGAGGAGCGGCTGGTCGCGGCGGTACTAGACGAACTCAAGCGAGGATCGATGTCGTGACTCAGTCGTTTTCCCGGCTGATCAAGGCGGCCTCTTGGGGACGAATCGCGCTAGAGACAAGCGCGTCATCGGGCCCGAGTACGGCCTTGATCACTATCGAGGGAGAGCCTGAGGCCGATCTGGATGGGGCGCTTTCACTAGCGCAACGATGGCTCGACTTTCAATCCACCAGCTTCACTCCGATGACTGCCGCGGTGCGTCAAGGGCACCGCTTACATCTGCGGCGGCAGGTGCCGATTGGCTCAACGCTCAGGGAGTTCATCGATGCCTCGGGACCGTTAACTGAGGTTCAGGCCGCTGCTCTTTTTGTCGAACTCGCGGGGCAGGTCGACCGATGTCATCACGCGCATTTGGTGATTGGTGAACTGAGCCCTGAGACCCTTTTTGTTTGCCCGCCCGGTCGCGAGTCGACGGCTGCTCTGCGAATGCATGATGCCGGTTTGAGGTTGATCGTCATGGCCGCTTGTGGTCAAGCACCGCAGACACCTATCTCTCCTTTGGTCAGCCAAGCACATGGTCACGGCAGCGCTATTCGAGCCCTTTCACCGAACACTCACCGAGATCTCAGTGCGCTGTGCGATGCCTTGGTCTTTTCGCTGACGGGACGGAGTCCGGCCACCGAGTTCGATGATCAAAACGATGAGCAAGCGCGAACCTTGGCGGCTCACGACAGAGCTCCTCAATTGATGGTGGCGGTCGATGAGGCCTTGCAAGTCGGTCGTGCCGCTACCATCTCAAGTGCTTGTGAAGCCTTGCTGCCCTCGGCAGTTCAGCTGCTTGCGAGTGAAGGTGGAGGCCCGTGGGAGCGTGGGAGTCCTTTGACGGCCCTGGCCGTGTTCGCGGGAACACGTTTATTCGACGATCGGTTTGAAACCTACATGTCCCCAGGCGTTGAGGTCCCCGATGGGGCTGAAGACTCTCGTGCTGAGCGCGATGCCAATGCGCAACTCCGCACGGCGTTACTTCGGCTCGATGTCCAACGGGCTCAGGCCCGGCGCCAGAGCGTTCGTAAAGAACGCCATGGACTAAAGATAGCAATTGTCGTGATCAGCCTGTTGATAGCCGCCACAATGATCTATTTCGGAGCCCGCAAGCCATCTGAAATGGGGCCTTGGAACGATGTCGAGCAAGCCCAGAGAAGGTTGAGACGACCGCCTCCCCCTCGCCCGATTAAGTCGATACCTCTGTTTCGGGCGGGTGACTCGCCTGACGAGCGCCCCTGATCTGGGTAGCGGAGCAAGTGGGTAAGAGGAGCGCTATGATCAGCCAAGCGTGAATACGAAAAAAGGCAACCGGTCACCCAGTCGCCTCTTTCGTCCTTGCGGAATTTATGTCCGTGCCGATGTGACGCAACAGCTGGTGGAGATGAAGGGAATCGAACCCTTGACCTCTTGAATGCCATTCAAGCGCTCTCCCAACTGAGCTACACCCCCGTTGAGCGCCACAAGATCTGCACGGTTCTCAAGGGGAGTCTAAACAGTGCGCAACTGCTGCTTGCCCCAAGAGGAGCCGGTGTTTAACTAAGGACACCGGTCTTGGCAAGGGTTGAATCTCAAAAAAGTATGGCGATACAGAAATTTTCGAGACCCAAGCGTCTAGGATTAATCATGAATTTACTGAGCGAGGGGAAAATTGTTCACCTCGCTCTGGTTTGTCGTTGACCGACACCAATGGCTTCCCTTACCCTCCGCGCGCTCAGTTGGTCCGAGGAGACGATCCCTATGTCGAAAAGTGCTCAAGATCGGCGCGCCGCGCGCCGAGTCAGCGTAGACCTCTTTGTTCGCGAGCTAGACGGCGATAGAATGTGGGTTCACCCAGCGAAGAACTTGTCCGCAACGGGTATCTTCTTAGAGAGTCACTCTTATTCGCAGCGAAGCGCTCTGGACCGCGAGTACGTTGAGTTAGAATTCGAACTGCCCGAGCTTACCGATCCCATTCACGTCCGTGGCGAAGTTGTCGGACAGCGTCGCGTCAATGGGTTCGCCCATGGTCTGGCAGTTGCCTTTATCGACCTGTCCCCAGAAGCCCATGACGCCATTGCTTTATACGTCGACAAACAGCTCGAGGGAGGACACAGTGAAGGTCCTTGGCAAGAAGCTGCGCCGACGGTAGACGGCTAACGCAACAAGAGGTCGCAGACCGTTGCCTCGAGAGTCCACTTGTTCATCGTTGAGGTCCTATGACAGCTTCCGTGATCGGCGTGATTGGAGGCAGCGGCCTCTACGAAATTGATGGGGTCGAGGTCATCGCTCAACATGACGTCGAGACCCCGTTTGGGGCGCCCTCTGATTCAGTTGTAGAGGGGCTCTATGAAGGGACCCGACTGCTATTCTTGCCTCGGCATGGACGAGGGCACCGTTTCACACCTAGCGAGGTCAATTATCGGGCGAACATCTGGGCGCTCAAGTCGCTGGGATGTACAGATGTATTGTCGGTGTCGGCCGTTGGCTCGATGCGCGAAAACATCGCGCCCGGTCACGTTGTATTGCCTGATCAGTTTATCGATCGCACGGTGGGCCGAGAGCGGACTTTCTTCGGCGATGGTTTGGTCGCTCACGTCGCCTTCGCCGACCCGGTCAGCGAGCGCGTTCGCAGCGCGCTTCGCGACGCATGTGAGCGTGTTGGAGTCACGCACCATGTCGATGGCTCATACGTATGCATTGAAGGCCCCCAATTTTCGACACGAGCCGAGTCAGATCTCTTCCGGACCTGGCCTCGCGTCGTGGTCATCGGCATGACCAACATGCCTGAGGCGCGCCTCGCTCGAGAGGCCGAGTTACCCTACGCTACATTGGCATTGGTAACGGACTACGACTGTTGGCATGAAGGACATGATGACGTCACTGTCGAAGCCGTCATGACCGTCATGCGCAGCAACGTCAAAGCAGCCAAAGCGGTGATCTTGGAGCTGGCGAAACAGCCGCCTGAGGGACCGTGCCCGAGTCAAAACGCCCTGCAGCACGCTGTGATGACACAGGCGAACTTGATTCCAGAGCAGACAGAGCACAAGCTGTCGCTGTTGCTGTCAAAGTACCGATGAGCCCGGCGGAGGATCGCGTCATGAAGGTGTTGGTGGTTGGCTCTATGGCCTATGACTCTGTGGAGACGTGGGCTGGCAAAGTAGAACATGCACTCGGAGGGTCTGCGACCTTCTTTTCCTTGTCGTCGAGTTTGTTCGCGTCGACTGAGGTGGTTGCCGTCATCGGCGATGATTTCCGAGCGACCGATCTCGACCGCTTGCAGGTTAAAGGTGTCGGTCTTGACGGAGTTCAGCAGGTCGCTGGCAAGACTTTTCGTTGGGGTGGTCGCTACAGTCGCTATTTCGAGACTCGTGAGACCTTGTTCACTGAACTCAATGTCTTCTCTGATTTTAAGCCGCAAATCCCCGAGCACCTCAAGAACTCTGAGGTGGTCTTTTTAGCGAACATTCATCCAGCGCTGCAGCTCGAAGTGTTGAATCAAGTCACGGCACCGAAGTTTGTTGCGCTCGACACCATGAACTTTTGGATTGAGGGAGCCCTCGATGACCTCAAAGCGGTGCTGACCAAGGTCGACCTGCTGATGGTGAACGATGAAGAGGCTTTCGCTCTCAGCGGGGTTGGCAATCTGGTTGAGGCTGCCGAAAAAATCGTACAAATGGGTCCGAAGGCAGTGGTCATCAAGCGTGGTGAGCACGGCGCTTGGCTCTTTGCTGAGGGTGCTCCCACTGTAGTTCCGGCGGTCGCTTTGCGACGAGTCGTCGATCCCACTGGCGCTGGAGACACCTTCGCCGGCGGTTTCATTGGCTATCTCGCACGAGCTGGCTCGTTTGATCAGACTTGCCTTGAGCAAGCCATGGTCTCCGGGACTCTAGCTGCCTCCTATTGTGTCGAAGACTTCAGCGTCGATCGTTTGGAGCAGGTCACGCTCGATGATCTTCGAACTCGGCACGCTCAATTGGCGGCCACGGTCACAGACTTGGTCGTCGACCTTTAAGCTCCAGAGGCAACGTCATCATGACATCTCAGGGACAGCCACCGATTTGGCTTCGCGCGATCTCAGACCCACGGCTGTCGCAGGTCATGCACAAAATCGTCACTGCGCAGTTGCCGGGACCCTTCTTACGGACTGCAATCCGGACCTTTAGCAAGGTTTATGGAGTCGAGCTTCATGAGGCTCAACGGGCGGTCGCGGATTTTGAGACCTTTCAGGCCTTTTTCACGCGCCAACTCAAAGAGGGTTCTCGCACCATCTGTACGGACGCTGGCGTGGTGGCCTCGCCGGCCGATGGTACCTTGTCTTCTTTCGGCTCGTTGGAGTCGGGGCGACTGGTTCAAGCCAAGGGCGTGGAGTACAGTCTCGATTCGCTGCTTGGCGACAGCCAGGACGCCGATGCCTATCGAAACGGCAGCTACGCAGTGGTCTATCTAGCTCCTTACAATTACCATCGGGTTCATAGTGCGTGGCGGGGCACATTGACCGCTTGGCGCTACCTTCCAGGCGCGCTCTTTCCTGTCAACGCCGTGGGCCTGAAGCACGTTCCCGGGCTCTTTGCTAAAAATGAGCGGATTATCGGACATTTCGACACCGAGTTTGGTCGCGCAGCTCTCATTATGGTCGGCGCCACATTTGTCGGCCACATGACCGTAGCTTTCGATGAAATTCGCTCCAATACTGGATTGCCTCCCAGCGGCCGCGTGGCTCTCGATACGCCCATGGATTTTGAGCGCGGAGATGAGTTCGGCGTCTTTGAGATGGGTTCGACCGTCGTGCTGGTTTTTGAGCGAAATGACCTTGAGCCTGCATTGCCTTTGGGCTCACCGATTCGCATGGGACAACCTGCATTGCGTGCCAGTGAGGCGTCGTCGTGACCCAGGCTCCCTGGCATAAGCGACCTCTAGCCGTACTCGACACCGAGACCACCGGCCTCAACCCCACAGGTGGTGATCGAATCGTCGAGATTGGTTTGGTGCTCTTCGATGAAGGCGAAGTCAGCGGACGCTGGGGCCGGCTCCTTGATCCCGAGATGCCCCTACCGGCCGATACCACTCGAATCACGGGGATTGAAGCTGCCGATTTGGTCGGTGCTCCTACCTTCGCTCAAGTGGCTGATGAGTTCTTAGGGCTGCTTGAAGGGCGAATCTTGGTGGCCTACAACGTCGCTTTTGATCGCCCCTTTTTGATTCACGAGTTGGCGGCCTGTGATCGCGACCTCCCTGAAGATTCAGAGTGGTTGGATCCCTTCGTGTTGGCGTCTGAGCTTCAGCGAGGCCAGGGTAATATGAAGCTTGGAACGGTCGCCAAACGACTCGGCGTCCCTTTAGAGGAGGCGCACCGCGCCGTATCTGACGCGGAATGCGCTGGTCGGGTCCTCTTGGGATTAGCTGGCGACCTGCCAACGGACTTCGATGAACTCTTGGATAAGCAAGAGGGTTGGATGGCCGCCCAGGAGGCTCAGCGAGATCGATGGCGCAGCAGAGCCAACCGTGGAGGGGGGTTAAAGCTCGCGACTGAAGGCCCCAAAGATGCCTTGGGTCCTGGCTATCCTCATGGTCGTGAGTTGGATCCGATTCGATACATGTTTCTTCGGGGGACAGGTCGTTTCTGAGCATTTTGGGGCTTGCGCTTTACGCTGATCAGGTTCACAACGAGACCTGCCTTTGTCCTGGAGCAGAGACTCATGCGCTTGTCCCAGTTGATGTTGCCGGATATCCAAGCAGCTTACGCGGCTGATCCAGATGCCGTGCGAGAGCTCTTTGAGGACTTGCACGACGAGGATGTGGCCGACATCGTGGAGAGCGCTCCGGCGGAACTCGCACCGGAGTTGCTCGCCGCACTAGCCCCTGCTCAAGCCGCTGGCGTCCTCGAGTGTATTGAGCCCAAAGAACAGGTTGAACTGGTCAAACGGCTTGGTGTCGACAGGGCATCGACGATCATCGATGAGATGGCCTCCGATGATCGCGCGGATTTCATCGCCGAGTTGGGCCATGAGTTTGCAGAGCGTCTGCTGGCGGCGATGGATGATGCCAACGAGGCTGAGGTCCGCTCTTTGGTCCAATGGTCCGAGGGCACCGTCGGCTCGGTGATGTCGACAGAGGCGCTGAAAGTCCCGGTGGAGATGAGCGTCGGTCAGGTCATTGAGCGTGTGCGAACGGTTGGACAGCTCGCTGAAACGGTCTATTACGTTTTCGTCGTCGCTGGAGGCGACAAGCTGGTTGGCGTCGTCTCCTTGCGAGATTTGATCCTGTGTCGAGCCAACGAGGCCGTCGCGTCTATTATGACCGAAGACGTAAAGTCCGTGTCTCCAGAGACAGATCGTGAAGAGGCGGCGGACCTGATTCAGCACTACGACTTGATCGCTTTGCCTGTGGTAGACGCTGAGCATTGTCTGCGTGGCTTGGTGACCATTGACGATCTGGTGGACGTCATTGAGGAAGAAGCGACCGAGGATATGCACCGCATGGCAGCCGTTCAGCCCTTGGACGATTCGTATTTCGGCACTGAGTTTTGGACCTTTGTCCTCAAGCGAGCTCCTTGGTTGGTCGCCCTCTTCATTGGTGGACAGTTCACTGCTAACGCGATGGGTTGGTACGATGACGTTCTGCAAAAGGCGAGCGTCCTGGTCTTGTTTTTACCTTTGGTGATTTCGTCAGGCGGCAATTCAGGCTCACAGTCTGCTGCGATTATCATTCGTGCGCTGGCTGTCGGAGAGGTTTCGATCGTACAGGCCGGCCGCGTATTGGCTCGAGAGTTGGCGATGGGCTTAGTTCTCGGCGGGTTGCTAGCGACCATTGGTATTTTACGCGCCTTTTTCGGAGCGGAGGGCAGTTTGGTGGCCATGACCCTCGGCGTTACATTGGTCACGGTCGTGACGCTAGGCACCGTAATCGGTGCCATGCTACCGATTTTACTTGAGCGTCTCGGACTGGACCCGGCGGTATCCTCGACTCCATTTATCGCTAGTTTGGTCGATCTGATTGGGATTGTGGCCTACTTCAGTGTGGCTCGCGCGATGTTGGTGTGAGGGCTCGATGGTTCATGAAGAGATCGAACTCAAACTCTTGCTCGAAGACCAATGGAGCTACGCACAGTTGCGAGCTTGGTTAGATTCTTTTGACAGCTTGGTTGTCGCTCAACAGAACAATTGTTACCTCGATACGCCTCAACGGACCTTGCAAATGCGTCGTGTTATGGCGCGCCTGCGGCTGATCGATGAGCGGGCGATTTTGACCGTCAAGCGACGAAAATCGCTACAAGACGGACTCATGACAGCCGAAGAATGGCAGGTTGAATTGCCTCTCGGTCACAGTGCAAGACAATTGCCGAACGCGGGCGCGTTGGTCGGCTCCTTACCTGAAGAGGTCGCCGCGCCCCTTCGTGCGAGCGGCTTGGATTCGCAGTCGCGTCTGCACGTTTTTGGCGCCATGCAGACCAATCGGCGGATCTACACGTTGGCTCCTGCCGACTGGCCCGGTATCGACACGGACGTGTGCGTGGAACTGGATTGGACCCTTTTCGATGGACAAGTCGAGCGTTTCGAACTGGAGATTGAGCATCGGCTGGCCGGTCAAATGGCGCCAGCGATTCAGGCTCAGCTCGACACGTTAGCGGTCGCTTGG
>PBTG01000096.1 GCA_002726535.1 Myxococcales bacterium | reverse complement strand
GGACCGAACCCCTTGCGCGTCAACCTGCGCATGGGGCCGCCGCGACTCGATACGACGTAGATGCCCGGGTCATTGGACCATGCGGCACTGCGAAGCCATCCACCTTTGAGTTTTTCAAAGGCAATCGTCTTGCGATCAGGACTCCAGGCCGGCGCCCGGTAGTGCCCTGGTTCTTTGGTCACAGGCCAAGAGCCTGCTCCGGGACGCAAGGCTCCCACCCGGATGGCGCCAAATTCTTGGTCGTTCCAGGTTGCGAAGGCGACTTGCTTTGCCTTCGGCGATGGCGCCGGGGTGAACTGGCGTCGATTTGACGGAGCCGTCAACGCTACGGGCTTTTGTGAGGCTTTACGCTGTAGCCATAAACGACCGAGAGCCTCGAAGACGATGGCTTGACTGCCATAGACAAAACGGGGCCATCGAAGCGCACGAACTCGTTGCTCCTTCGGTTGAACGGCAACTTTCGATCGAAGGGCGTGGTGCACGCGACGAGTCGATTTGACGTGAAAGGGGATCGCTTTGCGAGCGCCGTGAATCGATGAGCGCCACAGTCGGCCACCTGCCCAATACACCACCCATTGACTGTCAGGCGTCCAAGCCATCGACGGATAGACGCCGTGGATCGACCAGGTCTCTTGCAAGTCACGGTCGAGTTGATCGGTCAAGACCACCTCGCGACCGCTCTTGAGCTCGCGAGCGATCAGTACAGATCGTCCCCGTACTCGACGGATATAGGCGATGCGATGGTTGTCCGGTGAGGGTGTCGGTCGAATCGCTCCGCCAGGACCGCCGATAAACTTATCTGTGCGTCCACTCTTTCGATCAAGTCGAAAGATGGAGAAAATCCCCGGGTTTGGATCTTTGTTGTATTGAAAGACTGACCCGGGCGTGGCGTCTCTTGAATAGTAGAGCCATCGACCACTGCCGCTCAGTGCCGGCTCCCCAAGATCTTTTTGTTGGTTGGGGCGTTTGGTCATTTGAACGCCCTTGCCACCGTCACGATGGACCATCCAAATCTCTCCGGCGCCAAGACTCCGTCTACTGGTAAAATGTTTTCGCGCGACCAAGTAGCGGCTATCGGCAGACCAAGCCGGACTGTTGTAGAGCCGAAAACGCTCATTAGTCAGAGCCCTTGGCTTGCCACCGCCAGCAGCCATCAACCAAATGTTGTCGCCCCCTGCCCTGTCTGAAGTAAAGGCGACCGACGTTCCGTCGGGGCTATAGGTGGGCTGCATGTCCCAGGCGGGGCCTTGCGTCAACGGCCGAGCCTCGCCGCCTTGAATGGGCAACTCGTAGAGATCGCCGAGGAGATCAAAGGCGATCTTTTGGCCCCCAGGATGCACGGTAACGTTCATCCAAGTGCCTTCAGTCACGTCGATGGGGATCTCTTTGGTCGGCCCGAACTTCGCTGAGACGTCCCATTTTGCATCTTTTTTCGGTGATTTGAGCGCACCAGAAGGCGTCGCTGCGAGTTCAGAGGCGAACAGAAAGAGCACCATCAGTGTCACAATGCGCGCAGTCTTCAGCCCGTCAGTAAGCATGCTCTCTCCCCCTTGTCTGCGCTGCTGCCAGCCTTGAAGCTATGGCAGCGACTCCGTCAGATTCGGTGCCGCACCTTGGGCAGCGACCCGATGTAGAGGTGCTACATGTTGCCCGAGCGCGCGCTGAGATGCGACACATTGCTCAAAAGGGCCCCAGTCATCGTCGTCCGCGATCGCAGTCCAAATTGGCCGGTAGTGATGATCGTGCAGATCTTGAAATGGTCTTTGAGGCGCTTGAAGCTCAACGCGATCGTACTTTTTGCATTGCTTATCGAGCTCTTGGCGAGCTTCGGCTGACAACTCCGACTCGCAGTGAGCCCATCCTCTGTCTCGCGCGCGAAGGTCCGAAAAGAACGCGTCATAGTCGACCTGCTCGCGTTGCAAGATGGACAGCGCCAACTCCACGACCAAATCGTCGAACTCATCGCTTCGGGGGATTAAGCCCATACGCACGAGCATTCGACGTCGGAAGGCGGACTCATAGGCCGGGCTGAAGGTCAGCAGAGCCTGTCTTAGCTCGGGCTCGGGACCCACTTGGAGCAAACATCCTGCCAGGTGTTGTAGAGCCCAAAACACGGCGTCGGCTTGCCTCGCGAAGGCGTAACGCCCTCCATGATCGAAATATGCCGCCACTAATGCTGGGTCCAAGGTCGGAACAAAGCGCCATGGACCATAGTCAAAACTCTCACCGGTGATGTTGAGGTTGTCAGTATTGAGAACGCCGTGGACAAAGCCTGCGACCATCCAGGCGGCGGTCAGTTCTGCCAGACGTGCGGCGCAAGCCTGCAGTAAAGCTGGTGCCCCTCCCTGTGCGTTCGTCTCGGGTAGATAATGAGTCAGACAATGTTCTACGAGTCGCTCCATGGCTTGTTTTTCACGGAAAAATGCGAGCCTCTGGAAGGTACCGATGCGAATGTGTGAGTGACTCAGACGCACGAGTACAGCTGAACGCGCCGGCGAGGGCTCATCGCCTCGCATCAAGGCCTCGCCCGTCTCGATCACACTCAATGCACGACTGGTTGGGACTCCCAAGGCCTCTAGTCGCTCTGCCGCCAACACCTCTCGAACAGCGCCTTGGAGCGTCAATCGCCCATCGCCACCACGTGACCACGGAGTCACCCCACTGCCTTTGGTGCCCAAATCCAAAATTCGGTCTTTGTGGTCATAAAATTGGGCAAAAAGAAAGCCGCGACCGTCTCCAATCGCCGGATTGTAATGACCAAACTGGTGGCCGTGGTACCGAAGCGCGAGGGGTTTTTGCAGGCTACCTTCAAAGGGCTCGAATCTGCCCATGTGTTCGATCCATCGATCGTCACTGAGGGTGTCGAGTCCGACGCTCGTCGCCGCATGTTGATTGCGAAAACGCAGGGTATGCTCGGCAAATGAAGCAGCCTGCACTTCATCGAAGAACAAAGTACCCAGTGTCTGGTGATGCACGCTCGGTTTCATCTCATCGTCCCAGGTCGGTGTAAGTCTGCAGCACTGTCGGGGCCCATGCGCTAGTCTCTCATTGACCTTCGTGAGATAAGGCGTCCCTGGAGGTGTCATGCGTCACAATCAGCAATCGAGTCAAATCCTCTTCACTTCAGTATCGTTGTGGACAGCGGTCTTGCTACTGCTAACGGCCTGTGCTCAAAGCACCAACTCAAGTGTCACCGATACCGCTTTATCCAAAGATGTTGAAACGCTGACAAGCCAAGATCCATCGGTTGGCTGTGACGGTCTCGACCCGTCACACTGTTTGCTGCCATTCCCCAGCGACAAGTTTTTGATTCCTCAACCCGAATCTCCGACCGGCTATCGACTCCAGCTCGATCGCAGTGGCATGCCCACCAATAACGAGGGCGTCCAGATGGACCCAAGCGCCTGGAATCGTATGGACGGATACGGTATCGGCTGGGCGATTA
Organism: Myxococcales bacterium; assembly: GCA_002726535.1. GTDB lineage: Bacteria > Myxococcota_A > UBA9042 > UBA9042 > UBA9042 > UBA9042. The sequence goes on along the minus strand of PBTG01000096.1, from coordinate 5,519 downwards.
TGGCGATGTTCCCCGATGTCGACTTGAGCGACTTGCCATCGGAAAGCGACCCCAGTTCCAGCATGGATCCAGACGCAGCGATCGTGTTGATTGAAATGGGACCCAAAGATCAAGCGCCCACTCGAGTCCCCTACTTCGTTGAACTCGATGATGACGTCGACGCCAAGTCTGCAGAGCAGCGCGTCTTGATGATTCGGCCGCTTGTCATCCCCAAAGAGAGCACGCGCTACGCCGTCGCATTTCGCGGGCTCAAACGAACCAGCGGCACCGAGTTCGCCCCCTCGATGGTCTACAAGCGGCTGCGCGATCAGCAAACGAAAGGCACATGGATCGAGTCGCGACAGAAGCGCTTCGATGAGATGTTCACCCAGCTTGAAGCTGTGGGAGTCACCCGGTCGAAAACTCAGTTGGCCTGGTGGTGGACCACCTCAAGCGGCGAAGCTCTGCATGGCGACATGTTGGCGATCCGAGATCAAGGCCTAAAGACCATGGGCGCCAAAGGTCCTGAGTTTAAGGTCTCCAAGATTCAGGTCTTTTCAACAGCAGACAACGGCGACATTGCCATCGATGTAGAGGGGACCTTTTCCGTCCCGCATTTTATGACTCCGGTGATGGTCGGTGAACAACAGGCCTATCGGATGGCTCGAAACGCCAGCGGAGCGCCCATCCAAAAGGGCTGGCGCCAGGCTGATTTTTGGCTGCGCATTCCACACTCTGCGTTGTCGGGCGGACCGGTTGGACTGCTCCAATATGGCCACGGCCTGCTGGGTCGCGGCAATCAAGTCAAATCTGGACACATCGCGTCGATTTTGGAGCAACAAAGACGCCTCGGATTCGCATGTAACTGGAGCGGGATGGCCAACGAGGATTACAAGGCCATCACCCAGATGATCTTTGAGTTTTCCGATTTCCCCATCCTTTCCGAGCGTCTCCATCAAGGCATGCTTGAACAGCTCGCGCTCGCTCGAGGCCTACAAGGTCGACTCGATGAGATTTCGACCGCCATCGATGACAAGTTGTCACAAGCAGATCGCGAAACGCTAGGTCTGTCAGAGCCGCTGAAGCTGACCTACGACAACGAACGGCTGCATTACACGGGCGACAGCCAAGGCGGCATCTATGGATTGACCTACGTCAGTTTGTCTCAGGACGTGACTCGAGCGGTACTCGGCGTTCCGGGGCAGAACTACTCACTACTGCTGCGGCGCTCTGTGGACTTCGTTCCCTATTTTTTGGTGATGCGAGCCAGCTACACGCAAGTCGTTGAGCGAGCGCTCTTACTTCAACTCGGTCAGATCTTGTGGGATCAGATGGATCCGATCAGCTACTACCAGCACCTCAGCGCGCAACCTTTTCCGAATACGCCTGCTCACCAGGTAATCCTTGGTTCAGCCAAAGGAGACTGGCAGGTCGCGTTGTTGACCAATGAGATCACCGCAAGGACGACGGCCTGTGATGTCCGACTGATGAAGGGATACGGCAAGCCACTGTGGGGTGTTGAGGCTACGAGTTATCCCCACACAGGCTCGGCTCTGGTCAACTGGGACTATGGCAATCCGTGGCCGCCGCCGGGACCGCAACCACCCTACGACTCACTCGGTGACCCACACGGAAAACCACGAAAAGACCCGCGATATATCAAACAAATGTTACACTTCTTCGCGACCGGAGAGGTCATCGACGTCTGTGGAGGACAACCATGCCGACAAACCAGCCCATGAAGGTGCCCTCCATGGACCCATGGAGCGTCTGTACTGTCGCTGTGCGTCGAGCACTGATGCTTTTCGCTCTGCTCGCCTGTCTGTCATGTGGCAGCGAACCCGAGGCCGAAAAAGGGTTGTGTGAGGGCGCGGAGGCAGAACTTTTCACCACCTTACTCGGAGGAGCCGAAAGCGACATCGCGTTCGGAATGACGCGGGCGAAAGACGGCGGGATCGTTCTGGTCGGCAGAAGCGACTCGCTAGGACAAGGAATGAACCGAGGCTGGTTGGCGCGTACCGACCGCTACGGACGTTTTGAATGGGGCACAGATCTCGGGCCCACCAGCGGTCGAGCCGACGTCATCGCCACAAACTCCGGTGGCTATCTGCTCGCACATGGCGCCCTACAGGTCGTCGAACTGGACGCCAAAGGTGTGGTAATTTGGGAAAAAAGTTACCCCAACTTCGCCGGAAAACTCGCGGAGGCGGCTTCTGTGACTCCTCAAGTTACAGGGGGAGCGCTTGTCGCGGGGACTCGCTATCTGGGGGACAATCAGCAGTCGAGCGCTCGAGAAGCGGTCGTCCTGAGGATCGCTGAAGACGGCTCTTTGATCTGGGGTCAGACCTATGTCGACGAAGACCTAACCCATGCAAACGACATCATCGCTGACGGTTCAAAAAGCCTGATAGTAGGCTGGACAGCCAGTAAAGTCAGCGCGCCTGGTCGAGAGTTCTGGGCCGCTCAACTCAGCAGCACCGGCGACGTCATCTGGTCTAAACGTTACGGTGGTCTGAGCGATGACGAGGCGCGAGCCGCCGCAATCGCACCCGCCGGAGGCTACGTGATCGCCGGAATGACCCGCTCGTACGGAGCCGGAGATGTCGACATGTGGGTCGTGCGGGTCGACGAACAGGGCAAAGAACTCTGGAATCGAACCTATGGAGACGACGACAGCGACGAGGCCTATGCTGTGGCTGCTGTAGATAAGGGATTCATTATGACAGGTCGCCGCAACAGTTTCGGACTCGGCCCAGGTGGGCTGTGGTTGTTGGAGATCGACGATCAGGGTGAGCCAGTTTGGCAGATGACCTACGGCGCCGCTTGGAAGAGCGCAGGGCATGCGATCGAAGTGGTCAAAGACGGCTATGTGGTCGGTGGAACAACTCGTCGAAAGAGCAAAGCCAGCGACGACTTTTGGATCCTGCGAAGCGACCGGGTCGGCAAACACAAATGCCCAGGCGCGCTGTGCTATGGCGAAGACGACCTGAGTTGCGGAATGGGCCTGACGTGCGATGCCGCCGAAGAGCCCTTCCAATGCGTCGAAGCACCCTGATCGCAACCCCACCTGAAGCTACGTGAGCCGGCCCATGCGACATGTCGTAACAATTACACATCGCCCTTTTCAAATCGCCGCCGGCAAACTGGTGGTCCATCAAGTGCCGCTCCACCAAGACAATCTCGGCTGGGTGCTGGTCCATCCCACCACGTCGCAGTGCTATCTAGTCGACGGCACCGACGCGGGCCCTTATCTGTCGCTGATACAAGCCAGAGGATGGACGCTCCGAGGGGTTCTGATCACCCACACCCATCCTGACCACATCGGCGTTGTCAAAGACCTGGACAACCGAGGCTTGCTAGACGAACTGCAGGTGATCGGCTTTGAGGGCCGCTCAGCAGAGATCCCTGGTCTGACTCGTGGGGTTGGCGAAGGCGATGAACTCGACATCTTGGGTGCCAAGGCGCGGGTCTGGCTCACTGAAGGCCACATCGACGGGCACATTTGCTTTGTGTTTGATGGAGCGGTTTTTTGCGGGGATACGATGTTTGGCGGAGGCTGTGGCTATCTCTTCGATGGTCCAGCAGCAACGATGTTCGAGAGCCTAGGACGTCTTGCGGCGTTGCCCGATGATACGAGAGTTTGCTGCGGGCATGAGTATACGGCTGATAACCTGTGGTTCGCGTCTACCGTCAACCCATCGAACCGGGCACTTCAACGTCGAGTCGAACGTGCCCGAGAGTTGCGTCGAAAAGGCCACGCCCTAGTGCCATCGACTATCGAGCTTGAGCGTCAAACCAACCCTTTCCTCGTGACTCATGGGCGCGCCGAACTCTGTGCGAGCGTCCATCTACCCGAATCGACGGCAAGCGCCGAGGTATTTGCGTCTCTTCGACGTTTAAAAGACTCCAAAGACTACAAAAGACAGCCAAATCCCGTTGCGATCTGACGACCTGGATGAAGTGGCTTGTTGACCCTCTGGTAAATCTTCGATACCGTCTCAGTCACCGAACATGTTGATTTCTGTGGGCTTGTATCCAGTCGAGAGTAGTTGTTCCTCGGCAGCTTTGATGCCCGTTGGGGACGCTGACGATGAGTAAGCCACCGAGCAAAACAAACCGAAAACGACGACGCTCTAACCGTAGAGGGGCTCGAATGGTCAGCGGTGTGAAAAACGCCGCCTCAATGCCCAACCAACAACTGCCCAGCTACCACCTGTTTACAACCTTAGACCGCGTCAACAAACTGATGACGCGCAAGATTGGTGAAATCGCACGAGCACACAACGCGACGAGCACCCAGTTGATGGTGGTCGCTACGCTCGCCCGCCACCCAGACGGACTCAAGTCCAAGGATCTTTCGGCGGCGCTCGCGATTCGCCCAGGCTCTCTGACAGGGACGCTAGATACTCTGCAAGATCGAGGCTACATCGCACGTGTGCGAGTCGCCGGAGACGGGCGACAACAACGCATCGTTTTGCTTACCAAAGCCGAGGAGTTGATCGAAGCGCTCGCCGAAGCGGAACGGACTCTTTCACAGACTTTTTCGGCCTGTTCGAGTCAAAATCTGGGGGGGTTGAGTGACGCCCTGTGCCAGGTGGAAAACAACCTTCTTGGCAAGCCCAATTCCAAGCCAAGCCCACCGGCGAACCAATCGAGAGACCCACAACAATCCAGCACGCGCGACCGAGTCATTAGCCTATCGTCTCGAGTCTTGAGCGCGGTGGATGCTGTGAGGCGTTTGCGGGACGAATAGTCCTCGTCGCGGTGGGTGACTCTAGGCCACGATTGAGCTAGCTTCGCCAAGCCGTCAATCAACCGTGACGATTGGAGCCAAGATGCGCCTGGATCGATATGTCAGCATGAGCGCTGGCGTACCTCGCCGCAAAGCCGGTGGCATCATCCGGCGGGGTCGAGTGACCGTCAATGGCAGACGATGTACAGACCCACGAACCCGAATCGCAGTCAGTTCTGACGTGGTCGGTCTCGATGGAGACCCGCTGCGCCAACCGGGACACCTCACCTTGATGATGAACAAGCCGACTGGTTGTATCAGCGCCACCAGGAGTCAGATCCACGAGACGGTGTTGGATCACGTGCCTGAAGCCCTCCGCCATAGCAAGTTGGCGCCGGTCGGACGCCTGGACAAAGACACCACGGGACTCTTGCTACTGACGACCGACGGTGGGCTAAGCCACAAGCTGACCCACCCGAAACGCAAAGTACAAAAAGTCTACATTGCATCCTTAAAGAGCCCGTTGGTCGAAGATGCAGTCGAACGCTTTGCCAATGGGATCACCCTAGCGGACGGCACTGTCTGTAGGCCAGCAACGCTGCGAGTGTTAGATCCTTTACAGGTCGAGGTAACTCTGACGGAAGGTCGCTTCCATCAGGTAAAGAGAATGCTCGGCGTCGTCGACGGCCACGTCACGTCTCTACGTCGGGTGCGCGTCGGGCCGATCGAGTTGGATCGCTCCCTTGAGTTGGGTACGGTACGCCGCTTATCCGCTGAGGAGCTCGACATGTTGAGTCAACAACTGTCG
>PBTG01000095.1 GCA_002726535.1 Myxococcales bacterium | reverse complement strand
GCATCGGCTTTACCAACGGTGGCAACGCGCCTTTGGTCTTCAATTCGGCCTACATGGAGACGGCCACGAAGTACTACTCCATCATCGAGCAGCCCAACAGCGGGACATCGATTGCGGCGAAGGGGCAGGGCGACAATCCTAAGTCCAATCCGAAATACCTCAACGTGTGCGTTCGGGTTTCCCCTGACGATAAGTCAGGCGATTACGGAGCGAAGTTGGTGATCGAAACCAACGACAAGACCAACCCGTATGCCAAGGTCACCTTTAGCGTGACGTGGGAAGAGGACAACGTCTTTAAGATCACATGCGGAACCCCTGATGGAAGTCTCAAATATGACTTCACGGGCACAGCGAGCGGCATCGTCGAAAAGTGTTGCAACATCTACAATGAAGGGCCGAGCGGTATGCTGATCAACAAAGTTGAGGTCAATCCCCTCGACTTGTCCAAGCAAGACCTCGCCGAGAGTCTCTATGGGGTGAAGCTCTACAAGAAGCTACCAGACGGCACCAAGGACAAGGTTGCCCTGCCTCGGAGTATCAATCCCTCGAAGTCGCTAGACTTCTGTGTGGAGTACATTTTTCCGAATGACAACAAGACGACCAATGCTGAGATGGTGGTCAACTATTCGCAAGCGAACATCCCATCGACCTTGCAGTTGCCAGTTTTGGCGGGCGCGTGTGACACGCCTGATCTGCTGGTCTCCCCTGCAGCGACGCCGATTTGGCTACAGACGAAGCTCGGAGGCAAAGCGACCAAAGAGTTGGTCATCGCCAACCAGAGCTGTGCACCCCTCCAGGTGCTACAGGCTTGCGTCACTCAGGTCGCTGCGCGTGGCTCAGACAGCAATCCTTGTGGCAACGCTACTTTGTTGTCCGCTCACTTCGGCGTCGTCGATGAAAAGGGCTTGACCCAAATCAAGCCCTGGGAGTTGCTGCCGCTGACTGTTAAATTTGAGCCGCCGAATGAAAAATACAAAACGATCAATCACTTCCTGAACATTGTGTATTGCCCAGGCGCTTGGAAAGGCGACAAATGTGCTGAACAGGTCGTGGCACGGACGGTCAACTTGACCGGTACCGTTGATTCCGATGAGTCCAAACTCTACAAGCTGCCGACCTTAAAGCTCGGAGCCTACAACGACCAAGAGGCCAAGGTCGGTCAGCCCTTTAAAATCGAGGCAATCGCAGCCGAGGGAGATCTGCCGCTCGGTCAGTACGGCGCGTATCTGTGGACCATCAAGACGCGGCCAGCGGGCTCTACCCTTTGGGTGAGCAATGACTTTCAGAGCACCGATGTCCCCTACTTGACCATCAATCCTGATTTTCAGGGGACTTATGTGGTTGTTGGACAGGTTCAAGCGGTTGATGACACCAATCCCTCCAAGCTCGCTTGGAGTGAGCAGGTGGAATTCACCTTTGAAGTCAAATAAGTCCCTTTGGCCAACAGAGTTGGAGCGTGCAATAAGCGCAGGTCAATGCACTTGCGTGGCCGTGCTCATTGTTTGCGCGCTCGTGGCTTGTAGCGAACAGACGCCTCCGTCGCTCTCGACTCGCGTACCCAGCGACACGCCAATATCGCTCCAGGCTCCAAGCCCGAAGCCTACCGATATCGACCCCAAAGCAATGGATGAAGCGCTCTTGCACGCGCTGGTCGATCTACGAAACAAGTTTCGCTGCAATGGTGTGTCAGGCTGTCCAGCCCATGATATTTTGGTCGGGTTTCGTCGACATGCATGGAAGCCACTTCGCGAGCTCTTCCCTCTCGCTCCGGCGAAAGCGCCTTATCGCTCACGGATTGTCCGGATTGTCGCTGAGTTGGAGCTCGATGAAGCGAGACCGTGGTTACGTAAGCTCTTGGTAGATGACAGTGACAAAGCGCGTGGTTTCGCAGTCTACGGGTTGGCGCTTTTGGGCGATTCGAGAGACCTAACCATGTTGCGTCAATTCGCTGACGCTCCAGGCATCATCGCCAGCGCTATGACACGCACTGCGGCCGCCTGGGGGCTGGCGATCGCAGGACACGATCGGGGGCCGAAGCGTTTCGCCGCGATCCTCAAAGAAGCCGCTGAGCATCAGCTTGGAGGGGCGACCTTGAGGTGGGGATTGGAGTTGTGTCAACGTCCAGGGTCGCCCAGCTGTGACGGGATTTTAGCGACAGCGGCAGGACATCCCTCGTACATCGTCCGGCGTCAGGTGTTGAGAAATGTGGGTGCACCTTGGACTGATGGAGAGCTTCAGGCCCTCGGTGTGCTGGTCGCAGATCCAAATCCAAACTTGGCCCGTCGAGCGCGCGCTCAATTGCAGCGTATCAAGGGAGGACAGGCTCTTGACTCTCCCTCAGCCTGGCGTCAATGGCTCAAAAGCAAAGAGACCAACCCTGACAAGCGGGCACCTTAATCGCAGCTCCTGTGTCATTGTCTTGCTGGTCGTTGGCTGCGGCCCTATAACAGAAGTTAACCTTGTCCTTTGAACCCATGAGAGGTTTGAGTTGAGTCGAGAACGGACCCTGATCATCATCGTCGTGTTGCTCGCGGGAGCGTTCTTCGCTGGACGGGCCCTCGAGCGTAACAGCGCTCCTGACTCCAGCTCCGAACTCATCGAGGCAGCGTCGACAGCGGCCCCAACGACGCCTGCGGATCCTGCGCAAGAGCAGCCTCAGACTAGCCCACCGGACTACAAGTTCACTCACCCGACTCGCGGCCCAGATGCTGCGCGAGTGACCATCGTTGAGGTCAGTGACTTTGAATGCCCGTTTTGCGGTCGGGGTAGAGAGACCCTCGATCAGCTGAAGTCTGAGTTCTCTCAGGACGTGCGTACGATCTTCATCAACTTGCCTCTGAGTTTTCATGAGCATGCGTTGCCCGCTGCGATTGCAGCTTTTGCGGCGCATAAACAGGGCAAGTTTTGGCCCTTCTACGAGCAACTCTTCATGTCGAGCAAGGCCTTGTCTGCATCGAAGATCAAGACGATTGCTCAACAGCTGCAACTCAACATGGGGCAATTTGAAGCGGACATCCAAGACGATGTGCTCAAGCAACGGGTACTCGACGATACCGCCATCGCCGCCCGCTTGGGAATTACCGCGACACCTGCATATTTTGTCAACGGGGTTCAAGTCTCTGGCGCGCAACCATTGGACAAGTTCAAAGCTATCGTGGCTGAGCAACTCAAGGTTGCCGATGAACTGCTGCGTGACGGTGTCCCTCGTCAAAAGCTCCATGGAAGGCTATGGCGACGCAACAACCCTGCAAAAGCCGACGCAGTGATGGATTGGATTATCCGCGATGGACGACCGCCGCAGAGCGCACGCCCGAAACCTCCGAAACGACCCAAGGCCAAAACCAAAAAGCCTGCGGCCAAACCGAAACACCCGGCCAAAGACAAGACCATTTGGAAGGTCGATTTGACTGGAAAAGAACCATCGCAAGGAGCCGATCGTCCCCTATTGACTGCAGTCTTGTTCACCGATTTTCAGTGTCCTTATTGCGTCCGCGTTCGTCCGACCTTAAAGCAGTTAGAGAAGACCTATCCTGACAGGCTCCGTTTGGTCTTTAAGAACCAACCCTTGTCTTTCCATAAGAAGGCCCCAATGGCTGCAGAGGCAGCCTTATGTGTTCATCAGCAGGGGCTATTTTGGCAGATGGAGCAGCGGCTTTTTGAGCGGCAAAGCGAACTCGACCCAGCCCAGCTTGAAGAGCACGCTGTAGCCATCAAAGCCGACCGAAATCGATATCGCCGATGCATGAAAGACCGCGCAACTCAAAAGATGCTCCAAGCTGACCAAATGGCGGCTGGACTCGTCAACGTTACAGGCACTCCGACGCTATTTATCAATGGACGTCGAATCTCAGGATCCCAACCATTTTCGATATATGTGCAGGTCATCGACCAAGAGTTAAAAAGAGCTCAAGCCGCGCTCGACGCTGGAGTTGATCGCTCCAAGCTTTACGAACACCTCATCAAAGAGGGCAAACAAAATAAGCGACCTGAAGTGCTCGCTGCCAAAGCGGCCAATGTGGCTCTTGAGGGAGCAACGAGTCTGAAGGGCAACAATGAAAAGCTGTCTATCGTGACTTTTGTAGATTTCCAATGTCCCTATTGTGCGCGCTTTTTGCCACGTTTGCTGGCTCTGAAACGAGTTATGAAGGTTCCGGTGAGTCTGCACATCAAGCATTTACCGCTGTCATCTCAGTGCAACCGGACGATGGCTCGAGATCTCCATCCAGGCGCTTGCATTGTGGCGAATTGGGTTGCAGCTACATCATCACAGAACAAGGGTTGGGCCTTTGCTAGCGGCGTACTCAAAGATCCTAAGACCTTTAGCGTTGGAGACCCGGAACGGCTCAAAACCAACCTAAAGGCTCTAGCTCAGAAGGTTGGCATCAATCTCCAGCGGGTTGAAAAGGCCCTCGGGGATGGTTCTGCAGCTGCCATTGTCGCCGCTCACATCGAAGAGTCAGCTCGCCTCGGGTTACGAGGTACGCCGTCGGTGTTATTCAATGGTCGCGAATATCGAGGGTCTTTGCAGGTCGATGCAATGCTTCAAGCCGTCGACAAGGTTCTCGCCGGCGCAGGCAAGGCGCCTTAAACGCGGCTGGTGCGTTTGCGGGCGCCGATCAAGACCGCGGCAAACAACAGCATCGCTATCCAAGTCCAGGGGTTTCGATCAGTTTGCTTTTGTGCGGAGCATCCCGAGGTTTCGTCTACACGCAGGGGTTTGAATGGACCGACGGCCTGGAGCAGCAAGTTCTGAGCAGCGAAATTGTCGGGCAACTCTTTCAGAGCCGAGATGCGCTCGCTGAATTCGTCGATTGAGGCACAGACAAACATCTGGTCGTCATTGACTGCAAGCTTTTCGCAGCTTTGGTTCGCGCAGATATCCGTATCTTTTGACGAACAAAGCCGGCGACATGTGCCTTGTTGATCTTGTCCAATACAGACCAGATCGACCCTACAGGGCTGCTCAGCGCTGCAGGGCTGATCGAGTAACTGTCCGGCTCCAGAGGCACGGCACAGGCCTTCATCGCCACTCAACCAAGCGCAGCGGTCACCGACTGGACAGTCGGTGCTATCGCCCAGCAGGTCACACTTTGGAGCGCATCGCCCAGCAGCGTCACTTTTGGCGATATCGCAGACCATATTTTGCCCGCACGCGCCAACCTTGGCGCAGGGAGCTCCAGCTGGCGGCGGCCCGTAGGGCAGGCAATACATCCCGAGTTGAGTCGGGGTGCAGCCTGTCCCTTCGGGACATGAGGCAGCTGTCGTGCACTCAATAGCGCAGACACGGTCAAATCCCTTGCCGTACTCGATGCACAGGCCGGATTGGCAGTCGAATCCACTCTTGCAGGGCCAAGCAACGGGACGATCTCCAGGGATCACACAGCTGATGCCTTCGGCGTCACATGTGTTGCCCTCTCCACAGCCTGTCGCGCAGGCTCGGCCGCACTTGCCTCCACCTCCTAAGACCGGCTCACATAGTAGCGATGTACATTGGGTGGCCACCGTACAATCAGTACCAAAGGGTCGGTTCATCCCTTTGAGACACAATCCGACGGCTGTGTTTGCCAAGTTGACTTGGCGACACACCCCGAAGTTGCCACAAAACCCGTCGCATCCCGCCGTACAGAAGGCGTCTTTCGACGTTGAGAGGCAAAATAGCGGGTCAGGGCAGGCCAAATCATTGGCGCATTTGCCGCTCGCCCCTGCTTTGGCCAGTTGAACTGCGCAGTGACGGTCGTTTGGAAGGCACGCCTGGCCAGCCGACCATGTCCCACATGAAAACCCGATCGGACAATCTTGGTGAGTTTGACAATCGGACGCGCAGTAGCCCCGGCCATCTGGCCACTGAAGGCAGCGACCGTCGCATTGAGCATCGCTTGAACAGGGGCTACACAGCCCACCATCGAGCACGATGTCTTGGGGGCCGTACAGAAATCGAGCGCCTCTTCGGTCATCTTCGGTCAGTTCTCGCCGAGCCCGCGGTAAGAAAAACATCATTGAATCGGCCTGTCGGCTCAGCCCGAGGCCGAGCGCATGGCCCAGGTGGTGAATCAGGTTGGTTCGCAAGTCCGCGTGAATACGATTGTCGAGCAGACTCTCTTTGGTCGCGAATCGAAAATGTTGAGCATTGAGCTCGATCGCGACCCGTTCAATCAGGCTGTTTTCCGAATCGATACGTACCGAGGCTGTTGGCAGTCCTGCTCGCAGCTTGAACCCAGAGCTTCGAAACCGAATATAGATGTCAAAGCGCGGATCTCCACGCACCAGACCGCCCCAGACGAGTCGAATCTTTGTGGCTGGAATTGCATTCCAAGTCTCCAGCGCTGCACGAGCTTGCTTTGCGATGACGTTGGCGTTGACGTCTCCGTGAGGCTGATTCTCTAAGAAAACCGCGATGTCCCGGTCAGGCCAGCGCAAAGGAATGCCACTCACATCACGCTGCACATCAAATCCACCCAAGCTCATCACGACGATGATGAACAAAGAGAACAATCCAATTGTCCGGCTGCTGCTACACATGCGCTAAAACCTACGCGATTGAATCGACCAAGGCTACGGCGCAGGTCTATAAACTCCAATTGAGAGACGCTTTGGTGATCGCGTAGAGTCCGAAAATCTAACGGGAAGCGAATAAGCGCTTGACCAAAATGTTCGACTCGATAGAGTGCCCAAATCCCCGGACGCAGCACGACTTGGTCGCCGCTTAGCGCGCAGGGCTTCCCCGTGCCCACACCCCATGGGCGATTGAATCGAAGAGGCAATATGAACGGAACAACGGCGACGACTCAGCAAGAAGATCCCTCCGCACGACCGAGAAGGCTCTCTGATGTGTTTCACTGTAGTTTCCGAAGTCGCCGGATGTACCTCGCTACCTGCCTTGACGATTACATGAATGCGAACGCCTTGCGCGTGAAGTCGATGGTTTGCCACGACTGCATCCAAGGTGCTGACAATCGTGAAACCTTCGCTGCTGACGCGGACACAGAAGGTGTGCTCGACGAAGAAATCTGGGGCCGTCTCATCGCTGACTTGGGTGAAGGCGACCTTGGAAAACCGTCAAAGAAATGAGATTGGCCCTGATTGTCCGGTGGCGACCACCACAGCTGTGTTCGCTGGTTGGGACCTGCATGTTGATCTCGCCGCGGTAGCGTAGTAAAGGGCATAGACGTTGTTTTTGTGGGCGTCACCACGAACAGGCCTTTTTGCGCGTAGGCCGCAGACGCTCTCGCCCTCCGGGGCACATCAACAGTTCCTCATGAACGACGCGCGAGTCGAGCGAGCAGAGACAATACGATGGCGACTGGTATCCGCGAGACATATCCCCAAGAGTTTGGTCGATATTACCTAACGACAAAGATCGCGATGGGCGGTATGGCCGAGATCTTTCGCGCCAAATCCGTTGGCGCAGAAGGCTTTGAAAAAGTCGTCGTGATTAAGAGAATTTTGCCTCACTTCTGTGAGGACGAATCTTTCATCACCATGTTCCAAGACGAAGCGAGGGTTGCCGCGCACCTCAACCACGCCAATGTCGTGCAGATCTTCGACTTCGAGCAGGTCGAAGGCCTGTATTATATCGCCATGGAGTATGTCGAGGGCGAAGACCTCAAGCGCGTACTCGACGCAGGTACCAAAGAGGGGCGGCCACTATCGATCGCCCAAGCCGTTCAGGTGATGATTGAGGCTGGGCAGGGCCTCGACTACGCCCACAAACGAGAGGTTGACGGCAAGCCACTCAACATTATCCACCGTGACATTTCGCCTCACAACATGATGGTGAGCTACAATGGCGAGGTGAAGATCATGGATTTCGGCATCGCCAAAGCTGCGAGCCGTTCCACCAAGACACGCGTCGGAACCGTCAAAGGCAAATGTGCCTACATGAGCCCAGAGCAAGCCAGAGGCAAACCCCTCGACGGTCGCTCCGATCTCTTCGCCCTCGGCGTCTGCCTGTGGGAGATGCTGGCCGGTAAACGGCTCTTCGTCGGCGATTCTGATTTTGAGACGCTCAACAATGTGCTTCGTATGGAGGCTCCAAGCCTCACGGAGATGAATCCGGACGTGCCCACAGAGTTGGATGCGATCGTCGCCAAATCTTTGGCCAAAGATCGCGATGAGCGACAGGCCGACGTAGCAGAGTTTGTAGCTGACTTACGTCGTTGGTTTTACACCGCCGTACCGGATCCCAGTGCGATCTCTTTGAAAAACTACTTACACGAGCTCTTTAACGAGCAGATCCTCAAACTCAAAAGCGATGTCGCGGCTGAGGCTGAGGCTTTGTCTGCATTACGGACAAACTCAGGGTTACGTCGACCGACAACGAATAGCCGTCAACTGGCGGCTGCGTCAGACGAAGATGCCACGGTGGCCCTCGATACCAGCGCGGCTGGCCTCATGGGTGGCGATGAAGAGGCGACCGTCGCTCTCGACACTGCTGCAGCGGGCATGTTGTTGGGAGAGCAGTCGAGCGCGAGTGCGCCAGCGAAGAAATCAAACACAGGTCTAATTGTTGGCTTGGGTGTGGTTGTCGCTGGTATTGCTGTGGCCGTAGGTCTTATGGCTGCTGGCGTCTTTGATAAGGGCAAGTCTCCGAAAACGGGTGGCGCGGTAGCGAGTGCTGACCCGGGCGCGACCAACCAGGCTCAAAAAGCCGCTAAGGTCGTCAAGTATACGGTTCACATCCGCGCACCTGGCGCCAAAAAGATCGAAATTGATGGGCAGACAGAAGCCACTTCGGACAGCCTCGATTTTCAGGTACCGAAAGGCGAGACCATCAAAATTTTGGCGATTGGCGATGGCGGAGAGCAACTCAAACGCTTCACAGCCGACAAGGACGACCAGACCGTCACCATCGACTTGCCCAAACCGAAAGCCAAAGAGGTCGGTGGCAATACGATCGCGGTCATCCGCGCGACTCCGGCCAACAGCATCATGAAAATCAACGGCAAGGCCGTCTCTTTGGTCGGGGGTAGCTTTCAGATGCCCAAGCTCAAGGCAGGCACGTCCGTTAGCGTGGAGTTGCAGGCCGCTGGCTACAAGCCGATGCAGAAAGTCCTGACGATTACCAAAGACTCCGGGGCCGAGCTATTCGAGTTGGCGCTGGAAAAAGACAAGCCAGCAGCGGCGAAAAAGCCCGTGGCAACTGGACCCGGCAAGGTGTCGATCAACGCGATTCCCTGGGCCCGCGTGACCTACAAGGGGAAGACCAAAATGACGCCGGCCACTTTCACGAAAGTCCCAGCAGGTCGGCAGACCTTCACCCTTAAAGGACCTGGCGGTGTGACCAAAAAGGTCACCTTGAGTGTCCGCAGTGGCAGGACGTCTTCGAAAAGCGTCCACATGCGTTAAGCGTTCACAAGCGTGTTTTTTCATCAAGCAGGAGTTGACACCTGCGCGGTGTGCGCAGTACATACCGCCCCCCCCCCGTCATGATAGGCGGCGCACGCGGGAATAGCTCAGTGGTAGAGCGCCACCTTGCCAAGGTGGAAGTCGCGGGTTCAAATCCCGTTTCCCGCTCCGAAGACACCCTCGACAGTTCAGCTGTCGAGGGTGTTTGTGTATGTGGGCTATGTTGTGTGTTCGGACAAGGTTGGCTTTTCCAATATTTGTCGGCGTTTCAAATTGCCCACTCCCCAACTTTGACATCAAAAAATTGTGCCCATCAGATTTTTTTCTGCTTCCATTCTGGGCAGTAGCAGGCTGAATATCTTGGCACAATCTATCGAGTCACTCAGCATATGCTTGCCTTCGCAGCCTCGATTTGGTACTTTTCATAGCTGAGAGCCTGTAATCTTCACCCCCATGAAGGCAGCGTTTTCAGGGTTATGCAAGCACCCGTAATGACGAGTAAATTGGAGATTTAACTCACCTAGCCAATCGATCGAACCATGACGCTGTGTGCGTCAAACATAGGCCGGCTAGGCTAAAATAAGCTCCAAAAAGAGCGCGTTGGACGCAACGCGATCTAGCTCGACACGCAGACAGATCCCCCACGTTGGTACACGACCAAATGCCCGATTTTATGGGCGGAGTCGTCAGGAGGATTGGAATGCGGCATCAGCATTACACCCGCTTATCGCGGCTGAGTTTGCTCGCTGGACTTGTCATCTTCGCTAGTTGTGCGGAGGAACAGGATCCGGCTCCTGCAGCAGGCTTGCTGACAGACTTTGCTTCTGGAGTCGACGCGTCGTTCGCTGTCGAAACCTTCCAGGCAGCAGATCCAAGTCTTCAAATTACGGCGCCGAAAAATTATCAAGGCTATATCTACAAAGGGGCTAATTCAAAGTACCCGGTGGAGATGGTCTTCGCGGTGTCGAATTTCCAGCTTGGCGCAAACGACGGCAAGATCCGTTGTTACGTAGATGGAACGCAGGCGCTGACGACCTTCAAAGAGAAGGACGCGACGACCAATACGATCGCTGATTTGAAGACCGTCGGTCTTCATACGCTCGCTTGTAACTTGATCGATAAAAACGGCACTGTGATCGCCAACACACAGAAGCGTATTTATCTCCAGTTACGACAAGCTTGTGCGGTCTCCGATGAATGTAAAGACGGCAATGCTTGCTCGATCTCATTTTGCATCGGTGGCTACTGTAACTACGAGCCAGTGTCCAACTGCTGCAACCACGCCTACGACTGTCTGCAAGGCGAGACATGCAACAATCCTGGTGCCAATAGTCAGTGCACCACCTGCACCAGCGACAGCGAGTGTGATGACAGCAATACCTGTACTACCGATAAATGCGATCTCAGCGGTCCGAAAGGCCAATGCACCAACATCAAACCTGACCCAGAGTGCTGCACCAAGGCCGGTGAGCCTGGCAAGTTGGAGTGCGATGATGGCCTGAGTTGCACCATCGACAGTTGCGATACCAGCACGGGCAAGTGTAAGCACGAGACTCCGGCTGGTGTGTGTTGTTTCGACTCCGAGTGTAAATCCGATGACCCCTGCCAAGTGGGTTCATGCATCGGCTTCCAGTGCCGTTTCAACCCCGATAAGTTCAAACCGGGATGCTGTAGTCCAACGACCAACCCTCAGTGTAACGACAACAACCAGTGCACCATCGACACCTGCGACAAGCCGATGGATGGCGGTGCCTGGAAACAGTGCACACACGCCAAAGATCCGAAAAAGCCCGAATGCTGCGCTTTTGACGCCGATTGCGACGACGGAAACGCTTGTACCGGTGATGCGTGTATTGTGGCTCAAGAGAAGTGTATTCACATTCCCCAGCCTGGCTGCTGTGCTGCCGCCAAAGACTGCGATGACTCAAACTTCTGTACTACAGATACCTGCGAGAAGAACAACCCGGTCGATCCGTCCGGTAAGTGCGTCAGCAAGAAGCTCGACCCGCTGTGCTGCGTCAATCAGGGGGACTGTGATGACGGCCGGTTCTGTACCAGTGACAAGTGCGATATCGCAAAGAACAAGTGTAGCCACATCAAAAGCTCTGATACCTGCTGCGATCTCAACTCAGAGTGCAAAGATGGAAATGAATGCACCAAGGGTGTTTGCGTAAACCACGGCTGTAACTTTATCCCCGATAAATTTAAGCCGAATTGCTGCGACACCAGCGCCGATTGTAACGACGGTAAGGTCTGCACGATCGACAGCTGTGACACGAGCACCAGTGAGTGTAAGTTCGTCGACAATGGAGATGCGACCTGTTGTAACGGTCCGGACGATTGTGACGATCAAGATTGCAGTACCTTAAACTTCTGCGATTCGAACAATAAATGCGCTTACAAAAAAGATCCGACCAAGTGCGCCGTTAATCTCGACTGCGACGACGGCAACTCCTGTACAAAAGACATTTGCGATACCTCCGGATCATGCGGTCAGTGCAAATACCTCAGCGTCGACAATTGCTGCTTGGCAGACTTTCAATGCGATGACGACAACCTGTGCACAGTCGATTCATGCGACTCGAACAACACATGTGCGTACGGCAAGCTCAAAGACTGCTGCATTGATGACAAAGACGCAGTAACAGCTTGCGATGACAACAACGCATGCACGATCGACTACTGCCTGAACAATACTTGTCGTCACACGGCTCCCAAAGACGGATGTTGCGCAGTGGATAAAGACTGCGACGATGGCAACAAGTGCTCCAAGGACGTTTGTTCAAACATTGTTGCTGGTAAGGGCTCGTGCTCATACTCGCTGATCGACGGCTGTACTTGCGCGAACAACGCCGAATGCAACGACAACAACGTTTGCACCACTGATCAGTGTATCGGTGGTTTGTGCAACAACAAACCCGTCAACGGCTGCTGCATCGACAAGTTCGATTGCGACGACAAATCACCGTGTACGACCGACTTCTGTGTCTTCAATGGTTGTGTCAATGTCGAGTTTGGTGGCGCCCAGAAAAAATGCTGCTCTAAGGCCACCGAGGCTGAGGACTGTGCATCGCTCAATACCAACTGCTCCAAAGGTGTTTGTGAGACTCAACCTGACAACTCGCGAAAATGCGTGAGTGCAGCGGTTGATATCTGCACCGTGCAAGTCAACTTCTGCCAAGACTTCTCCACGGGTACCAACCTCAAGGCGATGGGATGGAATCCAGGCAATGTGAAGGGCGAAGCCTCGGGCAACTGGAAGCCCAACAGCGAAGGTGCTCTCGGTCCGGATAAGTATGCGGAGTTCACCTGGACCCCGACTTACACCGACTATGACTCCTGCCTGCAGTCGCCAATCATTCAAGCCGCTGGCTCGAAGAAGATCACCCTGCAATACGACCGACTCTTGGACATCAACAAGGGCGGCGCGACGACCTTCCGTCTGTTGGGATCGCTCGACGGCAAAAATGTCGATTGGACCAAGGCGACGTTGATCGACATGGTCAAACCGTCTAAAGACGAAGGGCCATCGACCTTGGACGTAGTCTTACCACCTGGTTTGAGCGGCTCGAATGGTCTGCGATTGGCCTTTTGCGTTAGTGGCAAAACGACCTTTGATGTCACCCGAATCGGCTTGGACAACGTCTGCGTTGTCAAAGGTCAGAAACCATCGATCCTGACTTGCCCACCGAACCAGATCATCAAGCTCAACGGCAAGAAGTCCATTCCGATCAAAGCGAAAGATCCGGATACAGACGCGCTCTTGAGCTTCTCGATCGTCAAAGGCCCAGCCTTTGTGAGCTTGGCGAGTGCTTTGTACTACTGGCTCGATGCAAGTTGGAACACCACGCTGACGATCAATCCAACTCTTCTAGACCACGTGGGAACCCACGAGGTCACCATCAAGATTAGTGATGGTCTGCTCTACAGCCTCTGCACCTTTAAGATCACGGTCACTCACGAGGGTGGATACTTGATCTGGAAACCGACCGCGGTTCCCTTGGCGGCTGGTGAGGCGCTCTTCAGCGGCGTGAAGCCACATGTCGCCGCAGTCGTGCAGATGACCGAAGATTTGAGCCTGTTCACAGATCTGTCGAAGTTCAAGGGCATCTTTGTGACCTTGGGTGTTTTCCCAGACAACCACGTTCTTAACGCCACCGATGGCGACCGTCTCAAGCTCTACCTGCAGCAGGGCGGACGTCTGTACATGGAGTCTGGTGATACCTGGTCCTTCGATAAGAAGACCAGTGTTCATCCCTTGTTCCACGTCAAATCTGTGGGCGACCAGAGCGACAACGGCATTGCCAACCTCAAAGGCAAGCATATCTACAAGGACGTCTCTCAGACTCCGATGAAGTACTACAGCTGGGATTACAGCCAGGACTTCGCATGGAACAACCTCAACGACTCCATTGAGGCCGACAAGACCGTCAAGGGTACGCGCTCGGAGTTGATGTCCGACACAGCTCAAGAGAAGTTCTGGACTCAGGTCACCCACGACAATGTGGGCGCTAAGTATCGAACTGTGGCTTCGTCGATGCTCTTCGGTGGTGTCCAAAAAGGCATGACAGACGAGCCGAACAAGATGATGGAGAGAATCATCGCCTTCTTCGATAGCGGCTATGTTGACTGCAACAAAGATTCTCAATGCGACGACAACGACAAGTGCACCACCGACAAATGTATCTCGCAGCTCTGCGAGTACACCGAGGCTTGCACTTGCGTTGCCGCCAACAAGACACCTCTAGGTTGTGGCGACAAGCAGCAGTTGGTCACCAACTCTGCGAACTCGACTCACATTGTTGACGAGTACAAATGTGATCCAGGTGTGAAGTACACCGGTAAAGAGATCGCCTACATCTTCAGCTCGAATACCTCGAAGCCAGTCAAGTTGAAGGTCAGTAACCTCAACAACTCCAAGGCCAAGATCTTCGTTATGCGTGCGAAGGACAACGGAAGCTGCGCTCCTGAGCAGTGCATCGCTTCGGGTAGCAATGGAACCATCGAGTTCCCGGCTGCCAAGCTCGTCAAGTACCACATTGTGCTCGACGTTCAGGACGACGGTACCGCTCAGGCAGACATCGAATTCGAGTGTGGCTCGGGCGAAATCTGCGACGACGGCAAAGACAACAATGGCAACTCATTGATCGATTGCAACGACGTGAAGTCCTGCTGCGGCGACGCAGCTTGCGGCGAGATCTGCGACGGCGTCGATAATGATTGCGATGGCTCAATCGATGAAGGTTGTGACGACGATGGCGATGATTACTGCGATGAGAGCATGACCATCAAGGGCACTCCACCGACTTGTAGTCAGGGTGGCGGTGATTGCAACGACAACAACGCAGCGGTCAATCCTGGCGCCAAAGAGATCTGTCTCAATGGTTTGGATGACAACTGCTCGGGCTCGCCAGACGAAAAAGATGCCGTCGGCTGCTTGAATCACTACAAAGATCTTGATGGTGACAAATTCGGTGAGGGCGCCCCGTTGTGTCTGTGCTCCCCGAGCGGCGCATACAGCACCACGAAGGGTGGCGACTGCAATGACGCTGACAAAAATGTCAAACCTGAGGGCCAACCTGAGATCTGCGGAAACGGCAAAGACGATGACTGCACCGGTACGCAGAACGACCAAAATGCTCAAGGCTGCAAAGATTTCTTCATCGATAATGATGGTGACGGCTACGGTAAATTGCCTAAGAAATGTATGTGTTTTGCTGAAGGCATCTTCAACAGCCCGAAAGGTGGCGATTGTGATGACGCCGACAAGAGCAACTCTCCCGGTAACGTTGAGGTCTGTGACGACAAGGACAACAACTGCGACGGAAAAATCGATGAGGGCTGCGACGACGATGACGACGGATTCTGCGATAACAATCTGATTTACAAGAGTGTTGGCGGTTCCAAAGACATCTGCGCGACTGCGACCGAAAACACCAATCTCGCGTTGAACTGCGGTCCGGACTCGTCGATCACCAACATCACTTTCGCTTCATTCGGTACGCCAACTGGCACCTGCGGAGCGTTCAGCAAGGGTGCTTGTGATGCATCCGCTTCGCTGCAAAAGCTCAAAGACGCATGCCTCGGTAAGTCTTCTTGTGTGGTTGCCGCGAACAGCACCGTGTTTGGCGACCCCTGTGGTGGTGTGGCCAAGGCGTTGAACGTCGAAGTCGTTTGCACCAGCTCCAAAGGTAAGCCGCCGAAGATTTGCCCTAAGGGCCCAGGCGACATGGACGATGAGGATCCAAACATCAACCCGAGTGGTGATGAAGTTTGCGATGGCATCGACAACAACCAAAACGGTCAGACTGACGAAAAATGCGATAAAGATGACGATGATTACTGCGACAAAGAGCGCATCGTCGTCGGCGCCCCGCCAACCTGTAAGAAGGGCGGCAACGACTGCAACGACGAAAATGCTGGAATGAACCCTGGCAACGTCGAAGACTGCAATACCCCGTGGGATGACAACTGCAACGGTGAGATCAACGACATTGATGCGAAGAACTGCACACCGCTCTTCTTTGACAACGATCAAGATCTCTACGGTACGTCAGACTTTAAGTGCCTGTGTAAAACCATCGGTAAGTACACGGCGCTCAAGACAGCGGATTGCAATGACAACAACGCCGATCTGAATCCAGGGAAGGCCGAGATCTGTGATGGCATCGACAACAACTGCGATGGACAGATTGATGAAGGTTGTGACGACGATAAAGACGGCTACTGCGATGCCGCACTGGGCTTGGCCCCAGGCGCGACTTCGACTGCTGTCTGCCCCAATGGCGGTGGTGACTGTGACGACACCAAAGCCAACGTCAACCCAGGCAAAGCTGAGGTTTGTGGCGACGGTATCGACAACGATTGCGACGGCACCCACAACGATCCAGACGCGATGGGATGCAGCGACTTCTACTCAGATGTCGACGGCGACACCTTCGGCTCCAAGCTCAGCAAGTGTCTGTGTGAAGCCTCAGGTACGTTCAGTGTGAACAACAGCAGCGACTGTGACGACACCTCGGCCGCCATCAAGCCTGGTGCGACCGAAATCTGTGACGACAAAGACAACAATTGCGATGGCAACATCGACGAAGGTTGTGACGACGACAAAGACGGCTACTGCGATTCAAAAATGGTGATCGTTGGCACGCCGAAGATTTGTCCCAAAGGTGGTCTCGACTGTAACGATACAGATAACACCGCCAACCCGGGCGTAAGCCAAGAGATTTGCGACGGTATCGACAATGACTGCAACGGTCAGATCGACGATGGTTGTGACAAGGACAAAGACGGCTACTGCGACCAAGGCTACGCGGTGTCCAACCCGCCACCAGCGATCTGTAGCAAAGGTACGGGCGACTGCAACGACTACAACAATGACCAGAATCCAGGTGAGCAAGAGATCTGCGGTAACGGCCTCGATGATGACTGCGACGGTTCTGAGAACAACGAAAACGCCACGAACTGCACCGATTACTACTTCGATTCAGATACTGACGGCTACGGCATCATCATCAAGAAGTGCTACTGCAAACCAGCTGGTTTGTTCACAGCGCTCAAGGGCGGTGACTGCGCGGATGACAACAAAAATGTCAATCCGGGCAAGCAAGAGATCTGCGGCAACGGTTTGGATGACGATTGCAGCGGCAGCCAAAATGATGACGGCGCGTTGAACTGCACCGACTTCTTCCTTGATCAAGATTCTGATGGATACGGCCTGAAGAACCTCACGAAATGCCTCTGCGAGGGCGCCGACGGCTACACCGCTACGAAAGACGGTGACTGCGATGACACCCTAGCCACCGTAAGCCCCGGAAACACTGAGGTCTGCGACGACGTCGACAACGACTGCGACAGCAAAGTGGACGCGGGTTGTAACGATGACGGTGATGATTACTGTGACGACTCGATGAAGACCGTCGGTTTCCCGAACGTCTGCGCGAAGGGCGGCGGTGACTGCGACGACGGCCAGCAGACGGTCAATCCTGGTCATCCGGAGTGGTGCGACACGCTCGACAACAACTGTGACGGCAAGACCGATGACAACTGTGACGACGATAAAGATGGCTACTGCGACTCGAATATGACGACCGTTGGCAAGCCCTCGACCTGTCCGCAAGGCGGCGGCGACTGCAAGGATGATGACAAAGGCATCAACCCAGGCATGAAAGAGGATTGCTCGACTCCTGGCGACGATGATTGCAGTGGTACGGCCAATGATGAAAACGCCAAGGGCTGCAGCAACTATGGCCTAGACGCCGATGGCGACACCTACTCTGATACAAACAGCGTCAACAAGTGTCTGTGCAAACCAGAGGGGATCTTGACCGGCACCAATAAAGGTGACTGCGATGACGCCAATAAGCTGGTCAACCCTGCGATGATTGAAATCTGCGACGGCGTCGACAACGATTGTGACGGCGGTGTTGATGAGGGTTGCGACAGTGACGGCGATGGCTACTGCGCCAGTGATATGGTCACTGTCGGTACGCCGAAGGTCTGCCCACAAGGTGGCGGCGACTGCAACGACGCAGATAAGAACGTCAATCCCGGGGCTCAGGAGATCTGCAACAATCAGATCGACGAGAACTGTGACAACGATCTCAACAGCATCAATGCGAAGAACTGCACAGACTTCTACTACGATGGAGACAACGACGGCTGGGCCGTGGCTGTATCTCAGTGCCTGTGCGTGCCGAAGGGTTCGTACAAAATCACCGACAAGAAGAAACTCGGTGATTGCGACGACACCACAGCTACGGTCAACCCGGCCGCTCCAGAGGTTTGTGGCGATGGCTTAGACAACAACTGCAACGGGACTCAGAACGATCCATCGGCTCTGAACTGCAAATCCTTCTACGCCGATAGCGACAAAGACGGGTTTGGCGGTACAAGCTCAGCCTGCCTGTGCGTGGCTGAAGGCAAGTTCGTGACCTCGATCGGCGGCGATTGCAACGAAAATGACGGAGCAATCAATCCAGGCGCCAAAGAGATTTGTGACGACAAAGACAACAACTGCAACAAGACCGACGACGAAGGCTGCGATGACGATGGCGATGGCTATTGCGACTCAGAACTCTTCACAGAAGGTCAGCCAAAGGTCTGCCCCAAGGGCGGCGGAGACTGCAAAGATACCGACAAAAGCATCAACCCGGGTGTCATTGAAAAGTGCGACGACCTCGATGATGACTGTGACGGCAAGGCAGATAACGGCTGCGACAAAGACAACGATGGTTACTGCGACAAGACGATGACCATCGTTGGCAAACCCACCGTCTGCAACAAAGGCACCGGCGATTGCGATGACATCAACGCTCAGGTCAATCCATCAAAGACCGAGATCTGCGATGACGCCGACAACAACTGCGACGGCACTGTCGATGAAAAATGCGACGAAGACGGTGACGGCTACTGCACCTTGGATATGGCTGTGCTGGGCAAGCCAGGTATCTGCGCTGAGGGCGGTGGTGACTGCAACGACGCCGACAAAGCGATCAACCCAGGCGCTCCCGAGCTTTGCAATGGTAAAGATGACAACTGCGCTGGAGGGATTGACGAGGTCTGCGTTGACAAAGATGGCGACGGATTCTGCGTCGGCAACGTTGGCGTCAGCAAGG
>PBTG01000094.1 GCA_002726535.1 Myxococcales bacterium | reverse complement strand
CTGCCCAGCACGCTGCGCAGCATTAGAGTGGGTGAGCACTGGCGCAACATTACGGACGTAGCCGTGCAGCTGGCCGCGAGCGGGGCGAACACCACAATCGACCTGTGGGGCTCTGTCTTTGAGGTCACCCCCGAGACCGATGATATGGACGTGTTTTGCTGGCTGGAGGGGGTTCCCAACAGCGACGCGTAAGAAACCTATTTTATCGAAACCACCTCGTCATTAAAACGGCTCTACTTATATTTATGTGTGACTCTCCGATTCCTCTGGCTCGGGACTTCCAGCTGCAAGTCCCGAGCTGTTCTAGAGACGCCGAGCTGTGGAGAATGATACAGGAGTTTATTGACATGGTACAGGGGGAGGAGCTTTCTTTACAGGCCCCAGAGCTCGATGAGCTCGTTGCGCATGACGGCATGCGTGACGGAGGCGTTGGGCTGCTTGCCGCCGGCCGGGGGGGGCGGAGTCTTGCTGAAGTAGCGGGCGTGGATCTTGGCGAGCTTGGGGTCGTCGACGTGCTCCAGGATGTAGGCGTGGATCTCGCCCAGGTTGCCCTTGGGGCACCCCTTGCCCACCATCGCCATGAGCTGGGTCTTGTTGGGGGCCTTCTTGCCGCCCTTCTTGCCGTTGGCCTTGCCCGGGTTCGTCGCCGGCTTCTGCTTCGCCGGGCCCTTGCCCTTCGGGGCCGCCTTGGCGGTCTTCTTCTTCTTCTTGGAGGACGCAGCCGCCTCGGACTCCTCGGACTCCTCCTCGGACTCCTCGGACTTCTCGGACTTCTTTTGCTTCTTGGCCGGGGAGCGGGGCTCCAGCGGCGGGAGGAACGCCTCCGAGCCCTCGATGGGGATGCAGAGCGTGTCGGGCTTGGCGGAGCCAACCGTGCCGGAGGCCGTGGTGCCGACGCTGCTCTTGTCGCTGTACACCTTGCCCTGGCTGGTGAGGAACTCGGGGTTGTTGGCGAGGCCCTTCCACTTGCACCGACCAAGCTCGATGGCCTTCTTGCCGGCCTTCTCGTCGGGGTTGACCCAGTGGGTTTTGACCAGCTGGTAGCCCTTCTTCTGCTGGGTGAGCGTGGTGGCGAAGCGCATGGGCTTGACCTCGGCCACGGGGACCGTGTCGAGGAGCTCGTCGTTGAGCCGGAAGCCGAGAAGGGGCTTGTCGTCATCGTCGACGCCGGCGTAGGTGATGGTGCAGCTCATGAGCTTGACGGGCGACACGGGCTCGGGGGCATCGCCCGTGGGGTGGGTGAGGACGGTGCCGGCCGCGGCG
The DNA here is from genome assembly GCA_002726535.1 of Myxococcales bacterium. GTDB lineage: Bacteria > Myxococcota_A > UBA9042 > UBA9042 > UBA9042 > UBA9042. Next base: position 6,139 of record PBTG01000094.1, on the reverse strand, counting down.
CCGGCGGCGTGGGCCTGCTGCGCCAGGAGGCAGACGTTGGCGTTGATGGTGTCCTGCTTGGTCATGGTGGTGGAAGAGGCTCTTCAGGTTGATTTGTGACAGCTCACAATTCCGAGAGAGTGCGTAATTTCTTTGCGTGCTCATTCTCGACTTTTTCTCAGCTCCATGAGAAAATTTGAGAGAATGAGCGAGAACAATTCGAGATTCTGAGTGTTCATTATTTCTTTCGTTCCTCCATCATGCCCAAGGCCAACATCGACTACCTCATCGACGCCAAGCGCAACGCCGGCAGCACCGTCACGCACATGCGATTCGGCAAGACGGGCAAGGCGGCCCGCGTCACCTTCAAGCGTGGCACCAAGCACATTGTCATGGTCGATGGGACAAACGCTAAGAATGCGCATGGGCGCAACCCCTGGGTCCTGGTCGGCGGGAAGTGGAAGCCGGGCGACGCCAAGCTTGCGTCCAAAGCGAAGAGGACGGCCACCTGGGCTGCCAAGCGCTGATTGTTTCTCTCAATACATCCCTCATCCATTCATTGTCCGCTCCCTGCTGCGTCCTTGACGGCTCGGGTCTTCCAGCTGCAAGACCCGAGCTGCTGTAGAGACGCCGAGCCGTGGACATACTACCAGACAATAAGGGTTTATGTACAGGGGAACGAGGAAAAAGGCCACTCTCACTCTGGCCCGTCCAGCAGCCCCTTCTCGCGCAGGGCCACGCAGTCCACGCAGGTTCCGGCAGTGGTCGGGTCGCACTGGGTGCACCCGTGCTGCAGAACGGAACGCTGCGATGGCGTCAGCTTGCCGATGAAGCCGCCGTGCTGGTCGACCACCTCCTCGGCTTTCGGGGCCGCCTCGGTAAGCTTCCAGTCGCCATTGCCGATGCCCACAATGTGCATGGTCTCCCCCTTGGCGAACTTGGGCTTGCAAGGGATGCTCGCGGTCACGTCCAGGTTGAGGTACCACTGGCCCCACCCGACGGCGCGCGGGCGGTACATGTGCTCCGAGAGCTGCTTGAGCGTGTCCTTGTCCAGCTTCTTCGTCGTCTGGCGGTGGTTCTTGACGCTCCGCGGGCGGATGTCGAGGTGCAGGCCGAGGTTGTTGCGCAAAGGGCTCTCGTCGCTCTGGGTCAGGAAGTCACCCGCCAACTGGCGCTGGCCCTTCAGGTACAGCCGCATCCACCGAAACCGATCGAGCACGGCGCGGAAGGTGGCGGGGTCGTTGTGGACGCCGAGGACGGCAGCGCGCTTGGCCTTGCTGTCCTTGGGCATGCTTGTCGACGAGAAATAATGAAGGACTCTCTCGATTCTGAGAGAAAAAAGTCTCTCACCTCAATCTTTGGAGCTGAGTCACGCAAAATTTGTCTTGCTAGTTCTCTTCTTTTTCTCATTTTGTCTCGAATGAAGTACTCGGAGTTTGAGACGGCCCTCGTGCGGGCCACTCGCGCGACCGTCACGAGCAAGGTGCCGGGCCATGGTCAGGATCGCATCGCGGTCAAGCGCGTCGAAGGTGGGTATCGCCTGACCGACCAGGAGGGCGATGCCGTGGCGACGGCCTTTGGCATGTCCGGTCACGTGGTCGGGGACGCGGCCTTCTTCAACAAGCTCCAGAAGGCCTCGTTTGAGTCGCGCGGCTTTGCCGGCGCCACGCCGACGGGATCGAAGACGACGGCGAACAACCTCGCTCTGGACCTGGGCAAGCCGGCCAAGTCCGTCCGCAAGACCGTGGCCAAGGTGAAGCCCGCCAAGGCCCGCAAGTACCAGAAGACTCCCGCCCCGGAGACGGCGCGCCACCTGGCCACGTTCCGCGCCAACCAGACGGCCATGCGGCCCCTGGAGGACATTGTCCTCGACCAGATGCTGGCCATCTTCGGCACCACCATGCACCCCGCGGTGGCCAGCGTGCGCATCCGCGAGCCGCACCTGATGCCGGAGGAGAAGCCCGTCACCGTCACCAAGAAGAAGGGCGGCATCCACTCCTACGTCATCAGCATTGCGGAGATGGAGTGCTCGCTGCCCGTGGTGGGGGGCATTGCGGCAGAGAGCACCGACCACGCGTACGTCCTGGTGGGGCTGCTGGCCATGGCGCGCATCCTGCGCAAGGAGTTCGGCGTGCCCAAGGAGAACCTGCTCCAGCTGACGCAGTTCGAGAGCCTGCACGCCACCTTCCCCGAGGCCGCCCCCGTCTTGACAAAGTCGGCGCGCGTGCACTTTGCGGCCATGTACGCTGCCGAGCGCCCGCCCGAGGCCAAGCTGCTCCTGGCCCAGTCGGTGGCTGCCAGGGCCCAGGCGGCTGCAGATGCGGCCGAGGCTGCTGCGGCCGAGGCGGCCACCGAGGCCAAGCGTGCCGTGGCGAGGCTGGCTCCGGCCCAGGAACAAGTTCGCCAGGCGACTGCGGCTCTGGACGAAGAATCCGACGAGGACGTGCCCTTGAGCTCCCTTGTCCGCATGTAATAATACACGTTTGTTGTCGGGGCCCGGGACCTCCAGCTGCAAGTCCCGAGCTGCTCTAGAGACGCCGAGCCGTGGAGAATGATACAGGAGTTTATTGACATGGTACAGGGAGAGGAAAAGGCAGCTCACATGCCCCAGTGCTTGCGGAGCCGGTTGCGGTAGATGGTCCGCTTGGCAGTCAGGCTGGGCTCCTTGCCCTTCTTGGAGGCCAGCGGCTTGCAGCCGCAGAGCTTGTGCACGGCCTCGAGCTCCTTGGAGTTCGAGAACGCCAGGATCCAGGCCTTGATGGTGACCTTGGTCGTGGCGTCGCACTTCTTCGGCTTGCTGCCGGTGCCGGCCTTCTTGAGCTTCTCGTTGGTGGGCTCCTTGATGGTCTGGGCCTTGGGGGCCTTGGGGGCCTTGGGGGCCTTGGGGGCCTCCGAGGGCGGGGCGCCCTCGACGTAGATGGGGTTGCAGAGCGTCTCGGGCTTGGCGGAGCCAACCGTGCCGACGGCCGTGGTGCCGACGCTGCTGTGGTCGCTGTACACCTTGCCCTGGCGGGTGAGGAACTCGGGGTTGTTGGCGAGGCCCTTCCACTTGCACTTGCCGAGCTCGATGGCCTTGGCGCCGGCCGGCTCGTCGGGGTTGACCCAGCGGGTGCCGACCAGCTGGTAGCCCTTCTTCTGCATCAAGAGCTCGGTGGCGAAGCGCATGGGCTCGACCTCGGCCACGGGGGCCGTGCCGAGGAGCTCGTCCTTGAGCTGGAAGCCGAGGAGGGGCTTGTTGTCATCGTTGATGCCGGCGTAGGTGATGTTGCAGGCCATGAGCTTGACGGGCGACACGGGCTCGGGGGCATCGCCCGTGCGGTAGGTGAGGACGGTGCCGGACTCGACGCCGGTGTCGTGGGCCTGCTGCGCGAGACGGCAGACGTTGTTGTTGACGGTGTCCTGCTTGTTCATGGTGGTGGGAAGAGGCTCTTCAGGTTGATTTGTGACAGCTCACAATTCCGAGAGAGTGCGTAATTTCTTTGCGTGCTCATTCTCGACTTTTTCTCAGCTCCACGCATGAAAATTTGAGAGAATGAGCAAAGAGCATTCTTCTCGAGAGCTCTCATTAATTTAGAGAGGTGGGGGGAGGATGAGCAAGATCCTGAAGGCCATGGAAGAAGCACAGCGGCTGCATGCTTGCGTGGCAGACGGCGAGCTTGTCCGGGTGGGGGGCGTGGAGGTGGCAGTCACCGGCTGGGTGATGGTGCGGCACGATGCCCCCCGGTACCGGATCCGGAGCACCGGCCTGAAGAGCACGTACCCGCCTGGCACGGAGTTCGGGCCCTTCGACCTGATCTCCAAGAAGGAGACGTTCGCCCACGTGGCATTCGCGCACACGGCCAAGGGCAAGGGGAAGGAGCAAGTTCCTGGCCAGAACAAGTGGCGTGCCGCGGGCACGGGCAAGTCCGGGGGGAATGCCTCGTACACGCAGTACTGCGATAGCTTCAAGAAGCACTTCGAGAGCCTGGGCAAGCGCAGCAGCGAGGGCGCCGGCGGGGGCGAGGGCGGGGGCGCTGCCAAGAAGAGCAAGATCGCCGACTTCGACGTCGCAGGCGGCCTGGATGGTGCCCTCGGGCTGGCTCCGGGCGCGTCCGGGGCCGTGTTTGACGACGGAGCAGGCGATTCGTTGCTGGGTGTGGCCGATACGTCGCTGGACTTCGACGCGGGGGCGGCTGATGATCTGCTGGCCGGCTTCGACCTGGACGAGATCGATGCCATGAACCTCGCTGAAATCTTTCCGGGCTCTGCGGCCGAGTCGGAATGAATAAACCCTCTGTACTGTACCCACAGCTCGGCGTCTCTAGAGCAGTTCGGGACTTGCAGCTGAAAGACCCGAGTCGCCAGGGCAGGTACGGTTTATTAAAGGCCACAGAAGTACGCCATTGCAATGGCCACGCATGAGCCATGGTACACTAAGCCATGGACCCCATGGCCCGGGAAGTCGATGGCGGGGTCGAACGTAGCGATACCGACGAGACCAGAGCACCCGCCCAGGAGCACCAGCATCTTGCAACGCTTGTTGGTCGCTGCCAAGAGGCCGAGGAAGAAGCCGACCAAGAGACCGAGATGCAGGTCGGGGAAGCCGTGGTGCTTCTGGGCCACGGCGAATGCGCCGAGGGGGAAGAAGAAGCCGACGAAGCAGGTGAGCGCCAGGAGGGCGTAACGGAGAGTGTGGACGAGGAGCTGGCCGACGAAGCAGGTGAGCGCCAGGACGGCGTCACGGAGAGTGTGGAGCTGGCCGACGGCTGTCGTGCTGCCCCCGATCTTGTCCTGGTACATGAGGCTGAGGCCCACGTGCATGGTGTGCGAGAGAAAAATAAATGCCAGCTCTCGATTCCGAGAGAAAAGAGAAATTTCTTGCTCATTCTCCTGGAGCCGAGAAAAAGTGAGGATTGAGCACGCAAAGAAATTACTCTCGGAGAGCTGTCATTATTTCTTCCACATGCCCAAGGCTATCCCTGACCTGATCAAGGAGTTGGCGGAGCAATGCGTGGGTACGGGGAGCAGCTTCTCCGTCCTCTACCACGACGCTGAGACCCTTCGGCAGATGAGCGAGCTCCTGAACGTTGCCAAGGACATGATGGACCGGCGGCTCGAGAAGCGCAAGCTGTCGAAGGCCTTTAACGAGGCAGTTGTCGCTGGCGACCTCGACGAGATGAAGAGGGCGCACTGCGAGCTCGGGTCGCCTGACCTCGCGGAGTACGATTGCGACATCAACTACGCAATGAACCGCTTCATCAAGTCCAGGGAAAAGTCCGGGACGTTCGACGCTGACTTCGATGTTAGCGAGCACCTGGCCTGGCTGCAGGGCGTCGGCGCGCGCTGGTCGCCGGAGGACGACTGGCCCATCTCCATGACCGCGTTCTCCGCGCTGATCTCCCAGGGGCTGGATCTGACCGACATGGACCTCATGGAGTGCTGCCCTACTGGGCACGGCTACTGGCTGACGGAGGAGGTGTTCGTGGGCACGAAGAAGGGCGACACGGACTTCATTCTCTCCCTGCTCAAGGCTGGCGCAGGACTGTGGCCGCTCGATCTGCCGGGGGCGTCCGTCGACGAGCCCCCCGCTACGGACTCGGACGGGGAGCTGCAGCGCTCGGACGGGGGCTGGATCGCAGGCGGCGGCTGGGAGGAGCATGACTACCGCACCCTCTTCTGGCCCGGGCAGTTCCCGCGCCACGGCGCAGGTCTTAAAGACTACCCGCCGGTGGAGGAGATCCGCGAGAGCGTTACGGCGGTGTGCAGCTTCTTCGCCGACAAGCGCGAGAAGGAACGCTGCGAGCGCTGCGAGGCGGCCTGGCAGAGGCGGCGGCTGGTGGTGCTGTGCGCCAACCGCGTCGGGCCGAAGGCGGCCGAGGAGTCCGAGGCGGCCCCGAAGGGCCCGGCGAAGCAGAAGCGGCACAAGGCTGCCGAGCTGACGGGGCTGAGGGCGCTCGTGCGTGGCGTGATGGCGCAGCAGCTGTGGCGCACCGTGGTGGGCTACCTGTAAAGGATACTAAACTTGAGGGTCTTTACTAAAAAAGAGCCGAGATGTGCACGGGGGAGTCGAGGCGCTCGGGATGGAGGGGCCCCGAGCCGTGGAAAATGAAAGAATGAATGAATATAGACCGGCTCGGGACATGGCCTGAGCATCGAAACATGGAGCTGAGAAAAAGTGAGG
>PBTG01000093.1 GCA_002726535.1 Myxococcales bacterium | reverse complement strand
GAGGGTTCGTCGATGCTGAGCACAAAGTGGTGCGCGGCGGGCACTTCAAGCAAAATGCTCGTACCCTGCCCTACGTCTACCATCGTGACCATGCGCCCCCTAGTGGGTACAATCCAACAGTCGGCTTTCGTTGCGCAGTGTCGTTAAAGTCGCGCCAATAATCGCGCTCTTATTTAAAGATCGGCATGCCGGCGGCGTCCGGACACTTCCTGGCGGCTCGCCCGTGCCCCAAAGCAGCGGCCTTACAGTATGCGTTGTGAGCGCCGGCTTTGTCGCCGACCAAGCGTCGGGTTATCCCAAGCAAGTACCAAAGCACTGGATCTTTCGGACTCGCAGTGCTCGCCTTTTCGAGTAAAGATAGCGCATCAGATGATTTTCCTTGAGCCAAGAGTGCCTGAGCTTTGAGGATATCGAGCTCACCGATTTTGGGATGTCGCCGTTCGAGGCGCGTAAGCACTTGTAACGCCTCCACGGCCCCTCCCGTGGCGGTCAGTGCCATCGCCAACTCCTTGTCTGCTCGCGGAAAGTCCGGAGCCAGGCGCACAGCCTCGCGAAGCAGGCCCAACGCAATCTTAGGTCGCTGTCCTAACAGGTGCACCGCCGCCTCGGTCTCCCACGCCAAAGCCAGCTTCGGACACAGTTGTCTAGCGCGATGAGCGGTGGTCGTCACATCAGGGTCCGAGGCGCCAGCGAGCAGTTTTGCGCGAGCGAAGATTGCCAAGAACTCTGGTGACCGAGGCTCTTTGTGGGCTACCAATAACTTCAGAGCACGCTTGTCCTTGTTCCTCTGACTGCGGGCCTTACCGCCTGACATGAGCCCCAAGGCTTCAATCAATTTGGTCACTTGCACCGAATCGCTGGCAACACAATCAGCTGGGGTCGACGGTTCATTGTTGGCATCCAGGGCAGCCTGCAGCAGTCGGCGTTCAACCCCCTTGGGCTGGACAGTCCCCTTGCCAAGGACATCGCTTGTCAGTGAAGCCCGAGGACTGACATCACCGGTGTAAGAACCTGAAGACCACAAAACAAAGCCCAACCCGCCGCATACGAGCCCAGCGATGACGCCCAGGAGCAGCCGATTTCGGCCACGGTTCGCCGGGTCGAGACTTTGCTCTTCAGGATGTATCGGTACATTGCTCTTCATTGAACCCTTGTTGCTGTGAGTTCACTGAGCTTTGCACATTGCTCAGGTGTTCAACAACCCCCTCGAGGTCGTCAACCGCCGTCTTGTTCCGGCAATCGCTCAAGCCGATTCGAGTCGTCGGGGTGTACGATATCAACCAGCAGTGCATACTGCGAAGCGTTGGTCCGTCTACGTAGCGTGAGGAGCTGATGATGCAGTCAGGAGCATTGACCCTTTGTAGTCGAAACCATATCGCATGGGCCTTGGTGCTCTTTATGGCCGCCTGCGGAAGCAAAAATGTCGATGACCCGGTCGATAGCGGCGGCGCGGCGCAGCTCCTCGATACCGTGCAAGGTCAAGGCGATGACGTCGGCACGATTACCGAAGATACCGACGTTTCATCGGTCGCAGACATCGTCGCCCCCAAAGACACCGCCCCAGACACGAGCGCTCCTGTAGACACCTACGTGTACACCGGTCCCGATCCGAACACAGCGGACAAGATCAGTGAGTTAGTGTTTCGGCCGCCGTGGCCATGGTCTGCCCAACTCCCTGGCCAATATGTCAGCAGCGGCGCGACCATCAACGACCTCACGGTTCATGACGACAAACTGTACGTCGCCTACGGCAGCCAAAGTGACAAAGCCGTAAAGATCCGCGCTTTTGAAGACCGTGATGTGGCGCAAACTACGGTGCAGGCCGAGACGTCTGACGCCATGCTCACCCGGCTGCGTCTTGACGGCGAGACCCTCTGGATTATGGGCGCATGGACGACGTCGCCAACTGGAGGAGCTGTATATCGGCTCGCGCCAAAGGCGCCCTGGGTCAAACTCGGCGGCATCCCAGATGTATTGGCTACCTATGATGCGCTGATCACGCAAGGGGCTATCTGGGTCGCCGGAGTCGGCGCAACGAAGAGTCAACGACAAAATGGCGACCAGTACGCTCGCATCTGGCGAAGTGCCGACCAAGGGCTGCTCTTTGAAGAGGTCGCTTCGCTGTGGAATGACGGCGCTGGCGTTGCCCGTTGGCATCACTTGATCGCCACGGCAAATGGACTGCTCGCCTTTGGGGAAAAGATCAACGCCCAGGGCGCACTCAAAGGCATCCCAAACTCGCTCGTAACCACCACCACCACGGGCAGCGTAGAAGTATTACCCTTGCCGCCGGATCACCCTCTAAAGGCGGTCCACGTCCTCCGAGCGTGGCCCTTGTCGAGCGCAGAGTCCTATGTGACTGGAGTTGACCTTCTTGGTGTCTCGACGGAACAACTATGGCGTCTGGACGATCAAGGCACTCCGACCCTTCAACAAACTGGCATGTCGACTGTGATCGACATGTGGCGGCACTACAAGACTGGCGAAACGCTGGCCTTGGGCACCTTCGCCAGTGGCTATGTCGTCCGTATGAGCTCAGATATGATCTCATGGAAAACGATCTTGAATTGGAGCGACTCGATCGCTCCGAGCAGTGTATGCTGGTGGAAAGGTCACATCTATCTCGGTCGAGCCGACGGCAGCGTGCACAGAGCAACCGGCGAATTCCCGTCTCCCTAAGACCGCGCCCGTTGAACACAATGAGGGCTTGACGTCGATCGTGATGTTGCGTATCTCGCCGCTGTCCCTTCAAGGAGCAGAGTATGCGTATTGCGACCTCATCTGTAATGCTATTCGTTGTGGTGACGGCGACGTTGTCCCTGCCGGCCGACGCTCAGCAGGCGCCAAAGGCCGAAGCACAAGCGGCAACCGCTCCTGCGGCTGTCCCTAGCGCCGCCAGCGCACCATCATCGGACTCCCAGGCTGTCGAGGCGGCACCTGTTGCGATCAAGATATCTGCGGAGATGGTCGATGCCCTCGAACTCTGGCGAAAAGCCGCCAAGAGTACGCCCAAACTCGTCAGCCTGATGAAAGATGCCCAGGCCAAAGAGCCGCAAACGCCGACGCAACAGATCAAAGCTCGTCTGCAGGTTCTTGGAGACAAGACCTTCTCCAATCGTGAGTGGCGCCATTATTGGCATCAACAAGCTCAGCGCACCGGCAAACTGGCCGAGGTCGCCAAGGCCGCTAACAAACCCAAAATGTGGATTGACGATCTGAAAGCATGGCAAGCGTTGGCAACGAATAAAATTCAAAACCAAGATGCGTATCTGACCGCGATCGAACGAGAGCGCGATGCCCTCGAAGAACGACTCGAGTCCCTCCTTGAGCGAGAAGAGAAAAAACCGGACCTCAAAAGTGAGCCCATGATCGATGAGCCCTCGCCTTTTCAAGTTCGGCAGCGCACGTTGCGAGATCTCCGTCGCCGCGCTGAACAGCAGAGCACCAAAAAGCAGCAGAGCACCAGCGCCCTGAAGCTCATTGAAGGTCAGCTTGAGGTCGAAAAGATCCTGCTCAAGGCCTTGGACAACGACGTCACCTTAGCCATTCGTGAGCAAACCATCGCCACGAAGGCGACGACGACAAGCCAGCTGCCCTGGGTTGATGTCTGGAATGACATCAAGACTCGCAGCGCTGGCAAGGTCGATGCCCTGAAGCGAGAGGCTCGGTTTGAGGCGGCCCGCGAGCGCGGCCGACGGGTTGAAGCAGGGCTGATTCGCTCTCAGATTCAGTTCCGTGAAGATCGCGTTGCCCAGATCCAACGCAACATCGATCGTGTAACCAGTATCTCCGCATGGACGAACGCAGTCGCCGACACGGTGACTCAGTGGCTCCTCAAACGCGCATGGCGCATCGCGATTGGGCTCTTATTGGTCTATTTACTCGCGAAATTTGCGCTGTCGCTGATCAGTCGCACCGCCGACGAGTGGCGACGAAAAGCACAAGGGGATCCTGACGACACCAAAGACGACGACCAAAGAACGCTGACCCTAATCGCGGTGTTCTCAGGCGTACTGCGAATCGCAGTATACGTCATCTCAGGGCTGCTGGCTCTTGAGCAGGTCGGCGTCGACACAGGTCCTCTACTGGGCAGCGTCGCTATTTTAGGGCTCGCTGTGTCCTTCGGTTCACAGAACTTGGTGCGCGACGTAGTCAACGGTCTGTTCGTGCTGCTTGAGAACCAATATGCAGTCGGTGATGTGGTGGAAATCAGCGGCAAGACGGGCACCGTCGAGCAGATCACCATCCGTTCGACCTGGATTCGCCAAAGCACAGGAGACTTGCACGCCGTGCCCAACGGTTCAATCACGACCGTGACCAACATGACGCGAGATTGGTCTCGGGCTGTCGTGAAGGTCGGCGTCGGTTATGACGCAGACTTGGCAACAGTCGAGGCGGTCTGTGCCAAAGTCTCCGAAGAGATTTTCAACGATGAGCAATGGTCAGATGCGCTGCTTGAAGCGCCCGTGTGGGGCGGAGTGGTCGAACTCGGCGACTCGGCGGTGGTCATCCGTGTATTGGTCAAGACCCAAGCGGGCGACCAGTGGGGCGTCGGCCGAGAGTTAAATCGACGCCTCAAGGTGGCCTTCGACGAGGCTGGCGTGGACATCCCCTACCCTCAGCGAGTCGTCTGGACCAAATCTGCGGATTGACCCGAGCCTAGGGCCCATTCGGTCGCTCAACGCTGACATCGATGTCAGTCGCCCTGACGTCAATGTCTCATTGGCTATCGCTGCATTTTCAGCACGACCACAAAATTAATACGTATTTCCAGTGACCTAAGAGATATCTTCGGTTCATAAAGGGATTTGGAACCCTTCGTGCACTCCTTCAATAGCAAGGAGGTCGCGCGATGCAACACAGACGCCGAGCATTTCAGTGGCCGCGTCTGGTGCTCGCGGTATTGGTCCCAATCGCACTGGCCTGGTCTTGCCATCGAGTCCTTACATCACTTGATGTTCGAGCCCAAGGCTCTCAGGTGGTCGTCGTCCAATCTCGCTAGCACTCGACAAGGATCGAGACACAAGGGTTGTCGGGAACACCTCGAAGCCACTATGCTAGAGCGACAAAGAGTGGGAGGTCGTCATGAGACTCGTCTGGTTTATTCCGATGCTTACTGCACTCGCAGTGGCTTGTGGATCGAGTTCGCAGCCATATGTTCCGATCAGCATCGCTGACACGGGTGGCATCTCTGTGGGTGACACCGCCACAAGTGTCGCAGATACGCAGATTTCAGACCCTGAAGACAGCGCTTCCCAAGATACGGCCAACGAGGACACCGGCTCTGCCGATAGCGGCCCGGCCGACTCGGGCGCTGCGGACACGACCACTGCAGTCGACATCAGCGAAGACACCGGCCCAGCGCCCCTGAAGCCCTGTGCCTACGAGATCAGCAAAGGTGCGGCACCGGACCTCTGTCCGGTAGGCGAAGTCTGTGTCCCCAATGTGGGTGCGTGCACAGGCTGGGCCAGCGGCGTCTGCAAGCCTACGGTCGCCTCCTGCCCCCCCCTTGATCAGCCCGTCTGCGGATGTGACGGCAAGACCTATCCAAACGCTTGCGAGGCACAAAAAGTAGTGGTCACGGTCAAGTCCGGCGGCAAGTGTCCAGAGCAGGTCGCCCAGCCTTGTGCCGGCAACACCGGAAAAACCTGCTCGGCGACCGAGGTGTGCGACATCAAAGGCTGTGAAGCTAGCGATGCCGGCGTTTGCACGACACTACCTGCGAAATGCCCAGATGGCGGCACGCAAGAGTGCGGCTGTGATGGCAACACCTACCCCAACTCCTGCTTCCGCCTCAAGGCGGGCGTAGGACGTAAATACCCAGGCGAGTGCATCGCTGACATCAACATTACCACCTGTAAAGTCGGACCGGCTGGCAAGCCTACCGGCTGTCCGAATGGCACCTACTGCCGCACCTTCATGAACAACCCGATCGCGTGCGTCGGGGATGGAGAGTGCGTCAAAGTCCCTGTGGTCTGCGATGCGACTCAAAAACCTGTTTGCGGCTGCGACAACCAGACCTATACCAACGCCTGCGAGTTGGGCAAAGCCAAGCAAAACATGAAACAAGCCGCCTCTTGCGGCTCTAACACATGTACGGAAGGCGCCAACCAGTGCCCTGTGACGAAATATTGCGCGGTACCGATCGGCCAATGCGGCACGCAAGGCGTGTGTTTCAACAAGCCACCGGCGACTGCGTGCACAGGCGTACCAGATCCAGTCTGTGGTTGTGACGGCAAGCCCTACTTGAACCCAAGCTGCGCGGCGGTTGCTGGTGTGGTCGTCAAGACCAAAGGTAAGTGCGGGCCCTAATCAACTGGTGAGCATCAACGCCCATAGCGCCACCATGGTCGTGTGGACGTAGCCACCGTATACGGCATCGTAGCGTGGGTTGTTGAGCGCCTTGCGAATCTCCGGTTGATCATAGACTCCAAAGCGTCCCTGAGCATCTTGACCGGTCAACAAGAACTCGCGGGCAGCGCGAAACTGTGGGTCAGGCTTGGCACCCAACTGAACCCGATTGGCCAACAACTCGGCGACGCCATCGTGATGTTTTTCCGTCATGTGGATGTGCAACAAGGTGTAGGCGACCTTTCGAGCGTACTTGCCTTCGACCGGTCGTACGAAGGGAAACGAGCGCGCACCACGACCCGTCATGGCAAACACTTCATGTGTAAATTCATACATCTTCTGAGGATGTGAAATCCAATACTTAAAGTTTATCAGGCGCGCTATCTTCGAACTTGGGTACAGAGCAGCGCGGCTTGGCGCACCAGCGAGCCCAAGCGCGTCATAGAGCACCTCAAAGCTCATCTGTTGATCGACGCCTCGCGTCGTCATGTGCGCCTGCAGTCGTTGAGAGATTCGTTGAATCTGAGCTCTATAAGGCCCAATGTCCCATCCCAACTCACTGGCGATCAGCGCCGCTCTCAAATAGCTCATGGAGTCTTGCCGAAAACGACGATCATCGACCTCCCCCATGTCGTGATAAGCAGCCTGGTCGGTCCAAGCGAGCACTTCATGAGCTCGAGCCAAGGCGGCGACTCGAAGCTCATCTGGAGTGTGAGACCACCCCACCATCAAACGAAGAAGCGCCAAGTATTCGACGAAGTGTTTCTTCCCAGGCATGGCCAACTCGTTTCGCAAGCGCATGGGATTGGGGTCGAGAGTCTTGGCCCAAGTCCATGCGCGCTCCATAGCAATCGCAGTCTTGGCGACGAGTTCGGGCTGACCTGTTGGCGTGTGGAGTGCGACCTTGGGATCAGATGTGGGGCCACGCTTGGGGATATTGACCGACACCAAGCGCCATGTGGGCTTGTGTGCGGGTTTTGCCGCCTTGCCCGGCACGCTCGGCGCGGCCTTGGCAGTAGGTGTAGATTTTGAAGTAGGCGCTACGTTGGCGTTGTTTTTATTGTCACAGCCGATCAAAAAAACTAGCAACAAGACAAGCATAATATCAATACGTTGTAAGTGCATTATTAACCTATTAAATTTAATTTATTCGACAATTCGGGCGACCGCATCGGTCATCTCTTCGTGGCTACGAGCCAAACGATGGTCATCGGCAACCTCAATCAATTGCAAGTCGAAGCGCTCGGCCCATCGCCTGGAGGCTTGCACTGGCACCACCGCGTCATCGACGCCGTGAATGATCACTGTAGGTACCGGAGCCCTCTTGGGCATCCATGGCTCGGGGACATGAAGTGCGGGCGCGCAGAGCACCAGGGCCGCGACGCGACTTGGGTGCCGCTCGGCGAAGTGACTGGCAATGAGGCCGCCAAAACTCGAGCCAACGATGACCAACGGCTCATCGAAGTCTGCGAGTGCGAGCTCTACCCTCTCGATTCGCTCCCAGGGATCTCGTACGCCCTGGCAATCGGGCGCAACAATCTGTGGCCAACGCGCCTGTAGGCGCTGGTACTTCGAGCCGTGCGGCCCACTCTCTAACCCATGAAAAAACACCAATTGCATCTGTGTTGTCGCGCTCCCTATGGCTTCGTACAATGACTACAGTAGCCCACTGTGAGCAAAGGTGGGACCCTGGCGTGCGACTTCGTGAGCCAAAGACAAGCGCTGAGCT
>PBTG01000092.1 GCA_002726535.1 Myxococcales bacterium | reverse complement strand
CATCGTGGGGGTCGGCGTCGGGCGCTATCTCCATACCGCCGCCTTGGAAGCGCGCGTTTGCAGTCACCAGATTGCGCGCCAAGACGCGCTGCCATTGACCCTCATCGAGACAAAAACGGATATCGTAAGAAGGAGTACGAAAGAGGCCCTCAACACTGGTCAGAAAAAAGAGTAACTGAGCCGGCAAGAGCCCTTTAGAGCGACTGTCGACTTTGCGTGTGACCCACCCGCCCAGTCCCACCGAGCCAATATTAATGCAAATCTCAAAGGCGCTGCTCTGATCGTCCCGAGTATAGTGACAGCCGATAAGGTCGAGAGGCCGCGCATCGTCAGCTGCGATCTTGCTCAGTAGAGTCTGCAGGTCGGACTGACTTTCGAAGCTTCGTGCCAAATCAGATCCCGTGCCACTGCTGATGAAACTAAATCGAGCCTCTGGCGCGATGGGTTTTTTACTTTGTGAAGGAAAGAAGCCGTTGATGACCTCGTGGTGCGTGCCGTCGCCACCAACACTGACAACACGCCTAGGTCTGTCACTTAGCGCTTTGCGAACGAGTTCAGTCGCTTCGCCCGGCCCTTGGGTGATGGCAACCTCGACATCGGCTCCAAGCTGGGCACGGACCTGTGGCTCAAGCACCCGCCAACGTCCAGCTGTCCGACCAGCGCTAGATGCCGGATTGACGATGACCAAAACTGGCGGCATTGTACTCATGTCGCCAACGTTAACCTGCATCGAGAGCGTCGACCAGCCCCGAAATCTTCTATGGTCTTTCGTCTCTGCCAAGCGCACCGAGTCCCTAACGATGCGCATCGAATAGTCCACGAGAGTCCGATACCGTGTGTTTAGGAGCCTAGCGATGAATAAACCCCTGACCCTTCGGCAAGTCGCCAGCGTGACCGACGGCAGTGCGACGCGGCCCTTCCGCCCCATGCCCGATATCGTCAATGATGCAGAGCCAGAGTATCGAGGGACTCTAGGCCGCGTCGGCATGTCCGAGGTCGAATTGCCGCTTACGCTGAGCGACAGTGAGGGCCAACTGCAAGGCACTGTGGCCCACGCAGACGCCTGGGTGAACTTGATCGATCCGGACGCCAAAGGCATCCATATGTCGCGCCTCTATGTAGGCATGGACCAGCATCTCGCAGGTCAGATTTTGACCGTCGAAGCCCTTCGGACAACGCTTGAACTCTTTGTCGACAAGCATGGTCCCTTGTCATCAGAGGCCTGTATCGCACTTCGGTTTGAGCGCATGCGTCGAAGGACAGCGTTGGTCTCGAGTCACCAGGGCTGGCGAAGCTACCCTGTCCAGGTCAAAGCCACCTACAAGGCCGACAAGCTATCGATCGAGTTGGCTTTTTCTGTCCATTACTCAAGCACTTGTCCATGTTCAGCGTCCCTGGCGCGACAGCTGATCCAAGAGCGCTTCGACGCCGATTTCCAGGGCAAAGAGTCGCTGCATGTGGATACCGTCCGCGAGTGGCTGGGGAAAGCAGAGTCGATCTGTGCGACGCCTCACAGTCAGCGCAGCGAAGCGAAGATCGTGGTCAGATTGCGCCCCAACTCCGACGCCCTGCCCATCGATGAGATGATCGACACTATCGAGGACACCCTGAAGACTGTTGTGCAGGCGGCCGTGAAACGTGAAGACGAGCAAGCCTTCGCCTTACTCAACGGCCGCAACTTGATGTTCTGCGAAGATGCGGCGCGGCGAGTCCAAGCCTGCCTTGAAGAACACGACGAAATCGTCGATTACCGCGCCGAATGTCGTCATGCTGAGAGCCTGCATCCTCACGATGCAGTTGCGATCGCAGTCAAAGGAATCGAGGGCGGTTTACAAGCCTGAGAGTCCCTTGCAGCCAAGAGTTGAGTGCGCGAACTCAAGACGATTCTGGACGCTTGTATCCTCGGAACAGAGCGATTTTCAGGATAGATGAAGCGTCTAACGTGACAACTGGATTCAGATGGTTACCCTCTTGACCGGAGGGGCATCATGATCAACCGCAGCAACATCGGTGGACTCGATGTGCTTGAAGTTCCGGGCGAGCCAGGTGGGCTAACCGTCGTGTTGCTACACGGTTTTGGCGCGAGTTGGGAGGATTTGCTCCCCCTTCATCGGGTCATTGCGGCGCCACCAGGGACCCGTTGGATCTTCCCAAACGCACCTGTCGAAGTCGCTTTGGGCCCCTGGATGTCGGGCCGCGCTTGGTTTCCCATTGACATGGACGCGCTCAACCGGGCGATGATGAGTGGGACTCACAGAGACATGTCATCCATCACCCCGGCAGGGCTCAGCGAAGCGCGCGACCAAGTCTTGGCGATGCTGGCCGAGTTGGACGCCGACCGGGTGATTCTCGGCGGTTTTAGTCAAGGTGCGATGGTCTCCGTTGAGGTGGCCAGCAGTGGAGTCTTTCGCCCCGAGGGTTTGATTGTCATGAGCGGCACGCTGCTCCACGAAAGCGTATGGAAGCAAGCGCTTGCCCGTCTGCCTGAACTCGCCTTCATCCAAAGTCACGGCCGCGCAGACCCACTCTTGGGACTTGAAGCAGCGCAGCGGTTGCACGCAGTGTTGACGGAGACCGGCCACCGGGGGCATTTGCATGAATTTGATGGCCAACACGAGATCCCTGCACAGATAATCGAGAAGATCGGGGCCTTTATTTTACAACAATGTGATCGAGGCGAGCAGCCGCCTGCAGCGACTGAATAATCTCAATGACGGAGCCAACCATGGGCGAAAAACGGTCCGATGATGCGTCAGCAACGCAGGCCTCCACTGAGCCGAGTGAGCGTCAGATCTATGGCAACTCCGAGATCGCTCCTCAGGCCGTCAAGAGCCAAGATCTGACCTACAACGATTACTTAGAGGTCGAGGCCCTTTTAAGCCTGCAAAAGCCACAGTCAGACCCAGCGCACCACGATGAGATGTTGTTCATCATCATCCATCAAGCTTATGAGCTTTGGTTCAAGCTTCTATTGCACGAGATGCAACGGGCCATGGACTTTATGGCCGATGGGCATCCCTTACGAGCCCGCCACTTTCTCAACCGGTCGGTAGAGATCATGCGGCTACTTGTGTCGCAAATCCACATCGTAGAGACCATGCGACCGGTAGACTTCCTGCACTTTCGCCACCACCTGATGCCAGCGAGTGGGTTTCAGTCTGTCCAATTTCGAGAGATCGAATTCATGGCAGGGCTCAAAGATGCAAGATACACCACATTTTTTCGCAACCGCCCCGACCTCAAATCCCAACTAGAGGCGCGCCTAGAGAAGGACGACTTGAGAACAGCCTGGAGCCGCATGATGCGCAAGGCTGGTCTGGCTCTACCGCCTGAGAGCGAAGACCCACACAAACGAGACATACCAGAGTTCTTTGACCAAACGGTCGCGGCCATGGTGCCAGTCTACGAAAACCCGGAGTCTAGCCTGCCACTGTACATGCTCTGTGAGAGCCTCATCAGTTTTGATGAGTATCTGTCGCTTTGGCGAGAGCATCACGTTCGAGTCGTCTCGCGTGTTATCGGTTGGCGCCAGGGCACAGGGGGAAGCGCTGGTGTGGATTACCTGCGATCGACCGCATCGAAGCAAGCCTTCCCGGAGCTGTGGGCAGTCAGGACCGGCCTGACACGGAGCGACCAGCCACTTAGCCAAGGCTGCCCGATGGGCTACGGCCAGGTCAGCACCGAGCCGCAAGACTAAGGCCCTTAGCTGCCAACGCGATGAAGCGCCGCTCGAACGATCGAGTCACGATCCACGCCAAAGTGCTTGCGTAGCGCTTCGCGCGTGTCGCTCATCCCAAACCCATCGGTTCCAAGGCTCGTGAGCCGGGTCCCCAGCCATCGCGACAGTTGGTCAGGCACCAGAGCCATCCAATCTGAGGCCGCGACGATAGGACCTTCACTCTGGCAAAGCGTCTGCTCAAGCCATGACTGCTTCTCACTACCGTCGCGCGAGGCGCTCTCCGCTGCCAACGCTTCGCGACGCAACTCGCTGTAGCTCGTAACCGACCACACGTCCGCCCGGACCCCATGATCGCGAATCAAGACCTCTTGAGCCTCGAGCACAGCCGCCATGATGGAGCCTGAACCGAGCAACTGCAGACTCGGCGAATTCTTTTTAATCTTAGCGCCCTCAACAGAGGCCGCCTTTCGTAACAGGTAGCAGCCTCGTTTGACGCCCTCTTCGGTCTGATCTGCAGCGGCAGCTGAGGCAATCGGTGGCATGCGATAGGGCTCATTTTGCGCGGTCAGATAATAAATGACGTTGTCGCCATCGAGCATCCGACGCAGTCCATCGCGAACCAAAATAGCGGCTTCATAGGCGAAGGTCGGCTCGTAGCTCACCACGCCTGGGTTGGTCGCGGCTAGGATCAGACTATGGCCGTCTTGGTGCTGCAGTCCCTCTCCATTGAGAGTCGTTCTGCCAGCGGTACACCCAATCAAAAATCCACGTGTATTCATATCGGCCGCTTGCCAGATGGCGTCGCCGGTCCGTTGGAAACCAAACATCGAGTAAAAGAAGTAAAAGGGCACCAAAGGCGTACCGTGGGTGCTGTACGCAGTGCCAGCGGCCATGAAACTAGCCACCGAGCCAGCCTCAGTGATTCCCTCTTGTAGAATCTGCCCATCGACCGCCTCGCGATAGGCGAGTAAGAAATCAGCGTCTACCGGTGTGTAGCGCTGGCCCAATGCCGAGTAAATGCCATAGGGCTTAAAGAGCGCCTCCATACCAAAAGTACGACCTTCGTCGCAGAGAATCGGCACGATCCGGGGACCCAGTTCTTTGTCACGAAGCAACGTGGAGAGCACGCCTACGATGGCGCCGGTGGTCGAGACCTCAGTGGTGCCGCTGCCCTCCATAAAGCGCTTCCAGAGCTTGTCACCTGGTACCTGAAACTGCGCTTTGGTCTCGCTGCGAACCGGCATCGGACCGCCCAGCGCCGCTCGTCTGTCTTTGAGGTAGACGATCTCAGGGGCATCCGGACCCGGGTGGTACAGAGGTGCACCGTCGAGGTCCTTATCGGCGATAGGCAACTCCAGCCTATCGCGGAATTTCGCCAACGCCTCGACATCAAATTTCTTCTGTTGATGGGTCGTGTTACGGGCCGCAAAGGCGCCGCCAAGTGCGTGGCCTTTGATGGTCTTGACCAGCACCACCGTAGGACGCCCGTTGCGTTGGGTCGTCGCTTGGTGAAAAGCCGCGTGCACCTTGACCGGGTCGTGACCGCCACGAGACATACTCTGCAGTTCACGATCGGTCATTTGATCGGCTACAGCCTTGAGTTGTGGATAGCGACCAAAGAAGTGCTCGCGCACATATTCGACACCTGAGGTCACATACTTCTGATACTCCCCGTCGATCACCTCACCCATTCGACGCCGCAAGATGCCGTCAGCATCTTCGGCCAGCAGACGGTCCCAGGTGGAGCCCCACACGACCTTGATCACGTTCCAACCCGCGCCTGAGAAGTAGCTCTCCAGCTCTTGGATAATTTTTCCATTGCCGCGAACCGGACCGTCGAGTCGCTGCAAGTTGCAGTTGACCACGAATATCAAGTTGTCGAGACCTTCACGAGCCGCGAGAGACAAGGCGCCCAGAGACTCGGGCTCATCCATCTCGCCGTCGCCAAGGAAAGCCCAGACGCGACACTCTGCGGTATTGGTAAGCGAGCGGTTGTGCAGATAGCGATTGAAGCGCGCTTGATAGATCGCAGACAGTGGACCAAGACCCATGCTGACTGTGCTGAACTGCCAAAAGTCAGGCATCAACTTCGGGTGAGGATAACTCGACAACCCAACACCCGGCACAGACTCTCGTCGAAATCCGAGGCATTGCTCTTCGCTCAGCCGGCCCTCCAAGAACGCCCGAGCGTAGATGCCCGGCGCCGAGTGACCTTGGAAAAATACCTGATCACCACCGGCCGGATGCGCTGGAGAACGGAAAAAATGGTTGTAAGCGACCTCATAAATAGTCGCGGCTGATGCATAGGTCGACAGGTGCCCACCGAGCCCTGGGTAGTACTTGTTGGCGCGGTGGACCATGACGGCAGCGTTCCACCTAACCATACGCCGCAGGCGCTTTTCGACATCGAGATCACCCGGATACGCAGGCTGCAAGGTGTGAGGGATGGTGTTCACATAGGGTGATTGGACCAGATAGGGCAATTGAACACCGTCCACTTGCAAATGCTCGTGAACTTTACCCAACAGATAGTGGGCTCTTTCAACACCCTGAAAGTGAACCACCGAATCAATCGACTCGATCCACTCCTGAGTCTCTGAAGGATCAGGATCAGGTTGCAGCTGATTTCGCGGGTCGACCATCACAGCCTCCGATGCGCTTCGCGCGCGTCAACAAACGCTAGACCTACCGCAACTAGCGGGTTCTGTCATTAATCTGCGTCAAAACGCTGTCGGCCGTCTGGCCCCATTCGGTCGCGCAGAGCTCTCGATTGCTCACTTGGTTACGCAGACGTTGTTGACACAAGCGCCCTGCCCCACCGGCGCACAGGCGCAAGCAACCCCTTTGGAGCAGCCCTTCTCATTGTAGGCTCGGGTGACCATGGTCACGTAAAAAAAGAGCGGTTTGCCGGGCGCGAGCGTCGCCAAATTCACATTAACTGGGCATCCACAGGGCAACCCACCTTGCATGCCAAAGTTAGAGCAGTCGGCATCTTTCGAGCACATGCGCCCTTTCTTGACGGCCTCGGCGACCAACGACTCCATCTCTTTACAGGTGGCCTGCTTGGTCACACAGCCGCCGGACTCACAGACGCCAACGGCCATCTTTAGGTTCAGGCAGGGCGCCATGGGGCATTCGCTCTTGCAACCGGCTTGGGTGTATTCGTCGTTCAAGTCGGCCAGCGACTGCGGAATCATCGTGGCGTCGCTGTAGTACTGCTCACACGGGCAGCCAATGGTTTTGGCGGTGCCGAATGAAAAGCCCTCGCCCGGGACCTGCTTAAAAGGCGCATAGCACTGAAAATCGTCCGTGCAGCTCAACGCTTTGGACTTTTCGGCCTGAAACGCGACGCGCTTCGCCTCACAAACATTGGAAGGGCCAGTGTCGACGGGCCCTGTATCCGCGGGGCCGGTGTCGGCAGGGGTCGTATCGACTAGAGGTGCTGTGTCAGGTGCGGGCGTAGGCTCGGTGTCCTCAGGAGCCGTGTCTTGCGGCATGGTATCGGGCTCAACGACGTCTTGTGGCTCAAATACGTCCTCGTTGTCCGAGGTCTCGCCGAGTTCAGACCAGCCGTCTCCAACGGGTCCCCATTCGCCATCGAGCGGCTCGTTTAGACCACCACAACAGAGCATGGTGAAGCACAACACAACAATTGCTATTCGTCCGATCCACATCTGAACCTCCCCGGCGATGGCGCTACGGCGCACGTCTGGATCCCCTAGAGACTAACCGATTCTAATGATATTCTCATGCTTCATTCGCAATTTTACTCGAATCCAGGTCTACAGAGCGGCAACGTGACTCATAGACACAAAGCAAAGAAGAGGTTCTCTTGGGTGATTTCGGTACCAGTGGACGTTGGAACAATCCTGGCGGGACGCCCGGTGGGATCGGTGAGTTTCTCATGGGCATCGTGCTCGCGACCAGTGGGCTTTGGTTGTTTATGGGCCGCGTAGTGGTGCACTCCCGAGGCTTTATGCACGGGTGGTTCGACACCCAATTCGGAGGGCAAGGAACCGTAGCGGTGATCTTGATTCCTTTCGTGATTGGGGTGGGCGGTCTTTTCGTCAACGGCCGCTCAGTGTGGGCTTGGGCTGTTGTGACCGCATCTTTAGCGCTGATGGTTTTGACTGTGCTGATGAGTCTTGAGTTGACCTTTTTACCAACCTCTCTACCGGCAGTCCTCGGGATGGTGGCCATGGTCGGCGCCGGCTGTGGGCTGCTCGTCCGCTCGCTAAAAGACCACAGCGCTTGATCGAAGCGCTACGCCCTTTAGGGGCAAGCGCCTTGGATTCGGAGTTCATCGACGACCAATCCGAAGCCCTCTTCTTTGGGAAAGGCGACGCCGACGTCAAACCAGATTTGGAGCTGAACCTTCTTACCAGCCCAGGCACTGAGATCCATCTCCGCCTTGACCCACTTGCCTGCCGTGTTGCCCTTCAAATCGACGTTTTTGCTCCACACAGACTTCGGGGCTTGATTCGCTTGCAGCACCTTGATGCCGAATTGATGAACAGCGGCCGATGGCTCACCATCGAAGAAAATGCGTAGTGTCGCCTTTGGGCCACTTTTCGGAAGGGCCAGTTCGACGCTGGTTGCAGTCCCTTTGTTTGGAAATCCGCCGCTCCATGTCTTTTTATTGGGGACGCCGTAGCGAAGTGCTCCTTTGCCGGCAAAGACCAGCGAGTCGCTCAGGTGAAAATAGGCTTGAGTGTTGCCCTTGGTCACAGTCCAGCCCGTGAGAGCCTTGTCATCAAAACGTGCCCAGAAATGTACCCCGGTGCCAGACACAGGCGTGCTCTTGCAGATCCAGCCAATGCACTGGTCTGACACGCAGGCGTTGTCCTTGGCGCACTGAAGGTCGCCCGCACAACAAGCCCCCGATGAGACCTTGGTCCACGAGCAAGCACCTTGCACACAGGTCCCCGTCGCGCAGGCCGTGCCTACACAGTCAGTCT
>PBTG01000010.1 GCA_002726535.1 Myxococcales bacterium | reverse complement strand
ATGAGCGGTTTGTATGGCTTGAGATTCACGGATCGAACAGGATGATGGGTGCCTGCGCTATGGGCCGCACCCGAGCCAGAGGACCCTGTCATCGCGCTGACGCGAACCCGACCCTGAAGCAGGCCATGTCGCGCGAAAGGCAGTAGCGCTAGCGTCGTTGCGGTGGCGAAGCAGCCAGGGCTAGCGACGCACCTGCTTTGTGCGATTTGAGCACGATTGAGTTCAGGCAGACCATAGACATAGCTGCCCATCCGCTCGGGGAATGGATGTTCCAGTCCATAGTATTTCGTGTACTGGCTAGGATCTCGCAAGCGCCAATCACCGCTGAGATCGACAACTTGAACATCGCAGGCTTGATATCGAGCGCCAATGGTCGCGCTGACGCGATGGGGAAGGGCCAAAAACACCAGATCGACCTCGACCTGCTCGGGCTCGAGGTTTTCAATCGTCAGGTCAGTTAGACCATTTAGGTTCGGCATCACCTCGGCGACTTTCAGACCCACCTTGTCGATCGCGATCGTATGCTTGAGGTTCACGGCTGGGTGCGTGCTGAGCAGTCGGATCAGTTCCGCTCCGCCATAACCGGTAGCACCGACGACCGCCACGTCGCTTTGGGGATACAACATAGTAGCTCCATGGCAGGCCGCTACAATGCGGCGAGTTCAGGGTCCAACACCAGGTCTGATTTGAGCGCCTTGGCCTTGGTCAACGAGGAGCGCGCTTGAATGACGCGTCCTTTCTGTAGATGAATCTTAGCAAGCTCGACGAGCGCGGAGGCTCGGTCATCGTTGGTTATCGTCGTGGTGGCTGTGAGCGCGACTTTCTCTAACTCCGCGATGGCGCGTGAGTCGTTGCCTTGCCCACTGCAAATCCGCGCGAACCCGATGCTCGCTTGGGCGAAGCTCTCTGGGTTTCGTGATGCGGTACGATAGTGCTGTTTGGCTCTGTCCAGATCGCTCAGTTGTTCATAGAGCAAAGCAGCCCGCATCGCTGCTTTCGCCAAGCCCTTTTGGTCTCGTTTTTTGCGCAGTGCCCGAATGATCATCTCTTGGGTAGTCACAGCCTCTTGAACACTGCCAGCTTGGGTTTGAGCCAGTACGAGTAGTTGGCTGATCTGCACGTCATCGGCCGCGAGACCTTGCGCTTGCTCCAGAGCTACCAGCGCGCCCACGCTGTCTTGACGGTTGAGGCGCTCTTTGCCGATCTGTCCCAGGACCCATGCTCTTTCGCTGTCTTGCGTATCCATCGCCGCTAGCCAGCGCTCCAAAGTGGCCTCGACGGCCTCAGCGCTGCCTCGTTCGCGGTACAGATCGCACAGAGCCACATTGGCTTGCTTGTTCGCAGGGTCGTCGCGGAGTAGTCGAGTCCAAGCGTCGATAGCGGCGTTGGGCTGTCGCAACTTGTTGGTGTACAGCGCGGCGAGTCGCGCCAATAGCACAATCCGTTCGGCGGGCTCATGCTCACTGGCGACGACTTGCTCAAGGCCGTGTGCGGCGACCTCTGGGTCATCAGCCTGAGCTTCGACGAGCCCTTGCAATCGCAAGAGTTCAGGATCTTCGGGAGCGACTTGTTGTAACGCTTCGAGCCAGCGGGAGGGATCTGCGCCTCGCTTTACGGTCATACGCGCCAGTTTTCGGACGATCATGACGCGCTCGATTCGAGGGAGCTCTTCAACGAGCCGACGCTCCGCAGCTCTTTCATATCCAGCTTCGTCATCGAGATCTTCGCAGACTTCCAAGAGTTCGCGCTGAAGCATCTCGTCACTCGGTCGGATTTCAAGAGCCTCTCGCAGCTTTTGACGAGCGAGGCTTGGCTGATCCGAATGGCGGTATAACAAGATCAGCCGTCGCAACACGATCACGAGTTCTTCGCCTGTCGAGGCAATCGTTCGCGCTTCATGCAGCTCAATCAGCTTCGCCTGTTGTTCGACATACGCCGTGGTCAAAAAGATGTAGGCCTCAGTGTGGACAGGCGATGCATCAAAAACCCGCTGCCACAAATCAGTAGCTTGCTCTTTGTCTTGCAGCGGCCCTGCACAGAGGCGGGCGGCTGCAGCCCAAGCATCCAGACGTGTATCGGCGTCTTGGCTACGCTCGCCGATCTGAATCCATAGGTCTCGTTCTTGTACGGACTCGCCCGCCAATAGCGGTAAAAGAGCTTGCAGGGCATCGACGCTTTGGTCGTCGGCTGCGGCCAATGCGCGATATGCCTCCACAGCGTCAGCGATCAGCCCGGCCGCTTGAGCGATGCCGCCGATGCGATGAAGTTGAATGATTCTCTCGTCGGAGTCGAGCAGCTGCAGCCGTCGTTGACCAACGTGGACTAGGTCTTGCCAGCGGCCAGCATCTTCGAGCAATTCCTCTAGCGCCTCCCAAGCGCCTGAAGCCTTCGGGTCGAGTTCGATCCATTCGCGCAACACACTCTCTAGCGCGTTGTCATCACTCGCTCGCTTTGCCAACTCTGTCATGCGAGTGAGCACTGCTGTCCGGGTGCCGCTGGTGTGCTTGAGGGCAGAACTCCAGTTGACGTCTTCGCTCTGCGCCAGCGGTAAGGCCAACAGATGAGTGGCAGCCTCGTCGGCGTTTTCCGTTTGCAGCAATAGAGTCCAATGACCCACCGCCGCGTCCATCTCGCCCAAACGGGCAGATAGCAATTCCGCCAACTCTCTACGCCAAGAGCTTGTGCGTGGTTGTGGAGGCAGATTGGTGACCAATCGGTCCAGGTGACTAGCGAGGGGCCTCCATCTCTGAGCCTTACGATACAGTTCAACGAGAGTCAGCGTGGCTTCAATTCCGACGCTTGGATTCGAAGCGATAGATTCAAGGATCTGCACACTGGCCTCATGATTGGGCACTCGGCGGACGATAGCTCGTAAGATTTGAAGAGCTTGCTCGGGTAAATCCAGCGGGCCCGCCAGAAGTCCGGCGCGTTCGGCTCGAAGCGCGTCGAGGTCGTCTCCACCTGCCATAATTGCGCGGTCGAGCGCTTTGGACAACGCGTCAGCAGAGTCTGCAAGACGTAGATAGGTCAAGGTCCGATCTCTCGCTTCAAGGTCATCTGGATCTTGATCCCATACGCGCCCCGTCAACTTGGCTGCTCGTACCGGGTTGTCCAACTCACTCGCCGCCATGGCTGCGGTGAGTAATGACAATTGTTTGAAGACCTCGACACTGAGTTTCGCTTGGGTTCGCTCGACCAAGGATACGAAATCACCTGCAACTTGGTGTTGCTCTGCCAATTCAACCGCGCTCACGATCAAAACGCTCGCCTGTCCTTCGCTACTATGCGCGGCTTCCATCAATGCCATCGCCGCTGAAATCGGATCGCCAGCGCTCGCGATGTCCTGAGCGAGTGCGATTAGCGCTTCGGTCTGTTCCGGACCTGACGCTTCCGGCAGGGCGATTTTCCGGAGTTCGATGATTGTCGCTTGGAGATCTTGCGCACGCAGCTCGTCACCTAAGGTATCGAGTACAATCGAGGCGAAATAAGGCTCCGCCTTGGATCGATCGATCAGGTGTCGACTGAGCTCTTCCATGGCGACGCCGTGAGCGATGGCTTGAGCGAATACACCGATGTCGAGGGCTGGGTCTTCACCGGGCGTCGAGCAGACGATCTCCAGCACCATTGGTAGGACTTCGTCGAGACGTTTCGCGTCTGCCGCCACAGCGATCGTCTGCAGCGCTCTATCCCGACTGGTTGGCTCGTTGACTAGGCCCCTCACACTCCAATCGCATGCTAGATCTGGATCCTTGAGGGGACCCATCGCGTGGGCGATGAGTTCGTCCAACTCAGTGAGGTTTGATGCATCGTCGTCGGACAAAGAGAGCATTCTCAAGGTCAGCGAGGCCCACAATTCTGGTTGAT
The DNA here is from genome assembly GCA_002726535.1 of Myxococcales bacterium. GTDB lineage: Bacteria > Myxococcota_A > UBA9042 > UBA9042 > UBA9042 > UBA9042. Next base: position 4,707 of record PBTG01000010.1, on the reverse strand, counting down.
GTCCGCGATGGAGGCGGTCGCGTCGCCATCCCAACAGGGTCAACACGTCTTGCTCATCGAGCTCGTCAGCAAGCTCGATGAGCGGGTCCAACTCGTCGCCCAACTGCTGTGGATTCGGGCTGTGTTTGAGGACTTCAAAAGCCCCTTTGGCACCGGAGGCGGCGATACGAGCCGCGAAAATCAACGCTACAGATTGAGCATCATTCGCTTCGATCTGGCTGGCGACCTGCTCCCATCCGTCGACGTTGCCGGCTCGCATGGCTAAAGCCAGCGCCGTCATTCGACTCGATTGATCGGGCTCTAGCTTGACCAGTAACTCGAGCGCTGCGATCGCCTCGCTCGGCTTGTTGAGCTTGTTCAGCCACAGTTCACACGCCTGGTCGAGAAGTTCGACTGCTTGCGCGTCGCTTTTCGCACGCTGAGCCTCGGCCATCAGCGAGTCGGCCAGAGCGCCCTCATCACCGGTCCGCCGCAACAGCTCTAAACGCCGTTTCGAGAGCGTCTCGTCGGGGCTCTGTTCGAAGGCCATCTGTAAGTAAGCCGCGGCCGTCTCAGGGTCATTGAGGTCCTGCTCTGCGAGCGTTGCTGCGCGTGTGAATACGGCCGCTCTGTTGGCGCCCGCCTCACATACATCGACCAGGCTTAATAGGACCTCGAGTGGGCCGTCGAGCTCGATGAGTTGTAGGGTCTCGCACAGGCGTAGCCAACGCTCGTCCTCGGTGGGCGCTTGGGCGAAGAGCCATCGCAGCGGCAGATGATTGTCTGGTTCGAGCGCGCTCCATTGCTCCAGCCAACGTTGTGGGGCATCGATTCCCAGATCGTTTACAGCGCTGCTCAACACTCGGGCTTGTTCAGTAGCTTCGCTCAGCATCGGCAGCATCGCGTCGATAAAATCGGGCGTACTCGCTCCGCGCCTCCACAGTTCGAGCATCAACTGAGCATCGTCGCTGTGTTGCGATTGCTCAATCAAGCTGAGCATCAGCGCGGCACCCTCATTCGCTTCGGGCTGACGAAGGACCAACATTCTGCCGGCGGTCGGCCGAAGATCAGATTGAACAAGCGACTCCAGCAGAGCCTGGGCGGTCTCTTCGTCTTTCGCCAAGTCTACTGCAAGGCTGAGCAGGTCCTGTCGATTGAGCCCCGCTTGGTGCGATTGCAAAACATCGCGTGCTTGTTCGAAGGCCTCTAAGGGATTTGTCTCACTCAAGTGCGCGATTAGACCGAGCTGCGCGTCATTTTTATCTTCTCCTGTCAGATGACTCGCTCCGTGACGCAAATGCGCGATGATGGCTTCGTCATCTTCGACAATGGCCAAGGCAACGCCTCGCATCTCCCAGGCTTCGATAGAGTCGGCTCGCTGTGCCAGAGCCGTGTCGAGGGCTTGGACCGCCAAGGAGGCTTCGTCCTCCTCCATAGCTTGTGCGGCAAAATGGAGCAGTCGGCTCAGGCGCTGGTCAGGGTCTTCGATCTCGGCGGTCGAGGCCAAGATCAACGCTTGAGCCTCGCGCTGCTCACCGACCTCTGAGCAAAGACGACGCAACTCTGCAATGGCTGTTTCATCACTCGGGTCGTCAATTACAAGGCGTTGCCATTGAGCAATCGCACCGTGGATATCGCCTGCCATGACGAACTCGGCCGCTAGTGCCGCTCTTGCGGAGCGGGTCGATTCTGACGATTCAGTCTCTTCCAAATGTTCCAACACAAGTGCTCGCGCAATGTGCGCTAAGCCCGCCTGGCGGGCTGCGGCAATTACCGATTGAGCGTCGATCTGATCAGGGTGGCTTCGCCACAACCCTTCAAGTTGGTCAAAGCCGGCGGCCGCCAGATTGGGCAGGCTCAGTGCGGCGCGCACCGCGCGTAGTTTGGTCATCAATGGCGCGTTTGCTTGTGCCGCACATTGAGCCCAGAAATGATGAGCATCAGTCGGGTCAGCTGTCTTTAGAGCTTCATCTGCGATCTCAATCAATGCCTGTGACATCGGGTTTGTACTCAGCGCGAGCGATAGGATGTCCAGCTGCGCTGCGATGCCTCCGACTTGCTTGGATCGCTGGGTACGCTCGATCCAGACGGACACAGCCTGCTCTTCGTCCACGCTTGCACCGAGGGTGGCCAAGAGCGAATCGATCAAATCATGTTCTGCAAATGGCTCAAGCGCTTCGATGGTCTGACGCAGGGCGCCTTCATGCTCAGTCGGCAGCTTGGGATCGGCATCAGCCAAAATAGCGGCAGCAGTCGCCAACACGATTTCGAGCTCGTCTGGATGTTCGGCCAATAAAGGTAGCCAGTGAGCAAGGGCTCTATCTGGTGCATGTTCACTAGCGAGCTGGGCGATCTCGCGATGCAAGATGTCTTGCTCTTGTTGGTCAGACGCGGCCGCGAAGCTCGACTCAAGGGCTTCGAGCAGTACTAAAGGCTGACCATACTCCCGCAATAGTTCCAAGTGCGCTGTCGCCAAGACGACCGATTGCGACAGGTTTTCGCAAGCGGTTCGTAGCGCTTCAATCGCCGCCTGGGGTTGTGCTCGGTCGTCGAGGTGAACAGACGCTAGACGCAGCCACGCAGACTCTTGGGCTTCATCATCCTGGGCGTTATGGGCGAGGTTTTCGAGCAATTCGAGCAGGCCCTCGACATCTTGTGTCAAACGCATCAAGCCTTCGAGCGCCTCTGCAGCTCGCTGTGGCTCGGCGACTGTAAGCCCTTGCCAGAGCGCGATAGAGAGCCCCGGACGTTCAAGCGCCACACATCGATCGGCCATCTCAGTGCGCAGGGCGATCTCTTCTGGACTTTGTTGTAGGTCGCGCTCAAGCAGGCACAGAGTCAATGCTTCTTCGACTGGGGCCAACTCCCAAAGTCCGGCGAGCTGCGCCACAGTTTTTAACTGTTCAATGCTGGCTTGCGGATGTTTGATCACGTCGCTTAGCAGTTGACAGGCCTGCTCTGAGCCGCCTTGGAGGTTGTGCGCGATCTCAGCCTGATCGAGGAGAGCTTGGACAAAGTCACTCGAGTCCTGTGCGATTTGTCTATCGAGGATCTCTCGGCAAGCGAGCACATCGGCCCACAGTTGCTTGATTCGAGCGATGGGCAAGGCCAGCTTCGCTAGATCATAGCCGTGGGTCTCGTGGTGTAAGTGAGCCACTGTCAACGTGTACAGACGCTCGTCATTGGCGCTGTCGTGTTCCGGAGCAAGCAGTCGAGAAGCGACTTGTGCGACGAGCGCTGAAGCATCTTCACTTTGACGTTCGATACGGCTCAAACCGGCTTGCAAGACCAATTGTCGGTCAGCGGTTTTGGTTTCCCAGAGCGTTGAAAGCGCCTGATCTAATGCCGCTTCGTCGCCCGCACGATCCAAACAATCCAATCGCGTCAGCCAGGCGGAGCCGTCATTGGGATTGCGTTGCAGTACTTGCCCGAGCAATTGCGCTGCGCGGCCTGGAGCCTCAAGCGCGCTGTCGGCCAGGCTTGCTGCGCGACGCAGAGACTCGCTAGCGTTCGAATCGTCTCCGCTCACCAGAGCTTGTTGCTCTAGCGAGTTCACGACAGTCGACCAGTCACCCCGCTCCACCGCGACTCGCTCCGCGGCTTGAAGGCTCTGTAGGCTCTGCTCATGGTGCTCATGCCACCGGGTCAGTGCGTCTGCAGCTCGATCCAAGCCGACACCTTGATCTGCCGCCCACAACGATGCAGCGATCAAGGTTGGCTCTGCTACGGCTGCATCGGAGCATTGTTCGACTGAATCTGCGATGGCTGAGACCACCTCATCGCTGGGATCGACTTGTTCAGCCGCCATGCACAAGCGCTCTGCGGCAGTCGGCAAGGCACCGTCGTCGACGCTCGCTGCGACCAGACGCATCCAGGCGAGGACGGCTTCTTGCCACGCATCTCTGCGCTCGCATTGTTGAGCGATGTTGCGCAGCGCATCGAGTTGAGTGGAGCCAGAGCCTCGTTCCGCCATCACCTGTAGAGCTTGCTCTTGCCAATCGCTAAGCTCGGCCCTTCGAGCTAATTCCAGCAGGACCGTCGCCGCCTCTTGTACCAAGGAGTCCTCACCCTCTTGCGCGTAGGCGAGTGCCAGACCAGCGAACTCAACGGCTCGGTTTACATCCCCCAACTCGGTATCGCTGACCTTAGCGGCTGCCATCAATGCCGCCACACCACCTAGACCCGCTTCATGCTCAGCGATTTTTTCGAGCCGGCTCACGAAGTCTGCGGCTGCGTCTGGCCCCTGTCCCATGGCCGCTCGAAGTCCCGCCATATCGCCTTTGGCCAGCGCAACGCGGGCCGCGATTTCGGTTTTCAACTCTGGATCGGGTTGGATTTCTTCGAGTGCTTCGAAGGTCGCTTGTGCACGTTGCAGGTCGCCGATCTCTTGGAGCCACGTCAGGGTCAAGGCACGCAGCATGTGTGCTCGATCGTCTGGCTCCAACCAACACTCCAGCAGTTGTTGCAAATACTCGATACGACGTGCGGGGTCTTCGCCGTCGAGCTCGCTCAAACACTTCAAGGCCTTAATGTGTTGGGGTTGGTGGCTGATAATTTCGCGATAGAGCCTTACAGCCAACTCTGGTTCATTGACGCTCCAGGCGGCTAATGTTGCCGCTTCATCGAGCCACAATACATGACGCTCGAGGGTCAGGTCGGTCGCTGCCCATCGCAACAACTGGAGGGTTTGTCCCGGGTCATCCAGGGAGCGACTGACCAGCAAGGCCT
>PBTG01000091.1 GCA_002726535.1 Myxococcales bacterium | reverse complement strand
CCATGGTGCTGCCCACGTCAGAGGACGAAGATGCTGAGATGGAGTACTACGAGGTCGTTAACCCTGAGATCATCGACAAGAGTGGTGAAATCAGTTTTGAAGAGGGCTGCTTAAGTTTTCCAGGGGTCACGGTAGCTGTCGTGCGCGCCTCTCATGTGGTGATGCGCTACCAAGATCGCACTGGACAAAGCCATGAAAAAGATTTTGATGGGATCGGCGCGGTCTGCGCCCAACACGAGCTCGATCATCTCGATGGACTGACTTTTTTGGACAGAGTCAGCCCTTTAAAGCGCCGTCTCACGCTTCGGGCCTACAAAAAGGCCCAAGCACAAGCACGCCTCGACGCGGAAGAAGACGGCCGAGCCGCAATCCGATGGCGCTGACAAGGTCGACACATGCATAGAGTGGTTTTTATGGGCAGCCCCGAGTTCGCGGTGCCAGCCCTTAGGCGTCTGTGTGAGCTGTCCGTACAGGTCGTGGGTGTAGTCTCACAGCCGGATCGTCCCGCTGGACGAGGTCGTAAAATGACGCCACCTGCGGTGGCAGTACACGCTCGCTCGCTCGGGCTCGATCTCTTTCAACCACACAAAGTTCGAGACGGCCAACTACGACAGTGGCTGCTCGAGCGGAACCCAGACCTCGCAGTCGTCGCTGCATACGGACGAGTGCTACCCGCCGCAGTGCTCGACGCGCCTCGATTGGGTTGTGTGAACCTACACGCTTCGTTATTGCCAAGATGGCGAGGCGCCTCTCCTATTCAACGAGCAATCGCAGCAAGAGACGAGCAGACAGGCGTCTGTCTGATGTCCATGGACGAGGGGCTCGACACAGGCGACGTATACGCTCGACGCCACATCAACATCGCTCATGACGACACTGCATCGAGTCTCTCTGCACGCTTGTCAGCGCTCTCGGCGGAGCTCCTTGGCTATTGTCTCGAGGACTTGTTGCAAAGTCGACTGCAAGCCCATGCCCAATCCAGTGAAGGTGTCACTTACGCGCCGCTACTGAGCAAATCAGAGGGCGCCGTCCCGTGGCATCAGAGTGCCGAGATGGTCCACGCTCACGTGAGGGCGATGACCCCATGGCCTGGCGCTTGGTCGACGCTGATCACGAGCAATGAGCGCTGGAAGTTCTTCGCCGAAGAACTTCGAACCGACCCACGTTCTGGTGTAGCCGGTCAAGTGCTCGCGATTGAGCCCGGGAGGGTCTTAATCGCCGCTGACAGTGGGTCGGTCTGGTTTACGGAGTTGCAGAGACCAGGAAAGCGGAAAATGGCCGCGTCTGACGCCTTACGTGGTGGACACGTGGGCGTCGGTGAATGTTTTCAATGAGATGGTCAATCGACTCCAATGACCTCAGTAAGTTTTGGAGTCCATCATGAAGATCGGTGTATTGGGCTGTGGCAAGATGTGCAGCGCAATGATTGCGCGATGGCTCGACAGCCATGCGGTCGAGAAGCATCACATCTTGGCCATGACGAAAACGGTTCAGTCAGCAGCGCGAGTTCATCAGAACTTAGGCGTTCAGACCTGTACATCATCGCAGCAGCTCATCTCGTGGGCGGACGTAGTCTTGGTGGGGATCAAACCTCAACAAGTGGCCACGGTCCTACCGCCGCTCAAAGCCTTGGTTCCGAGTGGTCAACTTTGGATGAGTGTCATGGCAGGAGTTCGCAGTGAAACCATCGCTGAGATGACGGGGGCGAAAGTTATCCGCCTCATGCCCAACACTCCAGTGCGACTCGGACTGGGAGCTACTGGCGTCGTCTGGCCGAGCGACATCGCTCCGCCAGTTCAAAACAAGCTCAGAGGCTTGTTACAGTCGCTCGGAGTGGTCATCGATCTACACGAAGAACAGCTCGACGCTTTCACCGCTCTTGCAGGCTCCGGGCCAGCGTACGTGTTTTATTTCATCGAAGCCTTACAAGCAGCCGGTCAGTCAGTAGGCTTGAGCGACGCAGATGCGCGAGAACTGTCGTTGAGTGTGGTCCAAGGGGCGAGCGCACTGCTTGCCTCTGGATCCCAAAGCGCCCTAGAGCATCGTCTCGATGTCACCAGTCCAGGTGGGATGACCGAAGCTGCCATCGGTCATCTACAACAGGTTCAATGGAGCAACGAGATGTCCGGGGCCTTGGCAGCCGCTCTGCATCGGGCAAATCAGCTTGCTCAAGCAGCTGCTAGTGCAACAGACCCATAAAGCGAAGTAGATTTTCCGAGACACTGCGTAGCAAAGCGGCACCGGCTGGATCAGGCAACTCTTCGACAGCGACGATGGCTTCATTGAGCGTATCGAGACCCTCTGCAGCGCGATCAGCGACCAGGTAAAAAGCGACCATGGCGCAGATGGCTACGAGATAACCTTGGCGGTCACCGCGATCAAGCGTCTCGTTTACAGCTTCAGCCAAATTGCGCACTACACCTGCGAAGTCTTGCTCAGCGGCAAGATCAAAATGGGCACCTAGCCAAGGGCTCCGACGCGGATGAGTCACAGCCGAGCGCTTGAGACAGTCGATAGACTGCTCAGCGTGGAGCATCGCGCTATCAAAAGAACCCGTTCTCACGCCATAAGCCGCCAAAATCGCGTGGTGATTGCTGCACTCCGCCCAAGCCTGCAGTCCTGCGCTGAGCTCTGCTGCATCCTGGAGCCGTTGAAATGCGTCGACCCGTTGGCCGCTGCGCATGGCACATTGCGCCAGTAATTCGTGAGAGGCGAGCGCGAAGTAGTGCAATCTACCATCGTGTGCGAGCCCAGAACGTGCCATGTCTGCGAGAGCCTGCCGGCACAATTGCCAATGCTGCACGCTCGCGGCGACAGCAGCCCTCGCAAGGTTGAGTTCTGCGACGACAACAGCGTTGGTCAACACGTCCGAGCGACTCTGGATGAGTTGCTCCAACGCTTTGAGCGCTGTCATTGCATCGGAGCGATGCTCGACCATAGAGTGGACGACCTTTCGCGCCAAACAGATTGCGAGGACTTGCCACTGGGCGAGGCTTCGAGCCTGTTCGATGGCTTGATCCAAGGCTGTTTGCGCCGCAGCAATTTGCCGGGCAGCAAACATCGTCTGGGCGACTTCGCAAAGCAGCGAAAGCTCCAGCGCTGGCTGAGGCTCTGCGCTAGCCCGCAACCTGTCCGTGATCAGAGCCAACCAACGTGAACGCTTCGAGACTCCATAAAATAGCGGTGGAATCTCCGCGACCTGAGCCAACATCACAGGCACAGCAACCGCTGGATTAGGATCTCGCGCGAGCGCTTGTTGCTCGAGAGGCAACGGAGCTAAGAGCGCATCTTGGGCAGAGCTTGCGATCATCGAGAGTCCGTTCGACAGTTGGTTAGGGATAGAGCCTGACAGTCCTCAGGCAGTGTAGCGGCGAAGGCTCCTCAGGTCACCCCAACTGATAGAGTTCAATCCGGTGCCCCTGCGAATCAGGTACCCGTCCATAGGCAAGAACTCGCTGTCCAGTATTGGTGCTGTCATCACCGTGAATAACCACCCACCCATCGGACTTAACCATGGACCGCGCGAGCTTGAGCCACAACGTCGGCGCGAAGGTCGCTCGCGATATCGCTAGGTCGACCGGAGAAGGAGGTGTCCATTGCGGAATTTTTGCGCGAACGACGGTCACCTTCACGGCCATTGCATCGGCTACGATCTCAATGAAGTCAGCTCGCTTGCGACGAGGCTCTAGCGCCGTCATGTGGCCCTCAGGTCGAGTCATCGCGAGACACAGCGCTTCCAAACCGGCACCAGCTCCTACATCTACAGCGGAACGCCATTGGACACCTTGCTCTTGCAAGAGCGCGGCGACAGTCAATGCCTCCAAGATGTGTTCGCGGACGATCCCCATCGCCGAAGAGTCACCAACGAGATTCGTGCGAGTGGAAAATCGTTGTGTCCACTGGACCATGATCGTCAGCGGTTCACGCCAATCAGAGCGCCACGGCAACCCGGCGTCGTGTAACTGCTGCTCAAGCCACATCAGAGCTGCTTGGATCGAATCATCTGTCATGGGCTTTGTGGAGCCCCAAGTTCGGTGGCGCCTTGCTCCTGCTTCATTTTAGCGAGTTCCGCCTCTGCACCGGCGATCGCTTCGTCAATGGCCTTGCGGAGCGTTTTGGTCTGCTCGGGGTCAGTCAAATCTCCAGCCAGTTTGTCGGCCAAGGCTAGTGCCTCGCCTTTGCGCCCGCTGGCGGTGTAAATCATCGCCAATGTACTGGCCATCTCTAACCATTGTTTTTGCCCCTTAGCAAGAGTGCTAAGTGCATGATTGAGGGCAGACTCAGCGCCATCGGGATCACCGGCTTCAACCAATGTGCCTACCACTTCAGACCACGTCATGACGCCCTTTTGGGTCAAGCGAAGGGCGAGTTGATGCTGCTCATCGGATTTGTCGGTCAAGGCGTAAGCGATCAAGCCCAACATTCCGAGTTCTCGACTGATCTTGTCTTTCGACAACAAAGGCCCGAGTAATTTGAGCGCTTTTTGTTGTTTGCCGGCCTGAAGTAAAATTTGAATCTGCAGACCACTTATCTGCTCAGCCAACTGGCCTTTGTTGTGTGGTGAGAGTACTGCGACCGCTTCGCTGGCTTTTCCGAGTTGGCGTAAAATATCGGCGTACAACAGAGCAATCTCAGCGCTGTGCGGCAAACGCTGAACTCCCAACTTGGCCTGCCGAGCGGCTGCCTCGCTGTCTCCAGCCAACACCATGCTTTTGATTAGGGCTGCGACGACGCGCTCGTCTTCATCGTGTCCAAGCGTCTTCAACACCTCCACGGCTTGCTCGGCTCGCTGGCTCATTTGCAGGAGTTCGCTGAGCACCAAAGCGGCCTGAATGTCGTGATGTTTGGTGACCGCAACCCTCAAGATCTTCTCGGCCATCTCGTGATCGCCCTGCAGCAACGCCAACTGGGCCAACCCGGCGCGTGCTCCTGGCACGGCTGGCCTGATCTTGATCGCCCGTTCAAATCCGGCTTTGGCCTCATCGATCAACTTGGCGCGACCGGCTTCAGGGACACTCTGAGCTCGCCCCGCATTCAGCAGCGCGAGACTAACGTGCCCTTCCGCTAGTTGTGGGTGTCTGTCGATGACCGCTCGAGCATGACGAAAGGCTTTGAAGGGCTTTGACATCGCTGCCAAGACGTCTGCGAGAAAAAGACGCGCCCATGGGTCGTCTCTTTTAGCGAGGGCGCTCTCACATGTCTCCACGCCGCGGTCGACCATAGACTGAGCGATCTGCAGGACACCACGAGCGAATTGAGGCGCAGCCGAACTGCCCATCAGCTTGTCTGCCAAGGCGATATCTCTATGAGCGACGGTGAATTCCTGGCGAGTGCGAGCCAACTGGGCGCGAGTTAAGGTCCACCAACCAGCTAAGGTGCTGTCGGAGACTTGCACTGCATCTGGAGCCTTGGCGCCCATTGGCGTCAGCAGTTCATCGCCACATTGAACGCTGAGATTGAGCTTCGACAGGACCAAGGGATCAGGCGCTGCAGACAGCCAGACGCGGTGCTCATTCGCCCCTTGGTCACACAAGCCAACGAGCAACCAAACCAACTCCACCGGATAGAGCGCAGGGGCGGCGCCCCGAGCCAATACGGCGGCCAGATCCCCAGCGCTTTGAACGCGACGATGGACAGAGACCTGAGGATCAACAAGACGTAAGCTCTTGTCGCCGAGCCAAGTGGACAATCGCTTCTTGAGCGCCGCAGGGCTCGCCAAGTCCCGAGCGAGTTTCTCAAGTGCTTGCTTCGGTCCATTCGGACGAATCGCTCGATCACCTTTGAACCCTGCACTTTGCCAAAGCGACTGCCAGTCGCTCGAGTCTACTTGCTGGCTCTTGGTCACTTTGATGACGCCTGCAGGATCGGTGTCCTGAGGTTGAACGAACACCCAAAACAATCCTCCTGCCATCACCGAGATGACAATTACAGACAGGACTGTGGCAAACCAAGTGCGCTTCATCGAGTCTCCTCTTTGGATAGGTCGCTCAGTTTGCCCATTGGATGGTCTGGGTCAAGCCGTCGACAGGAAACCGGCCAAGCTCGCCGGGTCATCAGTGATAATTCCAGCGACCTCGAGATTGCAGGCGATCTGCCAGTGCTCTGGCTCGTTGAGTGTCCACACGTTGATAGCAACCTCACTGCCAGCGAGGCGAGGGAGCAAGGCGCCGTGGGGATGAACTGCGGAGTAGCGTTGCCGTGCCTCAGTTGATTCGATCAGGTGCCAATAATCACAGTCGACGTCGTTGTCGATCAATGCTGCTTGAGCGAATGAGTCGAGTTGGTCAGTAGCCGTCTGTAGGGCTCGATGACAAAAGCTGGAAATCAACCAATTTGACGGGTCGATCTGATGCAAATAGCGAGACACGGCTTTGACCAACGCTTGAGACGATCCATTGACCACCTTGAGTTCAAGATTAAAGAGGCCGTGTAAGGGAGATAGTTCCTCTAGCACTTCAGCGAGATGAGCGATTCGACCTCGATGACCATGAGCGTCGTGCAATGGTAAACGACGCAATTCACTCCATGACCACTGTTGCACCGTCCCTTGAACACCGGTGAATGTTTTCAGGGCATCATCATGAAATAAAACGGGCTCTCCATCGAGCGTAACCTGAACGTCAAATTCGACGCCCTCAGCACCTTGGTCAAAAGCGATTCGAATGGCTTCAATCGTGTTTTCAACTGCCAGTAGACGCGCCCCCCGATGAGCGATGTTGCGGGGACGTTGCATCATTTGGGGTAGCTGAAAAGATCAGTCTGGATGAGCAGCAACATCACCTGCAGAACCGAGAGTTGCTGCTGACGTGAGCGACACTTTTCGGTCTTAGCTTGTTGCAGTGTGTCCGAGGACATCAACAATCCCAACGCCTTGGCCTCGCGTGCCTGCAGCCGTAACGCTTCGATGCTGATCTTTGATTGGCTCTGCTTCGAGTATGCGATGCCGCTACGATCGGCGAAATACGACTCCAAAATCGACAGGGACATTTTTGTTCGGACGCCTTCGACCATGGCGGAGATTGGATCCAAATCCAGAGGAACAATGTTGACCGGCGGAACGCTGTCTTTGTACATCCGCCATTCGCCAGACTCCCAACCGAAGATGTCGACAAATCGAGCGCGAATTTGTTTTTCCAACACCTGATAGAGTTGATAGGGCTTAATCAAATTCATGGCGACGATCACGTCCCCGAGCCGTCCACCACCTCGATTGCTGGTGGCTACAGCCAGTTCGACGTCGCTCTGGCCAATGACGCCTTGGCTCACCAAGAAAGCACCCAACATCTCGCCGCTCTGATTGCTGGTGATATACACCGGCCGACCCTTGCGGAAATAAATCGACTTGAGAACGGTGCTTTGAGACAACTCTAAACACCCCGTAAAGCGCTGCGAAAAGAGCTGGTAGGTCAGCCGCGGAAGCTCGACACGACTGACATCACCGAAGGCATCTGGATTGGCTCGGCTGCTCTGAACCTTGGCCATGGCCGATGCCAACTCTGGTATCTCGCTCAAGGGCACATAGGGTCCATCAGAGACTGAGACACTCGCTCGTGGGGACACTGTGTGAGACTCGATCATCGACTCTAGAGCCTGCCGCGAAAAAGGTCCGAGGATCTCTCTGTCGTGAACACGCACCCGGTATTCAACCAATCTCGAATGGTTTTCCGAGTTCATCGAAGAAGAGCGCCGGGCTCCACTCGACATTTGAGGACCGGTCGATGCACGTAATTCTCGGCGACTTACCGCTGCGATGCTTTGGCTTTGTCGCGGATTTGGAGCAGTGCTTTTGAAGGCGTCCGACGCGACCTTCGGACGATGCAAGATTCCTGGAGATGTATCTTTGGCCATGACCGCAGAGCTCGACACGAGACGCTTTTCTTTTTTTCGCGTCGCAGAATCCGCTCCTGCCGCTTTGACTGAATGCCGTTCGACTGCCGTATCGGGCTTGTCAGAACTGACCTCGACCTCTGTGTCCACCTCAGCTGTCTTTGCTGTCTTTTGAAGTTTTCGAACCCGTCGAATCTCAGCTTGATGCTGCCGTAATTCAGTGGGAGAAAAGGTCAGGGAAGGCCCATTTTCGTCGACCTTTCGGGCAGGCGGCGTCTTTTGTTCAGGAAGCGCGTTGTCGGCATCCACCTCTGGAATCTCTTCAGAGAAGATTTCATCGAGATATTTCGCGAGGCTCCGATTGGTGACCGCGGTCTTTTGTTCAAAGAGCAGTGAGGTGATGTCATCTTGAAAGTCGAGCGCTGAGGCGTAGCGATCTTTGGACTCACGCGCCAAGGCACGACGTAACACAGCCCTCACAGACTCCTCGATGTACGAGTGCTTGTGGAATTTGTGCTCGATCTTCGCGTCCCGGATGTTCACCAAGGTCTCGAGATCCGTCCGACCCAAAAACAAGCGCTTCAGAGTCATGCTCTCGTACAGAATAATTCCGAGCGAAAAAATGTCGCTGCGAAGGTCAAATGGCTGACCTGTGACTTGCTCCGGCGACATGTATCCAAGCTTGCCTTTGAGCACCCCAGCGCGCGACCGATTTTCGTTGGTCGTGCCATCCATGGTCGCGCGAGCAACGCCGAAATCCATGACCTTCACCTCACCGGTCTCGCTAATGAGGATATTCGAGGGCGACACGTCACGGTGGATGATATTGAGCGGTCGACCTTGGTGATCTTTGGCCGTATGGGCGTAATCGAGCCCTTTGGCCACCTCGGCCGCGATGTACAGACAGAGTTCCGCTGGGATCTTGCGTTTGAGTTGGGTGACGCGAGAGAGGATCTTAAAAAGGTCGTAGCCCTTCACGTACTCCATGGCGATGTAGTACTGGCCGTCGATCTCACCGTTTTCGTAGGTCTGTACAATGTTGGCGTGCTGCAACACCGCACACAGACGAGCCTCCGCCAACAACATCTCGACGAAAGTCTTGTTTTCCACAAAGGCGGGCAGAACTTTTTTCAGGACCAGGATCTTTTCAAATCCACCAACACCGGCAACACGGGACTTCCAGACCTCAGCCATACCGCCAACGCCGATTCGTTCCAAGAGCTCATAACGGCCGAAGGTTTTGCCCACCCATTCTCCTCAGCGCGTCCGCTTGAGCTCGTCGATGAACTCAATGGCGTTGGTGCAAGCTTTCTCGCTCGCTATGCGACCGCTGGCCGCTTGAGCTTGAACTTGTTCGCACGCGACACTTTGAGCACCCTGCGCTTTGCAAACTCTCGCCACCAAATCTCCGCAAGGACTCGTGCAACCGCCCAGTAACACCAGTGACGCAAGCGTGCGCGCCATTGCCTGCTTTGATTGTGCGACGTTAACTGCCCACACAGACCACTCCCGAGCCCAAAAGTAGCCTAGGGGGCCTCAAGCGGCAACCAATCAACGATCTCTAAGCCAAATCCAGACACGGCACGCATCCGTTTGGGGCTGTTAGTAAGGACACGAAGCTTGCCCAAACCCAAGGCGCGCAAAATTTGCGCTCCGACACCAAAATCTTTGAACTCGACTTTTTCGCTACCGCTATCGACAGATCTGTTCGATTGATTGGCAGTTCTATTCGATAAGTAGTGCTCCAATTGGCCGACGATCCTGTCCTCGTTTTCATCCGCTGACAGATAAACGATCGCACCCGAGCCTTCGGAGGCGACTTTTTGCATGGTGTACGCCAAGTGGGGGCGCCCGAGCGATCCGCTAAGACCGAAGGCATCTCCGAGCAGATTGGCTCGCTGGACTCGAACCAAGGCCGGTTGATCGGCTTGTAGATCGCCCATGGTCAAGGCTACGTGTAACCCATCGTCCAAAGAACAACGAAAGAGATTGAGCTCAAAAGTCCCCCATTCGGTCGGTAAGCGACTCTTGGCCTGGAGTTCCACGAGGGTCTCACTGTGAAGACGATATTCGATCAAGTCTGCGACGGTGACCACGGGAATGTCGTGGGCCTCACCAAACTCCAAAAGCGCGTTGAGTCGACTCATGCTGCCGTCTGCAGCCATGACCTCACAGATCACTCCTGCTGGCGCCAAGCCGGCGAGCCTCGCCAAATCGACGCTGCCCTCTGTCTGACCACTGCGAACAATCACACCACCACGCCGGGCACGCAACGGGAAGACGTGACCGGGAACCTGAAATTGGTCTGGACTTGCTTCTGGGTCGACAGCTCGCATGATCGTCCGAGCCCTATCTGCCGGAGATACCCCGCTACCTGTGCAGTCAATGGCGTCGATACTTTCGGTGAAGGCCGTACTCAATGGTGCTTGGTTGGCGCTCGCCATCGGTGACACACCGATACGATCCATCAATTCATTGTCCATCGCGAGGCAGATGAGTCCTCGGCCGTGCTCGACCATAAAAGCCACAGCCTCGGGGGTCACCTTGTCAGCAGCGATAACAAGGTCACCTTCATTTTCTCGGTCTTCGTCGTCCACCAGGATGACCATTCGTCCGATGCGAATGTCATCAATGGCTCTTTGGATGGTTGCGATCTGAGCCACAATCTCTCCTAGTTTAAGGCCAGCTATGATTCAAGCGGCCGAATCTTTCGCCTTGAATACGGCCGCTGAGCCGCCGCGTCAAACGTCAAGCTCGCAGCCCTTGCGATCAAACGAGTCTCAATGGCTACGCCGGCTCCTGCATCTTGCGTTGCAGCCTGCAAGCCAGCCTCTACATCAAAGTGCTCTCCGGTAATCACCGCGTGACCCTGACCGGCGAGATCGGTGGCCAAGCGAAGACGCAACAGAGCTACGTCAGCAGCTTTCAAGGCTCGATCGGTCGCAGCCAAGGTCGAGATCACCGTATACGTTGAGATGGCTCCGAT
>PBTG01000090.1 GCA_002726535.1 Myxococcales bacterium | reverse complement strand
CTCCAACAGATCCATCGCGGTGCCTATGGATAGGCGATATCGGCGACAACGCACACAAACGCACCGAATTGGCCTTAATCCGCAGTGTTGAGCCCGCATATCAAGCGAGTTCTACCGCACAAGAGTTGAGTTGGAATCAACAGGCAACGATTTTTCGTTTTCGATATCCACCGAGCCGGACTGCCGAGTACAGTGCACGGCCAGACGCTGAGGCGATGGTTGCGTTGCCCTCTGGATCGCTGTGGATCTTGACCAAGCAAGACGACGGAATGAGTCGAATTTTTCAGGTCAAACCCGACGCATCTGCGACCGTCGTGGCTACAGAGGTCGGCTCGTTAAACCTTCGCGACGATCAACTCCAAGGCGGTCTGTCTCTGCGCGCAACTGCGGCCGACCTCCGTGATGGCCAACTGTTGGTGCGGACCTATTTCCGAGCTTGGCAATTTGACGTCTCTGAACAACTCACTGGGACTGTGAATGCTCCGGCGCGCATCGAAGTGAAGACCGGTTTTGATATTCAAGGCGAATCCATCGCCTACGGTCTCGACGCGAGCATCTGGCATAGCTCAGAAGGACTTGATCAGCCCCTATGGAAGCTGCCATGTTCTCATCCAAACACCCCATGAAATCGAAACCCGAGCTCAACATGAACGCCGCATCTACCAACCACACGCCCAGTGACCAAGAAGCGATGCGCAAGTACCGGCAAGCGTCTTTGAGTGACCCCGCAGTGTTGTGGTGCGTCGCTGACAACGACGACGAAGCCGCCGAGGCCAACACCTTATGCCAACTGCTTGAACGCGCAAGGCAGGACTTCGGGCAACGCAACCTGTGGGTGTATGATGACGAGGGCGCGCCTCAAGGCTGCGCTTGGGTCACTCAAGCGCAAGATGACGAGCAGATCGAGTCGTTACAGTCTGCTGCCGATAGATTGGTCCAAACCCTCTATGCCCAGTGTCATCCGCAAACCGTTGACAGGTATCTGACCTATGCTGAAGCCTCCGATAGCATGACGCCAAGTGAAGCGTGCATGACTGTCAGCGGACTCTTCGCGCCAAGTCCACGGGGAATCAAGTTGCTCTGTGAGCGAATGAGACACCTCTGCGCCGACGCCCGCGTGCCCGTGTGGGTCGAGACCTGTGATGCCAAAATCTATGAGCAACTCCTCGCGGCTGGAGGGCAATCGGGTGGTCAGATCTGGCTCGCAAATCTGGTGATTTATGGGGTTCGCTTTGCCCTCAGCACGACTTGAACTAGCCCAAAACAGTCAGCGCACCGAGTTCAATAAGCCACAGATAGAGCAACACACGCGGTACGCGCAAAAGACTGATAAGGGCAAAGGTCCCAAAGCGCATGCCTAGCCCTCCAGCAGCCCAGCAGCACAGACAGTAGGGCAAGGGGGTTAACGCCCCAATTGCGAGCCCTGCTGCGCCATATCGGTCCATCAACGCCGTAACTCGAGCGCCGTGGCGTGCCAAAATTCTTCTAGCCAAAGGCAAGCGACTCAAATTTCGACCAATGAAGAACCCACAAGCGCCCCCAACCAAAGAGCCAACGCACGACCATAGGGCAACCTGCGAAAAACTCATCCCACCGATTAGCGCGATGGCCATGACCGCATCCTGCAAGATGGGGATTGCGAACCCGTCTGGCAGTAAATAGCCGAGAGCGACTCCGTAGGGTCCCAACTCCTCAACAAAGCGATGACTAAAACGCAGCAAGGGCTCGCGATACCAAAGCGCTAAAATGATGACGACGACAACAAGGAGCACGATCCCTGCCACCGTCCGCCACACGATCGCCCGGAGTTCGCCGAGTTCCTTGTCTTGCTCTGTGCTTGAATCGGAGTTCATGAGGTGCTCACGGGTCTCAAGCTAAGGCAGCGTCAACTAAGGATGCAGCCAAATCAGGCCCTCCTTCCATCAGAATCTCTCGAATGCCTGTGGGGCTCGTGACGTTGATCTCAGTGAGCTTTTCACCAATTAAGTCAATCCCTACAAAGAGATGGCCAGCGTCTAGTAGAGGTTGTCGTAGCGCCTCACACACTCTGCGCTCTTGTGGTGTCAACTCACAACGCTCAGTGCGCGCACCGACGTGGATGTTGCCTCGGAGATCATCGGCCGGCGGCACCCTAAGTAGCGCTCCACCGATCTCTCCGTTGATCAAAATCACGCGCTTGTCTCCCTCGACGACCTCGGGTTGATACTGCTGGACCAACACGAAGTCTTGGCCCTGCCGAGTCGACATCTCGAGCAGCGCGTTGGTATTGAGGTCGCCTGGGTGCAGCGCGACGACGCCGTTTCCGCCCGAATGTTGCAGGGGTTTGATGACAACCGATCCCCCCACGTCCCGCTGAAACTCTTTGATCGCCGCGATGTCTCGACTCAACAGCCCCGCCGGGCACCATTGGGCGAAGCGCAAGACGATGGCTTTTTCGTTCCAACTTCTCAGACTATCGGGTCGATTGATGACCCGCGTGGAAGCTGGCGCGAAATCTAAAACGTATGTGGCAGCGATGTAATTGAGGTCAAAAGGAGGGTCTTTTCGCATCCAGATGACATCAAATGCGTCGAGCGACAAGCCCCTAAGCTCACCCAAGGTAAAATGATTGCCCTGCTCGGCTCGCACCTGTACAGCTCGACACCGGACTGAGGGCGCCTGAGAACGACCAAGCAAGCCTTCTGTCCCACAGTGATAAATCTCATGGCCTCGAGATTGACACTCGAGCATCAAACCGAAAGTCGAGTCCTGCCAGATGTTCATGACATCGAGAGGATCTGCGACGAATAGGTGTCTATGGCTCACTGGTTGTCCTCATTTATGGGTTCTGGTTTGCGAGCGGAGCAACATCAGCCTCCACCCGTGGTGCGCCCTGTGCGGGGGGCGCTTCGAGGAGCTTGGTTTGCACGAGCAAAACAGGGATGGGTGTGGTCATACGAAATCTTTTATCAGTCTCGACTAATCCTTCGACGAACACCACCTCACCCAAGGATTGATGACCTTGAGCTTGGACAAAGAGTACAGCCGGGCGGGAAGGAGCTGGACGTTGCAAGCCGTCGCGCAACAGCCACCAATCGCGGCCACCGAGGTCAGCGATGACATGGACGATCTGTCCACGAATTTGAACTCTTCTTGCTCTCAAAGCTCTGCGATCTTTGATGATTTGAGCCACAGTATACTCGGCTTTTTCGATCGTCGGTGGCGCCGAATGTGCCACAGAGCCCGTAACCTCCATGGCTGCAAAAACCGGATCGATGACAGCCTCTTCTCCGGACTCCCGCCGACGCACGGAGCTCCCTTCAATCTGAGCGACCCATAGGACATTGGGCCCCACGTCAATCGGCGCGCCGCGCGCCGTTCCAAGTACCCAACCCTGCAAGGTGACTTCACCGGTGGGCGTTGCCTCCAAAGGGGGCACGACCGCCCAAGCGCTCTGGCTGTCATCGACGATCTCGATCCAGGACAGATAGCCGTCGCTGATGGCGCGCTTGACCTTGACGGTCAACGCCGCTCGCGTGCGTCCTTTGAGCGCGTTGTCGATGGTGGCTGGATGGTCGGCGACTGGACGGCCATTTTGAGGCTCAGCGGGTTGAGGACGGACGTGTTTGGGGTTGGGCACAGGCAGAGGTTTGACCTTGTCTCGTTGACAGCCAGACAGGGTCACTATCACGCACAGCGCAAGCAAACAGCCTTGTAAAATCCCTTGCATGGCTCCGCCTGTTGCATCAACCAACTCGACCAAATCCGTCTCTATGGTCTGTCGAAGCGCCAGGAACTACAAGTCGAAGCCCGAACAACGTATCCTCAGGCGCATGAGAGGCGACCTGCGAAGCTTGAAGCGTTGGAGTCTGGGAGCACTGATCCCATGGCTTGTGGGTGGCTGCGGGCTCGAGCCGATCGATCCTTCGAGCTACGTGTTGCTACAAAATCCTGTTGAACAAGCCCCGAAGTGGCCCGCACCATCGAAGCCTCAACCCAGCGAATGCACCCCATCCCTGCCCTCGTGGGCTCTGCCTTCATTGAGCCATCAACAACAGGGATTGGTCCTCACTCCGAGCGCCGATGCTCACCCGATTGGCGAAGTTGAGACCATCGTCATCGAAGCTGTCGATGATAGCGGTGCGACCGATTTGACGGTTCAAGGCGCTGTGTCTGTGAGTGCAGACTCTTCTGTACAAATCCTATCGAAGACAGACCTGCTCCAAGGCGTCGGTCACGTCAAAATCAAGCTCCTCACTGTGGGTAAGCACGACCTGCAGATCCAAGGTCCCAAAGGGCGCAGTGCGGCCCGACAACTCTATGGATATGCGCCTTCTTTACCGGTCTGGCATATCCAAACGGAGCCCAAAGCCCTAGAGCAGATCGTCTCCCAACCGCTCGAACGAATCTGGATCGAAGCGACGCTGCACATCGGCGACAAGAGTCACAGCGCAAAAATGCGATTGCATGGGGGCTCAAGCCGTACATTTGCGAAAAAAAGTTTCCGGCTGAACCTCAATCACCCTGCTGGCGGAGGGCTCGGCGACCGGATTATTTTGCGAGCGGAATACGCCGACAAGACCATGCTCCGCAATCACTTCGCGTCGAGATTACTCAAAGCGGCCACTTGGCTGCCGACCTTCGATACACAATTTGTCAATCTACGCGTCAACAACCAAGCGTATGGACTGATGTTGCATACCGAACGCGTCGACAAGACCTTTCTAAAGCGGCATGACCTGTCCAGTGACGGCAGCCTGTATGAAGCGGACCCACCCTTTGAAAAAAGCGTGCCCGGCGCCAATCTCACACCGGTACTCAATCGCGCCGATTATCGACTGCTCTATCAGCACCACGCCGGATCAAGCGACTATGAAGACCTCATCAAGCTGATCGAGATTGTGCTGCAACTGCCGAAACAAACGCTTCAAAAAGATCTCAACCGCGTGATTCAAATCGATGATTGGCTGGTGTTTTTGGCGATTCAAGCAGTGATCCAGAACCAAGATTTTATCAAAAAGAACTACTACTTGTACCGTGACCCACAAGCGCAAGATCCACGCTGGACGATTTTGCCTTGGGATCTGGATCTGAGTTGGGGCCATCTGTGGACACCTCAAGGCGACGTGCTCGACGAGACCATCTTCACGGATGGCTCGCCCTTTGTGGGTCGTGACAATGGCACTTTATTTTACAATCAAATGGTTGAACGGATCTTCGAGCAACCTGAGTTCAAAACCAGATACGCAAGCTTCATTGAACAGGTGCTCAATGAGACCTTCACCGCAGCTTGGATCGATACGGAGATCAAAGACACGACCTGCAGATTTCAACTCGAATGGCTCAGCGACCCGCAAAAGAGAGCCGAAAATCAGCAGATGGACCAACTCTTGGTAGAACTTCGGGATTTTGTTGTAGCCAGACGAGCCTGGCTGAAAACATGGCTCGCAGAGCAATAGAGACACGAGACGCTGCACATCGGGAAAGGACCGTGACGAAACAAACCAGCGAAGATCAATCGGCTCTTGGGGCGATGACCGATCAGCAGGTCGAGACCCTTTGGCAGACGCTTGAGCAATGTGACGTAGAGCATTTTGAGCAGCGATGCTTCGAAATCGCAGAGCAAGTCGCTGAGCAGCGATCTTGGTGGCAACGTCGTTGGCGTCATCGAGGCCGTGAGTTTTTGTTGATACACCCCACCCCGCCGAATCCAGACGAACTGAGTCGAAATACATTGGTGATCAGCGCTTTCGTCGACGCTCAACGCCCCTACCCAACAACGCAGGCTGCCTCTGCTAGCGGCGTCTGTGTTGCTCGCGGAGGCCTATTGCTAACTCACGGTCTGGCCGCCTTGGCAAAGACCTCCGAGCGCCCTGGAGCCGGCACCAACCGACGAATTTGCCTGCTCCTAGAGCGCAGAACAACGGAGAGCGATGATCTTCAGAGCGACGAACAGCAAGTAGGTCAACGAGCCCTCGAACGCGCCTGCGCAGTGGTCTCCGAAGCGGGAGGCTCTCCCGTCGATGCCAAAGACTTTTGGCTCTGTCCCATTCCACGTGCTCAAAAAGCCGCCAACTGGTTTGAGCTCAAGGCCCAAGGTCAAGGACAAGACCCTGGCGCAAGGCGAGGACAATCTGCTGTAGAGTTATTGATCGAAGCGCTCGAGAAGATTCGTCTCTATGAGCAACCATTGAAATCGACACAACTCACTGAATCGCTGATCGAACAAGCCACAACCAAGGCGTCTGCAGAGATGAAAGCCAAACTCAGGGCTCTGCTCGATCCCAATCTATTTACAAACACGATCGAAGAGATGGGGCACACAGGTGATTTTTTTCGTTCGATTCTAAGCGATAGCTGGACGGTGACGCGTCTGCAGAGTTTTGGGCGTCTGGACGCCACCGATACCATGGCCACCGCTGTGCTCGATTGCAGGTCAGTGCCCGGTACCGCCACCGAGCAGCTCATAGCGACGCTGCGTGAGGTCGTTGGCCCACAAATTAGCGGCCAATTGCTCGGAGAACGTCGCGCCAAAGAGTCCAATTCACTGTGCGCCACGTGGAGTTGCCTCCAGCAGGCCGTGTCGGCAACCTGGCCTCAAGCCCTCAGTGCGGCAACCTTGCAGACGCTCAACGCCGACTCGTGGGGGTGGCGGCAACGGGCGATACCATGCTTTGGCTTTAGTCCAATCGATCTCTCCGCCAATGTCGACGCCATCTCCGGTTGGCACACCGGAGCAGTCCATTGTACATCGGCGCAAAGGGCCACAGGCCGGGCATGTTTCGTGCTGGCGATGATGCTCTTTATGGGAGGTCCGCGGTGAGGAGCCGCGTGGGTACCCAAACCCTGGTGTGTGCGGTGACCTTGGTCGGGCTCACTGGGCTCGCTCAGAGCCAGCCACAAAGCGCTGCCCTCGCCATTGACCAATGGACGACTCCAACCTCTGTAGGACAAGTCGAACGACCCGCTTCGAGCTCAACGCTATGCTGGCGGCGTCTACCCAAACAATTGCGAGGGCTACAAACGACGCCCTTGCAGGCCTTAACAGCCAACCCTACGCGCAACGTAATCGCAGTGCGCACACAGATCTGCTTAGAGCGGCCTCAACGCTTACAACTACAGGTACAAACCTCCGCCGAGGCCCGTATCGCGATCAACACAACTGTGGTCGCTAGCTTGTCTCGCACAACGCTACGTTCGACCGCCCCCCAGCATCTGCAATTGAGGCTCAAAAAGGGCTGTCATACGTTGACAGCCGCTCTCAAAGAGCCTCGGGGGCGACTGCGGTTTGGTTGGTGGCTCAAAGGCCGTCGATGGAAGATTCAACCCACTTCAACAGATGAACAATGCGTTCAAATTCAATCGAACTCAACTCAGCCCTCTTCGGTCGTTTGGCTGCAAGAAAAACGAGTCCAAAGACTCTTGTCTCAGACTAAAAAACAGAAAAGAAGGTCCAAAGCGCTCGGTCAATTGGTCTCCCTAATGCAGACAGGTGCGCTGCGTGGCCCAACACGTGCGCCCGCGATTGAGGCCTTACGCAAAAATGTGTCGATTGGGCCCGAAATCGCCCTATGGGTGGCCAATCGTCACTCTGAGATAGGTGACCGCATCACCGCCATCAATGAGGCAAGGCAACGGTGGCCAGAAGACCTCGAGCTTCGGATCGCCTTGATCAAAAGTCTCATGTTGCGGGGCCAACTCAGGCGTGCGGCTGTGCTGGCCGCTCCGAAGACCAACCAACCACCAAACGCGGCCCTATGCGCGGTGCGAGCCGAACTTTGGCACGAGTTAGATATGCACGCCGCCGCCTACCAGATGGCGCGACATTGCGTCCGCGCGCATCCTCGCGCCGCTGACCCGTTGACGACGCTGAGCCGACTGGCATTGGCCTATGATGATCTTGATACCCATCTGCAGACGACTCAACAATCGATGTTGTTGAAGGGTTCATCCGGTGATCGATGGCTCGATGTCATCGCCGCCAAGATCGAAAAAGGCCTGCCTTTGGGCGAATCAACCATCACCGATCGTCCACAAGAGACCGACTTTTGGGGTGTAGTTCGAGCACGCAATTCGATCGGCTTGGCCATGATCAATGGAGGCTCATATGCCAAAGCGCTCGACATACTCAATCGAATCCCCACCTGGGCTCGCCACGGCTTCACGGCAGAATTGCGGGCGCGTGCTCTGATTGGAAAATCCCGAAGCATTGGACCAGGCGCGGAGTCTGCGCGGCTCCATCGAGCGGCGGTTGCCGAACTGAGGCGTGCCATTCGTCTCGCACCAGGAAGGCAAGATTTACAGGCACGCTTACGCTTATGGTTGCCTTCGGCCCAATTTTTCGAGCCTTATGCCGGACACTTGCTGCAAAAGGCTCAAGAGTATGCCCGTCATGCCCCGCCGCGCCGCGCCCTCACTCAGCCCCTGGTCCGGCAAGTCATCCGACAACTCGGACAGGGGCGCTATCTCCGCTACGTAGCCGAGGTCTACAAAATTGGAACCAAAGGGCCTCAGCAACATCAGCTACAGATGCACCATGTGCCCACACAGAGCACCCTAGAGATTCTCGAAGCAGCGGTGATTCGATGCAAAGAGCAATGTACGATTCAACGACAAGTCGAACGGCACCAAGCGGCCCTCTATGAACCCGACGTTGCCCTGTATTACGACGAAGAAGAGACGACGCTCACCTTCAACAACCTCAAACCGGGCGATGTGGTCGTCATGGCTTACCTCACCCGTGACTTTGCGATTGATCCCTTCTCTCATGTGTTCGGAGAGCTCTTTCAAGTCGGTGACGAGTGGCCCATCGACCACTACCACCTGGTGCTAGAGTTGCTCGATGAGCACAAGCCAAATAGCGCGCTGCGGCAAGTGGCCAGACCCAAACAACCCGCCACAATCCAACGAAACGTGCTTCGATCTGCAGGTACCGTCACCGAGGCTCAAAATCGCTGGTCGGTGTGGACTTGGCAGCGTCGAAACGCCCCTGCCACTCCGGTCGAGGCGAAGATGCCTGGGGCAGCTCAAGCGGTCGATACACTGCACGTATCCGGATATCGCTCGTGGGCTGCAGTGGCCCAAGCTTATGCCCCTTTGATCCGCAGCGCATTGCCCAAGGCTCAAGCGCGAGATCGCCTTGAAACTCTATCGAAACAAGTGACTCAAAACGCCGACAAACCTCGCGACAAAATCGAAGCTCTCTACAGATGGATAAGTGACAAGATTCGATACGTGGGTCTCGAATTCGGCGAGCACAGCCTGCGCCCCCATTCAGTGAGCAAAGTGCTGCAACGAGGCTTTGGCGACTGTAAAGACAAGTCAACCTTGCTGGTCGCCATGCTCCAAACCCTTGGGATCAAAGGGCAGGTCGCGTTGGTGCGCGTTGCCGAAGATGGCGCTTTAACCGATGGAGTCGCTAGCCTTGGAGTATTCAACCACGCGGTAGTGTATGTGCCGAAATTCGGGCTCTGGCTGGATCCAACCGTTGAACTGCACATGAGTCATGAGTTGCCGAGCGGCGACGTGGCTGGACAGGCGCTACCGATCGCGCTGCAAGGCGGACAAAAATCGCTGATGAAGATGCCCAACGCTACAGCGGATACGAACGCTATCGAGGACAATTGGACCATCACCTTGACCCCTTCCGGAGGTGCTTTGATACAAATTCGTCAACGAGCCAAGGGACTCCTAGCGGCACAACTTCGTAAAGTGCTGCACACCAAGAACCGACGGGAGTTGCATGTTCAAGAGCAACTTGAGCCCCTCCTTCCCGGCGTTCGAGTCAACCAGGTGCAAGTGACTGGTGTGTCACCTCTTTTACGTGAAGTACAAGTCGTGATCAGCGCCCAAATCGACCAAATTGGGTTGCTTACACAGGGCAAGTGGTCTTGGAGACCCTTTGTCCGTGGCCCAAACCGACTTCCAAGTCGAGTTCGATTCCACCCACATGTGAGCGAATTTAACTGGAGTCGAAGATGGAACATCAAGCTGCAGAGCGATCCGGTCGGAGCTTGGAGATTTGCCGCTCAAAGCTATCTTTCAGGTCATTCTATGGCTGGATCTCAGTGGTCGGTTCGCGTCAAAGCCAGTGAAGGAGGAGGAGTGTTGCTCTCGCGGAGCCAACACAGAACCTCCCGCTCCATCACACGACAAGCCTATGGCGCATGGCGCAAACAACAGATGGATTTTCGACGCGCCTGCGGGGTTGAAGTGTCCGCTCAATCAAAGGAGACCAAGTGAGGGTCTTGCTCACGCTGGTGATGTTGGTCACGCTCGCTTGCAGCGCAGCGCCGCGGGTAACCCGCGTCGATG
Source organism: Myxococcales bacterium (assembly GCA_002726535.1). Taxonomy (GTDB): domain Bacteria; phylum Myxococcota_A; class UBA9042; order UBA9042; family UBA9042; genus UBA9042. The sequence goes on along the minus strand of PBTG01000090.1, from coordinate 654 downwards.
CCGACCTACGCCGCCTCGCCAACGATGCACACAATTCGTTGCTTCATGCCGATACAGCGGCCCAAGGTCACCTGCAGCTGGCCTGGCTCTGTCTACTACATGGCTACAAGTGCTCCGAGTTGTCGGATCACATCGAGAGCGCCAGAGCAGCGGACGCCCAACATCCACAGGTGCAGCTACTGCATGCTCTGATCGATCGCAAAGTAACTCCAACGTCAACAAGAGCTGACAAGTGGTTACATGTGCTCGCTTGGGCACAAAAGTCATCTCAACCTCGCGATCTTTCGGTAACCATTGCGCTAAAGAGTCTCAGCCAGTTGGCCGAAGCGGACTTCAAAGGCGTTGTCCGCGCCATCGAGTCTCACTCGATCACACGTCAGCAGATCGGGACGCTCAGTGCATCGATTGAACATCCCAAACTCCGCTCGCTTGCGACACAGGCTCTGAAATCTTTATCGATCGATGGCGACGCGATGGGGGATTGCCCACAACAAGCGCAGCTCTATGGCAGGCCGAGTAACGCTCGGCCCATGACTCAGCTTGAACGAATGCCTGCACTTAGCCATGCCGGTCGAAACGTGAGTTTTACGATGAGCCAGGGGCTGTGCCAATGGAGTCCTCAGCCAGGGCAAGCGGAAGGCGTGTACTGGCTCG
>PBTG01000089.1 GCA_002726535.1 Myxococcales bacterium | reverse complement strand
GCGCTCGTTTCGATAGACGCGCAGACATCACACAGCTCCAATAGGATCCAAGGCTTGGTTATTCTACAAGCGTTTGGCATCGATCATCAGTGAACAGCATCGATGCATGGTACCTCAAGGGTCAGGCGCGACATAGACGTGAGCCATAGATTGTCCTGAACGAGTCCTGAGCAGCCCCTGTGGTCGCAAGTGTACAAAGACTCTCGGTCGTCACGTCGAAGACTCTGTTCAAGGCTCTAAGCAAGATGTCGATTTTCAATCGTCAAACCTGCTTGTTGTGTTGTTTTCTCTGAGATGTGGCGCCGACAATTGCCTCGATCCCAAGCTGGGTTAAGATGCCGTCGCTGCAGCTAGTCGTAACCATGCTTGTGCAGCACAGGAAACTGCTTGACAGCCTCGCCGCTTCGCAGCCATAGCAGGCGCTGGGCCGCACTGGCGCCCTGATGGAGTGAGTCCATGGCCGTCGATATCGCCCTGATCGACCTCGACCACACCCTCATCGCGGGCAATACCAACACTTTGTGGCACCAACGTCGCAAGCCGACCTGGCGTGAAGTCCTAGAGGGGCTTCCCGCGCTTTTGTCGCTCTGGACGCGCGGACTTCCAGCCTTGCAATGGCTTTCGCGGGAGACTTTGCTGCTGTCGTACTGGATGCGGCGCGTCATCTATGGTGAAGACTACCCGATTCTGGCGAGGCAAGTAGCCGAAGCCAATATAACAACCGTTCGCCTGCGGACCCAAGCCACCCTCGAGGGGTTACGAGGAGCCGGAGTCCGATTGATCATGGTCTCCGCCTCAGACAGCCCGCTAGCCAGGGCATTTGCTGATCTTTTGGACCTCGACGAAGTCATCGCAGTGACGGGCCATGGGCTTCGCTTCGAGCGGCCCGTGCCCTACGGAAGTGGCAAAGTAGCGGCCGTTCAAGCTTATTTGGGGACTGAAAACCTCGGCAACTGCGCGTTTTTGAGCGATCACTTCAGCGACGCCGCACTGCTCCACGCGGTGGGGCTGCCCGTAGCAGTCAACCCCGATGAACGCCTCGACGCCCTAGCCCATCAATACGATTGGCTACGAGTTGACCTCGACGACCCGCAATCGGACCAGGCCATCATAGGGGCGATTTTGGACGGCTCTCAGAGCACTTAACGCAGCGTCATTCGAACGCCAAAATGGTCCGAAAGGTGCTGTTTATCGTCTACTCCATCGAGGGTCACGAGCTGGTCATAGCTGCGCTGAGCGTCAGTGACACTACCGCCGTACCCTTTGAGTAGCGCATGGTCAATCGCGACCCCTTCTCCACCCGTATCGACTCCTTGGCCAACGAGCGTGTTGTCGATACAAAAGGTGCACTTGGGCGCGGAGCCGGCCAAATAGGGCGACGTAAAGCCGGCCGCCACCAACAGGTCATAGTGGTCGGGGAACTCGGCTTTGACCAAGCTACCTGCCGCAGGGCTCATGTTTAGGTCGCCCAAAATCAACTCTGGTCCCGAACCTTGTGTCAGTTCGACCAGTCGCTCAACCTGACCCTTTTGCTCTTCTTTCCAACTCGCCTTCGGACCGGAATAAGGTACCGAAGACAGGGCCGCCGTCAGGTGGGTGCATGTGACCCGCATTGAGTCGCCCGTAGGAGCGGTGACCGAGGCTTGTAGCGTCGCACGCCGCACCAGCGTACTGTCGAGAATCGTTAATTTCTTGTTGCGCAGTGGCACGCGACTTAGCAACAGCAAACCGGTGTCTCCGCCGTAGGTGAACTTCGCCCCACCTTTGGCGCAATTGAGCAAAATCTCTTCGAGTCCCAGGTGCAGGTTACTCGCCAAACAGGTCAAACATGAGTCGCTGACGGCGCCAAGCTCACTGCCGCACTGGCTCTGGACGCAGTTGGCCAACTCGGTCGATTTCAGGCACTTGTCCTCGGCACAGGGCTGTAAGTCTTGGGTGTCGCCCACTGTGCAAGCAATCGGCAGATCAGTGACGTCTTCAGGAGTCGGGACGAACCATGTCTCGATGAACCCGGCCTGCCCCGCGGCTTTTTGTAGGGCGGCAACGTCCTCCTTGGTCCAGACCTCCTGAATGCACAGGATGTCGGCGTCGCTCGCTGCAGCCGCGGCGATGGTTTGATCGCGACGCGCAATCGCGTAGGGAACAAAATTGTAGGCGATCCCCAAGTTCCAAGTCTCGACTACGAGCTGCTCTGGAACCTCGAGTTCCTGCTCTGCGGAGCACCCAACAGACGTTGCCATACACACCAAAACCAACAGCCATCGAACACTCATAATCCCTCCTAGTTGTTGCCATCATGCCATTGACGCGCTTTGAACGCACCGACTGAACACCTCAATGGCCGGATGTACGTCGCCACGAGTTCCTCAAGATTTGATATATCTACGCTCCCCTGAGCCTATCGAGCCATCACCGTGACGCGAGAACATGAGCACATCGAAGCGACTGAGGCGTCTGAAGCGTCTGAAGCGTCTGAGGCGTCTGAGGCGACTGAGGCGTCTGAGGCGTCTGAGGCGACTGAGTCGCAGACGCCCAAGGCTCGCCGCACACGCCGCCGACGTTCAGAGTTGAGCCGCACATTAACGCCGGCAAACCAGCCACGTAAGCCTGGGGTCCCCAAAGAGCAGATCACGTTGACCTTACAACTGACGAAGTTGTGCCTGCTCTTTTGTGGGCTAGCGGCGCCGGTAGCGGTCTATCAAGGCACGTATGAGGTTCTCATCGCCAACGTTGTGATGGCTTCGTTAGCCTGGTGGATTCAAGGCAAAGCCAAAGCCAACGATGTCAACGCTGGCGCGTGGTTGCTGGCCTCCTGTCAACTCGCGATTTTGCTGCAAGTGCTCACGGCGCAACCAAGTCTGGGTGTGCACCATTGGCTCTTAATCACGACGGTGTTGCCCTTTGCGCTGCTGAGCGCTAATCAACGCTGGCTGATGGTAGCGCTGTCTGCGATCAACGTGGGGCTGGTCGGTGTATTCAGCCTTCGTGCTGAATTTGACCATCCCCATGCAGCGAGTCGAATCGCAGCTGAGACCCTTTCAGCGCTGGCCGTCGCGTGGCTGGGCCTGACGGCACGCCGTGCAGCAGACATCGCCAACAAGCGAGCGAGACACGCCAAAGCCTTATCGGACAGCCTGCTCGATAGCGCGCTACCGACAGCGATCGCCAACCATCTGCGAAAGCGTCCTGGCTCTTTCGCCTTCAGCGCCAGCGATACCTCGATTTTGTTTGCCGATTTGGTCGGCTTCACCGCGCTGACAGAGCAGATCGCCAATCAGCAGATGATCAACTTGCTCGATGAACTTTTCTCCGAGTTCGATGATGTGATGCAGCGCGTCGGCGCGACTAAGATCAAGACCATCGGCGACGCATATATGGCAACTTGCAATGTCCTTCAGGTACACGAAGATCATGCGTTGAGGTTGGTCGTCGCTGGCCGTCAGATGTGTGCGATCACACGAAAAATCGGTCTGCAACACAGCGTCGATTTGGGGCTCCGCGTCGCGATTCATTCGGGGCCTCTGGTGGGCGGAGTGCTCGGCCAAGATGGGCTCGCCTTTGATGTCTGGGGTCGAACGGTCAATACGGCTGCCCGCCTGGAAAGCAAAGCCCCGGTCGACTCCGTGCTGGTGTCGGACTCAACGCGTTTGGCTCTGCTAGATGCTTGTAAGCTAGAGCCACTGCAAGCCTGGCAACTCAAAGGAATCGACATCCCCGTTCTAACATGGCGCGTGCTCGAGGCTCCAAGCCTCGAGCACATCCGCGTCGGCGACGTCCAACAACAACAATGGAGTCTGGACTGACGCCGGAGCTACGACGGGTAAATAGCCGCTTGCTTCGCTTGCAATCTTATCGACTCTGGCTGATTCGCCCTTACGCCATATTGATCAGGACCGTCTTTTTGTGCGTGAAGTGCTCGAGCATCGACGCCAAGCTGGCTTCTTTACCCAAACCACTAATTTTGACACCGCCATAGCTGAGCATCGGTTGGACAACGAGGTTTTGATTGACCTGTACAAAACCGGCTTCGAGGCGGTGAACCGCTCGCATGGCTGTGTTTAAGTCTTGGGTCCAAATCGTAGCCGCCAAGCCATACTCACTGTCGTTGGCGAGTTCTAAGACCTCTTCGAACGAGTCAAAGGGTATGACCATGGTCACCGGCCCGAAAATCTCCTCTCGAGCGACTCGGGTGTTGTTGTCGAGCCCAGTGAAGATGACCGGACGAACGAAGAGCCCATCGGCAAGCTTCGGATCGGTAGGCAAAGCGCTGCAAGTCCAAGCTTTTGCGCCCTCGACGTCCTCACACAATTGCTCTCCGAGTGCGATGTACGACTTCACCCGATCATACTGTCGGCGGGAGATGATCGTACCGATATCGGTCGCCTCGTCGAGGGGGTCGCCCATGACCATCTTGTCGACTTGCTCGGTCAATTGTTGCACGAAGGTCTCGACGAGACTGCGATGAACAAACATACGACTCGCGGCCGTACAGCTTTGCCCCTGGCGGGTAAAACGCATGCCGCCGATCGCACCGGCGACCGCTTTGTCGAGGTCGGCATCGCCCATGATGATCATCGGGCTCTTGCCACCGAGTTCGAGTGTTACTGGGACCAGTTTTTCGGCCGCGGCGCGATAGACGCTGCGGCCAGCAGCCACCGACCCCGTGAAGGTCAGCTTGTCGACTCCTGGGTGTTCAGCCAGTGCGGCGCCGCAGCCCGGCCCGTCGCCGACGATGAGGTTGAATACGCCAGGCGGCAGAGCCTGCTGCATGATCTGAGCGACTCGCAACACGCCAAAAGGCGCCTCCTCAGAGGCTTTGATCACCACAGTGTTGCCAGCGACGAGCGCTGGAGCCACTTTGAGCGCCATGAGCAATAGGGGCGCATTCCAAGGGATGATACCGCCGACGACTCCGACAGGCTCGCGGATGGTGAAGGTCAACACATCAGGACTAAAAGGAATCGTCTCGCCAGTGAGTTCAGAGGCCAACCCTCCGAAATAGACAAAGCAATCAGCCAGCACGTTGGCCTCTACTCGACTCTCGGTGCGCAAGGCTTTGCCTGTCTCTAAGGCTGTCAGCAGACCCAGTTCTTCGGAATGGGCCTCAAGTAATGCTCCGCAACGGGCCACGGCTTTACCGCGGTCGCGGGCTTTGGTGGCAGACCACGCAGACTGAGCGCGGCGGGCTGACTCGACGGCCTGCTCGACTACAGCGGCGTCACCCGCAGCGGCCTGCGCGATCACGTCCATGGTCGCCGGATTGTAGACCTCAAAAGTCTGGGTCCCGGGCACCAAAACACCATCGATAAGATGATGTGCTCCGAGAGCCGTAGCCAGTTGATGAGGGTCAAGCGTTGGAGTGAGCGAAGCCATGATGTCTCCCTGAGATGAAATTCGGTCTGCGATCGTACGCAGGATCCCGCTGCTCGACAAGCGGTTGAACAACTTGCAGCGAAGATCGCCCACATAGTACCGTCACAGAACTCAATGGAGAGAGCTTGCAACGACGCATCCTACTGGTTTGTCCCTATTTCACTCCCTCGCGTGCGATCGGCGCACGTCGGGTGGAAAAGCTCGCAGTTGCCCTCGACAAGCGTGGCTGGCAAGTGACCGTGTTGACCCTACAGGGCCACCTAACAGGCGCCGCAGATGCCGAGGTCTCTGTACCGGAGCGGATCGAGATCATCAGAACATGGGCGCCTCTGCCCCGAGCGATCGCAGCCAAGCTACTTCCGAAGCCCTCGACAAGCCCTGTGCCGTCTGCTCCTGTGAGCGCTCCTGCGATGGCGACTCGTACAGGCTCCTTTCGGACTTGGATTCGACGGCTGCTGGAGGGATATGATCGCTACGACCGGTGGGCGCTGACCGCGACCAGCGCGGTACGTGGTCGTAAATTCGACGTGATTCTCGCCAGTATCCCTCCGCGAGTGGCTGCGCACATCGCGTCGAAGATCGCACGACGTAGTTCAGCGCGGCTGGTTTTGGACTATCGTGACCCATGGATCATGACTGGCCGCTGGCGTGGGCTGCCCAGCGCCCCTGCCCCAATCGACGGCGACGGATCAGTCCCGCTGGCGAAGTTTCGCCAACAAGAGAGGGCCATTTTGGCTCAAGCCGCTCTGGTGATCTCGACCACTCCGACTATCACCAACATGATTCAGGGCCGCTGTTCAACTCCGGTCATTACCATTCCGACCGGATTTGCCGGCCAGGTGTACAATGAGCCAGGGGCTCAGACCTCTCCGCACCTCATCGCCTACACCGGCTCGCTCGCATACGGCAGAAGTCTGCTGCCACTTTTTGAGGCGTTTGCCTCGCTGCGCCAGCGCTTACCACCGACCGACCTGCGACTCGTATATTGCGGACCTTCGAGCGCGACCGCGCGCGCAGAAGCCGAGCGCGCCGGAGTGTCGGACTACCTGGACGACAAAGGCAGCGTTGCGCCGGCTCAAGCGCGCCTTTACAACGAGCGTGCATCGGCGGTCGTGGTCGTGGTCTCCGAACTCTATGACTACGCCTATCCAGGAAAAATGTTTGAGATCATGCAAAGCGGCAGGCCGATGCTGAGCCTATCGAAGCGCGCTTCAGACGCCAGTGAGTTGGTCACGCGTTACAAACTCGGATGGAGTTGTCGGCAAGACGACATCGTATCGATCGCTGATGCGATCGTCGCTGCGTGTCAGGGTGATGCCCCCCATCCCATCGATCTCGATGAACTTCAGACAGACATTTTGATGGATCGAGCGGTTGACGCGATCGAAGCGTGTGACAACTAAACCATTCGCTTGCATTCGTGCATCACACATGAACATTGCTGAGTTCGCAGAGTTTGCCTACATTCTCGGCCCCCCGTCGCCCATGGCGATCGATGAGTAAGGAATTGGAAGTGATAAATCTCTTGGCCCCGCCCAAATCGACACTCTTGACGCTGTGCACGCTGCTGCTTGCGGCGCTCGTGACCCTCAACGCTGAGTATGGACACACCGCCTCCATCAGCATGACCAAGGGCAACACAGGCGCCATCGTGAAATGGAAAAAGATACCCGTCAGCTTTCAACTTCACCCCGCGTGCAGCGCCGACTTGAAAAACACGGTCGATTGCCTCAATGAAGTGCGTAAGAGCTTTCAGATTTGGGAGCCGCCGACGTGCTCAAATCTCAAGTTCACCGAGGGCCCAGCGAGCTACAACCTCAAGCTCACCTCTGTCGGTGGCAACACCAACGGCAAAAACGAGTTCGCTTGGATCGAAACTAACGCCTGGATTTATGGCACCTATGTGCTCGGAGTCACCTCACCGGTATTCACGGTCAGTGGGCCGAACAACGGCGGGATCTTCGAAGCGGACATCGCCATGAACGGCTATCTGCAGACGTGGACAATAAGCGGCAAGGACTACACAACCGATGTGATGAACGTATCGGTCCATGAGATCGGCCATCTCTTTGGACTACAGCACAATCTATACCCAACTCAGGGAAAGCCCGAGACCATGGCGCCGACCGCGGATCCATTCATGGGAAGCAAGACTCCCGAG
>PBTG01000088.1 GCA_002726535.1 Myxococcales bacterium | reverse complement strand
GTTAAACCACGCTTTCGCGCCTTTGCCATTGAGGAGCCCGGCTTGACCGGATCCTGCTAGGACGGATGTGCTGCCATCTTTGGCGATGAGGCGAATGCGATGATTGTAAGAGTCACTGACCACCAATGAGTCGCCGCGTATAGCGACACCAAATGGGGTGTTGAATTGGGCTGGATTGCCCTCCTTGTATCCTTTGCCAGCGCCTGCAACGGTGGCGACGACCACTTCTTTGACGGCCACACAGACACCGCCAATACAGCTATCTCCTGCAGTGCATTTGTTGCCGTCGTCGCAGGGGCCGGTCTTCGCGGCGTTGGTGCACTTTCCAGTCTTACTGTCGCAGCTGTCGTTCGTGCAGCTATTGCCATCGTCACACGTACCGACGGTACCCTGGCACTTCAGACCAGAGTTCGACTTTGCGCAGGAGTCTTTGGCTGTGCACTTGTTGTCATCATCGCAAGCCGTGCCCTCGGCGGCTGGCTTGGTGGTGCAGGCCGCATTGGATGGGTCGCATCCATCGACCGTACAGGGGTCTTTGTCGTCACAGACTTTGGCTTTACCAGAGACGCACTTGCCATCTTTGCAGCTGTCGCCGGTCGTGCATTGACTGCCGTCGTCACAGGTCGCCTGATTGACGACAGACGAGCATTTTCCTTGGTTACAACTCTCGGTTGTGCATGGATTGTTGTCATCGCAGTCGGACACGGTCGTACAGTAACCGCCACATCCCGGGATGCCCTTAAATACGCATGCGCCCGTGGCCGGATTGCACTGATTGGTCGTGCATTTGTCGCCGTCATCACAAGGCTTCGTGACCCCAGCGGAGCATTTTCCCTTCGCGCAGGTATCGCTCAGCGTACATTGATCAAAGTCATCACAGGGGGCCGCGTTATCCAAGTGGACACATCCGGTGCCAGGTAGGCAGCCGTCATTGGTGCAGGGGTTGGCGTCATCGCACACCTTTTTCAGACCGGTGCAGACCGAGTTGCCGCAGCTGTCTTTATCCGTGCATTTGTTGCCGTCGTCACATGGCCCCGAAGCAGGTGACCAGACGCATTTGCCCGCTTTGCAGACGTCTGAGGTGCGGACGTTGTTGTCTTCGCAATGCTGGTCGATCTTACAGGCGCCGCCACACCCGACGATCACTTCGTGCTTACAAGCTCCGGTCGCGCCGACGCAGCTGTCTTTGGTGCATTTGTTGCCGTCATCACAGGCCTTCGCAGGGCCAGCTTTGCAGGCCTTTGCCGAGCAGGTGTCGCTCGCCGTGCAGGGGTCGCCATCGGCGTCACAGGGCGCGCTATTTGGGCTATACACACAGCCCGCTTTGGGTGTGCATTGGTCATCGGTGCATGGGTTGTTGTCGTTGCAGTCAGCTGGTTTTCCCGCCACGCATACACCTTTGACGCAGCTGTCGCCTTGAGTGCAGATCGAGCCATCGGCATCGCAGCCTTGGCCGTCGAGCCCCTTATTGTCGATTCCACATGAGCCAGTCTTGCTGTTGCAGGTGTCTTTGGTACACGGTTTGCCGTCGTCGCAAACCTTCGCTTTACCCTTGATGCAGAGCTTGTCCTTGCAGCTGTCACCGACCGTGCAGGCGTCTCCATCGGCGTCGCATGGAGTCGTATTGGCGCTGTAGACGCAGCCCTTGTTCGAATCGCAAGCGTCATTGGTGCACGAGTTGTTATCATCACATGCAAGACTTTGTCCTGCCTTACAGAGGCCCTCATTACAACTGTCACCCACCGTACACAGCGACCCGTCAGCGTCGCACTTCGTGCCATTTGGCGCTGGTTTGCCAACACATGCGCCGGTCTTGGGTTCACAACTCGTTTTTACGCAGGGGCCGTCTTTGGAGGTGTCGCAGTTGATGATGGAAAGTGGGTCGACTTTGCAGACCCCGATGCCCTTGTCGAGCACACACTTGAGCTTGCCGTTGCACACATCGGTGTCGTCTTGAGCGGTGCACTCTGCGTCGGATTTGCAGCCACAGGTCCATTTGACGTTGACGCACTTGCCCTGCTGGCACTTGTCTTCTGTGCAGGAGTCGCCGTCTGTACAGGTGGCTTCGATGGGCAGATTCACGCAACCAGTCGTAGAATCACAACTGTCTTTGGTGCATGCGTTGTTATCGTCACAGTTTTGCGCGGCGTCCAAGCCCACACATTTGGATCCCAGGCAGGTGTCAAACACTGTACAAGGATTACCGTCGTCGCAGGAGCCAGTGAGGTTGGTATACACACAGCCAGCCTTGGGGTCGCAGCTATCTTTGGTACAGGTGCTGCTGTCGTCACAGGTGATGGCGTTGCCAACACATCCCTCGGTGCCGCACGCGTCATTGGTGCTACACGCATTGCCGTCGTCACATGGGCCGCTCACGGCACCATTGACGCACGTTCCGATTAGGGCGTCGCAGGAGTCTTGGGTACAGGGGTCGCTATCATCGCAGTCTTTTTTCGACCCGCTCTCGCAAGAGCCCTTAGTGGCATCGCAGTCGTCGCCATTGGTGCAGGCGTCGCCGTCGTCGCATGGGCCCGCTGACGGCGTGTTTTGGCATCCCGAGGTCGGATCGCATCCGTCGTTGGTGCAGGGGTTGTCGTCATTACAATCGACTAGAGAGCCCAGACATTGACCTTGGGCGCAGGCGTCATCATTGGTGCATGCGCTGCCGTCGTCGCAGGTCAGCGTGCCTTGCTCGGGAAGGTTGATGCAGTTGCCACTTTGAGGGTCGCAGCTGTCCGTTGTGCAGGGGTTGTTGTCGTCGCAGGTTTTGGTGCTGGTGGCCTTGCAGTTGCCATCGGTACATTGATCTTCGGTGCACGCGTTGTTGTCGGCATCACATGGAGCTTGTTTCGGTGGGAAGGAGCATACGCTGCCGTCACACAGGTCATCTGTGCAGATCTCGCCGTCGTCACAGCTGCCTTCGTCGGTTTGCCCGTCACAATCGTCATCGACGCCGTTGCAGGCTTCGTCAGCAGGAGAGGTGGGAGTGCATCCAGGGACTCCGCAATAGCCTTTGACACAGGTGCCGTCGTCGCAGTCCACGTCCTCAACACAGTCACAGCCCACTCCTCCTGGGCAGGTAGAGGTCGCATCGCTTGAAATATCAACTGAGTCCGACTCAACGTCGCCAAATGTATCGTCGAGCACATCTGAGGTCTCGCCATCGACAAGGTCCGTGACCATCACGTCCACGGTCTCGTCGGCCCCACCGTCGTTCAAGGCCTCTCCGTCGGCGGAGGCGCTGTCCAAGGGGGCGGTGTCGAGCAACTGCGCGTCACTGACGCCCGTGTCTACACCAGCCGTCGGTCCAGAGACGAGTTCATCGCCGCTGCTGCAGCTGGCGCTGACCAACAAAATGATCAAACACACCGATGCCAAATCATAGCGAACCTTCATACCTATTCCCCCCGTCGCGACGGCGACTCGAAAGACGAAGCCGCGAAGCCTCAGTGTGCAGAGAGCTACATGGGGGTGCAATGGATCATCGAGAGAGTCCCCCATAAACCCAATGAAAACATATGGTTAAGGGAGGGTGATTGTTTGCGATCTGACCCGATAAAGTGCAAAAAGTCCAACGCCGCCAAGTCTCAAAGACCGGCGGCGTTGGACTCGCTCGTGTTCGGGGGGGATCAAACGGGCCGAGCGCAAATTTTCGGGCGGTTGGTCACTGTGGGCGGGGGAGGAGAGATGACAGTGACCGGGTTTGGGGGACGCCCGGGTGTACCACCGTGGTACGTTCTCATAGATTTGCAAGCTCAAGGCCAAAGAGACGGTAAGTTTGATAAGGCCTTAAAAATTATAGCTATTTAATGTAGCAATAGATTCGCGATGAACGCCTCTGAATGTGTCCACTCTTGTCTCAGTAGTGTCACAGAGTGTGTCAGAGTGTCTCAATCTGTCGCTTCGCGTGTCGCACCGTCTACACGGTGGCTCAACGCCCCTCAAATTGTGGGGGGCGCTTGTCGAGCAGGGCTTGCATGCCCTCTTTGGCGTCATCCGTATCGACGGTGACCGCTTGTGCCCATGCCTCTTGCCATGCCGCTTGGGCCGGGTCCCATTGTAAGCCGTCATAAAAGGTGCGCTTCATCATCTTGACTGCGATGGGGGCGTTGCCGGCAATCTGCTCTGCGAGTTGCCAAGCTCGATTCATCACCTCATCGGCCGCTACCGCCTCGAGTGCATAGCCAATTTCAGCGCCTTCGGCGCCCATGAAAAGCCGACCGGTGAACAAAAGCTCGGCGGCACGCTGTACGCCTACGATTCGGGGCAGTACCCAGCCGACAGCCATGCCAGGGTGCAGGCCAAGCCGGGCGAAGTTGGCTCCATATTTGGCATCTTTGTTGGCGACTCGAAGGTCAGCCATCAACGACAGACCAAATCCGCCGCCTACGGCATGACCGTTGAGCGCAGCGACCACCGGAACTTGTAGATCTCGCAGAGACAAGAAGGGGCCATACATGCCAAAGGAGCGCTCATGGGGTGGAGTGTAGCGGCTCTCATCGGCCACTTGAATGTTGCTGCGAAAGTCGGCTCCGGCTGAGAAGCAGCGTCCTTTGCCTGTGATCAAAACGCATCGGAGCCCCTGTTTTTCGTCGTCCTGAGCGGCCCGCGTCGCTGCCGAAAATGCCTCAAGAAGCTCTGGCGTCATGCTGTTGCGGTTGTCTGGACGATTGAGGGTAATGACGCCGATGTGCCCGCGGCGCTCATAGAGCACTGCAGCATCGGCGTTAGGGGTGAGAGAGTTCATGTGCATCTCCTTGGAAATGGGCGCTCTTGGATCTAGATGCGGATAGAGGGTCTGGCTCATCAGTCTCAGACAACGACCAATTTCCCTTTCGAGTCGGAGCCAACACCGCGCGATCGAGGATCTGTAAGAATTTGGCCTTGGGTTCTTCTATCGCTCCGAGAGACTCAAGGGTAGGGGTCCAGATCTGACAGTCGACGAAATCAAAGTCCCAATGGCGCAGTTGGGCACACAAGGTAACCAACGCGATCTTCGAGGCATTGGGCGCCAAGCTGAACATGCTCTCGCCGAAAAAGGCGCGCCCGAGTGACACGCCATAGAGCCCGCCGACCAGTTCATCTCCGCGCCATGCTTCGACGCTGTGTGCGTAGCCGAAGGCGTGCAACTCTTTGTAGGCACGGCGCATGTCTTCTGTAATCCAAGTGCCACCTTGGTCGGCTCGCGGAGTGCTCGCGCAGAGGTCGATCACCTGATCAAAGGCCGTGTCTAAGGTGAGTCGGTAGGGTCTTTTGCGTAGCGTCTTTCGCAGCGTTCGATTGACTCTCACGTCATCGACATAGAGCACAAGTCGCTCCATCGGCGAGTGCCACAACACCGGATCGCCTTCGTTGTACCAGGGAAAGATCCCCATGGCGTAGGCCAAGAGCAATCTTTCTTTGGACAGATCGCCGCCGATCGCCAACAGGCCGTTGGGTTCAGCCGCCTCAGGCCGGGGGAAAAGCAGTGCGTCTGTCAAGCGATAGACTGGCAACGGTAGCGCCTCAGTTAAAATGCGTAGGTGAATCCCACTGTGGTGTTGATGTCGTAGCCGCGGACGTTTTGCGGTGGAGCCGTGTCCCAGGCGCTCCAGCCAGTGACGGCGAGCGCGAGACTATCGGTGAGCGACACCGTTAGACGTCCTTCGATGAGGCCGCGGATGTCGGACCACAACGTCAGATTCGGTTGTACATAACAAGTCATGGTGACCGCGGCGCGCTTGCCGAGCTTGACGCTCCCAGTGATGTAGCTCGACAGCCGGTGCTCGAGATAAATTCCAGTCAAATCGCCTTCGATGGGCTTGAGGAGTTCTTCCCACTGGGCCATGTATGCAAATCCAACGGCGAGATGGCTGTCTTTTGAGGTGTCGACGTCAAAACGCACGCCGACGCCCGCGAGAGCTCGTAGTTTCAGGCGTCTCCAACGGTCATATTCATGCTGGACGAAGGCTTCGACACCGATGCTTTCAGTCAAGTCTCGTCGAAAGCGCAGGTGCTCGAAAAGCCGCTCACGGAAAGGCTCGTCGCTCCATTTTCCTAGCGATCCCTTCAGGCCGTACGAACCATTCGCGCTGAGTACGAAGATGTTTTCATCGATACGATAAAAGACCTGAGTATTCGCCGAGGCCAAGGCCAACTGCACGTTGCCCGAGCGGATGTTGGTCGATAGGCCGACTCGGCCCGATAGCCCTTGCTCGATCGGTTTGCCCGCGAGCGATTGGACGTTGATGATTTTGGCCGATGCGGCCGCTGGATGGCAGAGCCAAGCGGCGAACCAAACTGAGGCCGCCACCCACTTTAGATTTTTAGCTGCGCTTGCCGATAAATTTAACACGTTGCTTGTTCCAAGCCTTTTGGGCTTTGCCGAGCGCTTTTTCGAAGAGGTCTTTGTCGGTCCATGTGTCCTTTTTACGACCCTTCACATAGCGCTTGGTACTGTTTCGCCAAGCTGTGACGACGTTGTCGACGCTTGAGAGGTAAGTCTCGATCGCCTTTTGGGCCTTGTCATCTAATCCTTTGATTTTTCCGATTCGAGCTCGATCTCGTTGCAGGAGTTTCGAGGTCAGCTCAGGCCACAGACGGTAGCTTTTGTATTTGACCATCTCCGGATATTGCCAAGATTGGCTGGCGAAGCGCTTGTAGGCGGCAAGTGAGTCGTCGAGGAAAAAATCGTAGCGCTCGGAGAGAGCTTTTTTGAACTCATCGAGCGATAGCTCTTTGGACATCACTGAGGGGTCGTCGGCTGTCTTGGCGTCATCGGCTAGGGCTGCGATCAAGCGGGCCTCTTTGTCCATCGCCATGCCTGCCGAGAGGATGCGATCTCGGGACTTTTTGGCGGTGTCGGTAATCAACGCGATCTTGGGAGCACCTACTTTTTTCGTCATCAAAGACAGGGTCCGGAAGTGCTCGGACAGGTCCAGACCCAGCGAGATCCAGCGATCCAGCGCTGGGTGCTTGCCGATGTGCTCTTTGCTCAGCCACAAAATCCGCTTGTAGGCCCCGCGACGTTTTTTTGTGCCCTCACGACAGACGATGTCCATTTCGCTGAGACTCACCCAGGTCACGTCGCGGCGGCGCATTTTTTTGAACTGAAAAGGCAGCATGAATTCGTTGCGACAGCGGATCAGGTCTTGCTGAATTTCGGCGATGACCGGCTTGATCTTGGTGACCCAGGTTTGCACCTTGGGTTTTTCAGGCTCTGCAGGTTTGGGAGTTGGAGCGGCCTGCACCAGCGGTTTTTTCAGTTTTGGCGGTACGGTGAAGACGGTTTTGTACTTCGACTTGTCTTTGGGGAGGTTACGGTCTCCACAACCAAAGCAACTTACAGTCATAGCAATGGCAATCAATGTGGCGATTGAAGAGGTCAAATGATGCGTCTGTCTCATGGTTATAGCTCCTGTAGCTTACTCGGCGGTTGTATCGCCCCACAGCGTGGGCTGGCAAGCTTCGAGCCGCATCAATAGCGCAGTTCTTTACAGCCCCCCGAACAAGAGCTACACCCTAACTGCATACCAATTCGGTATACATGGGGCTGTTTGGCCCCGAATTTTGTCTCCTCCTTGGAGAGAACGTGTGGCGTATATGTAATGTCTGTGGGTTGCGAACCAACGATCGCCTCTGCGCCGATTGCAACGCACGCTCAGAGTTGATCACTGCGACCACGCAGTTCCCAGGGCGGCTTCAGACCGGCTATTTACTTCGAGATCAATACAGCGTCGAGGCCTTGATCGGCGTTGGCGGCATGGGGGCTGTGTACAAGGCGATTCACAGCATCACGCTGCAACCCGTTGCGATTAAGGTGCTGTGGCGCGATCTCGCCAATTCCAAACAAGAGGTCCGCCGCTTTACCCGTGAGGCGCGAGCTGCGTCGATTCTGACCCATCCAAATACCGTTCGTGTCTTCGACTTTGGTCGGGACGAGCCCACTGGCGCCATCT
>PBTG01000087.1 GCA_002726535.1 Myxococcales bacterium | reverse complement strand
CTGGCGCTACACCTCGTATTCGGGCTGGTCAGAGACCGCGAGCGTCGCGCTCAACGGCTCGAACATTTGGAGCGGAAACTGCGGCGGCAGCTTGAATTGCACCACTTCCCACTCATTGAGCATTCCTGCCAATCGAACGAGCACGGTTGTCTTTGTGTCGACCAGTGGCAGCGAGTGGAACAGTATTCGTGGCATAACCTTGGGCTTTTACAACAACAGCTTAAAGCTGCCCACGGGTCTTGAGTTCGTCGACGATCTGGAGAAGAAGTCCGACGGCTGGAACGACTGAGCTTTCGCGCTATCTGCGGCGTTTGTCTTTACGGTCTTGCTCGGCCACGGCCTTTTTACTCGCGGCCCATCCGCAGATGGGGCAGCCGAGCATGTCGTGGCGGCGAGCTGGGCAATACTCTCGGCCG
This sequence comes from Myxococcales bacterium, assembly GCA_002726535.1. GTDB lineage: Bacteria > Myxococcota_A > UBA9042 > UBA9042 > UBA9042 > UBA9042. The sequence continues at coordinate 24,534 of PBTG01000087.1, read as the reverse complement.
AAAAAGATGATCTGCAGGTGAAGCTTGTTCCACAATCGCTCGTCAAAGGTGCGTTTGAGGTCTCGCTCGGTCTTTTCGACGCTCTTGCCGTCTGACAGGCCCCAGCGGGCCGCCAAGCGATGAATGTGCGTGTCCACGGGGAAGGCCGGGACGCCAAAGGCTTGGCTCATCACCACCGAGGCTGTTTTGTGTCCCACTCCAGGGAGCGCCTCGAGCGCCTCGAAGCTTTGCGGCACTCGACCGTCATGTTGTGCACACAAGATCTCGGATAGCCTTTTGACGTTTTTGGCTTTGGTTGGCGCCAAGCCCAACTGTCGAATGTGCTCCAAAATCGTCTGCACATCGAGGCTCGCCATCGCCTCTGGGGTAGGGCCGTCAGCGAAGAGAGCCGGCGTCACCTCGTTGACCTTTTTGTCAGTGGTCTGCGCCGACAGCAGCACCGCAATGAGCAAGGTGAAGGGGTCGCTGTGGTCCAGTGGAATCGGCGTCTCGGGATAGAGCGCCTCGAGCTGATCGGCGATTTTTTGAGCTTTTTCTGCGCGGCGCATCGGCGACCTCCTGTGCGTCGCTGAACTCTACCTCATCGGAAGTCATGTTGACGATGTCCTCAGCTTCATAGCGGAAAAAGATGGCCGATTGCACCTTGTGACCCTCGCGGCTAGGGGGAAGTTGCGATAGGCTCTCGGACATCAAGTCGAGGAGGACGCAATGGCTCGGATGCAGGTTCGTTTGGCGGCAGTAGCTGCGATGATCTTCACGCTCACGCTAGCGATGCACGCAGGCGCTCAACTGCCGGCCAAGAGCACGGCTACTGACGCTGCCGGTTTCGGAGGTCCTGGCTATGCGAATTACCACCTCGGGCAGGCGGTCGTCAGCCGCGGTGAGATGCAGATTCGTTTTCACTCGCGCATCGAGATGCGGGCTGGCCTGTGGACTGGTGAAGACAATCAAATGCTACGCGGCGATTTGGTTGAGCGACAAGGCTTTGGCATGCCAAGAGCACGCTTTGGGCTCTGGGGGCAGTTTGCCGATCAAGTCCCTTTCGTGATCGTCACGGACTTGGCTGCCAACCGGCTCACCGATGCGTGGGTCGGCTACGAACGATTTAAGTACGCCAAACTCTATTTCGGTGCTCGCACCATTCCTTTTTCCCGCTCTGCAATCCTGAGTTCTGCCGATGCGGCTCTCTCTGAGCGTTCGCGTAGCGCAGATGCCATGGCTCCCTTTCGGCAGATTGGCCTGACCGTCGGTGGCGACTATGACATGCTCGGTTTGACCTGGCGCTTGGGCATCTACAATGGCTTTGACAGGATGGCCAACTTCTTTCAGGGCGCGGTCAACAGCAGCGGTTTGAACGGCAATCAGTTCCATGGATTGAGCGGCGTGGCGCGCCTGCAAATCCAACCCATGGGCCGGCTTGGACCTTCGGTGCATGACCTTCAAGGCGGCGCACTGCGCTTGTCGGTTGGCGGTGGTGCATACCTCAACAATGGCGGCGCCACGAGTGGGTTGGGGTACTCTGCGGACCTCCATGTGAAAGTCCAGGGCTTTCACCTTTTGGCAGAGTGGATTCGTGACCAAGCTGACCCCAAAGACAAGCCGACGACTTCGGCGACCATCCCAGCGAGCCTGACTCGTCAGGCCATCAGCTTGGAGATGGGCTATGTGTGGCGCAAATTCACCGTCGCGCTGCGCGGTGAGTTGATCGACCCGAACCTCGACGTCGACAACAACGACGATGAACTCTGGGTCAGCGCTGCGGTGGGTCGCGCGTTGATGGGCAACCTCTTTCGGGTCTGGTTGCAGTACGACCATCGCCGCGAGATGAACGGTCAACCTTTCGATAACGACTCGTTGCTCTTCAAAATCATGATGCGCTACTAAGCGGGGGAGAGCGTCTATGACCACGTGTCTACAACGAACTCTAGCCCTTGCGACCTTGGCCTCGATGGTCGTCGCCTGTAGCCAAGAGACGCCCAATTTGTTGCGAGCGAAGCGCGCTGAGAGCCGCTATGAGCTGGTCGGTGGTCCGGTTGCCTACGGTGATGTCGGTGACTTTATCCTCGAGAACGACAAGCTGCGTGCGGCGATCTTGGATCCAGCCCGCTCCTGGGGACCGGGGCTCTTCGGTGGTAGCTTGGTGGACCTCGACGTGCGGCGCAAAGATGGCCGTTTTCCCGAAGGCAAAGGCCGAGATCGCTTCGCAGAGGTCTTTCCTCTCGCCAACTTGTTGACGCCCGCGCCGCTCGACAGCCAAGTCAGCGTCGTCAATGACGGCAGTGATGGCAAAGAGGCGACTGTTCGGGTTGAAGGCAGCGGATACGCCATGCTCCACGACCTGTACGTGATCCGTGACAACAAGAAACTTCTTGAAGACGTTCTTCAACTCAAAGACATCAAGGCCAACGTCCGCTTTGTGACCGACTACACGGTTCGCCCTGGCGAGTCGTTCGTTCGGATGAAGACTCGCATCATCATGACCGATTCGGTCGGTGACGTCGGCACGTGTACCAAGGCGAAAAAGTGCGAGGAAGGCCTTGAGTGTGTCTATCCGGACGCAGACAAGCCAATCGGTGTGTGTCGCTGTCCGGATGTGGCGAGCGCCTGTGACCTGACGTGCGAGGCGCTGCAGAAAAATAGCGCTGGTTGCGACGTTTGCGCTTGCTCAAGCATCATGCAGATGACCAACGTCAAAGGCGACGAGGGGGTGATCACCACGATCCTTGGCGACAGTTTCATCATCTCGCAGTCAAGCGAAAAAGCTGGCGGCATGGGCGGCGGCGACTTTGTTTTCTTCGGCAAACACAACAAGCAATTCGTGCCAGGCAACGGGTTCGATCAATCCCAGGCTGTCTGGGAGGCCTGGTTTGAGGGGCGCGACACCTTCGCCAAGCCTTTTATCTTCGATTACGTCGCCGCTGTGGGTGGGGACGTCAGTTACGCCTATTACACGGTGAAGGCCAATCCTAACGACCCAGAGCCGAAGGTCGCTGTGCCGGTGTTTACATCGACCGCGACGCCCTTCATCTCAGCGACCAAGCAATGTCTGCAGGACACATCGGACGATGCCGAATGCGACGCCAATCGCATCTTTGAATACGAGCGATTTTTGGCCGTCGGCGAAGGTGATGCAGCGAGTGTGGTTAACGAGATTTGGCGTCACCGTGGGGTGCCCACAGGGCAGATCAAAGGCTTTGTTCGATGGCGAGACAGCGGAGCAGCGGCGACCAACGCTCACGTGATCGTACTCAATGATCCGGAGCCAGGTCGCGCCTGGAAGAGCATCGACGAGCTGGTGATGGCCAATCGCAAGGTCAGCGGCACGCCGGGAGTCGTCTTGGCTATTGACGCCGACGTCGGTATGGACGCGGTTGAAGACGGTGATTTTAGCGCTCGGTTGCCAGCTGGCAGCTATCAAGTCGTCGCCAAAGACGAAGGTGGTGTGGTCTTGAGTGACATGATCGCGCTGTCGATGGAGGCTGACCAAACCAAAGTCGTACTGCCTTCGTTGCCAACCCCAGCGAGGGTACTGATCAACACCACCGACGCCAGCGGCGGGAAAATTCCTTCGAAAGCCACCCTGGTGGCTCTTGATGCTCAGGGCAAGCCATTTGAGCGCGACGCTCACAGGCGGGTGTACCTTGGTCAGGGTCGTCTTGGTACCGGAGTTCAAGAGGTGAGTTTCTCCGAAGATGGCTCATTCGACATCCCAATCGCACCTGGAAGATATCAACTCGTCGTCAGCCATGGCATCGAATACAGCCTCTTTGAGGTCGCTGATTTTACCCTCAGTAGTGGCCAGCACCGCACGGTGAGCGCTCAACTCACTCACGAGGTCAAAACACCTGGTTGGGTTACAGGGGACTTTCACCTCCATCAAAAACCGAGTTTTGACTCGGGTATGGCGCTCGACCATCGGGTGCGGACGATCGTCGCCGAGGGCGTGGACTATGTATCGGCCACCGACCATGACGTGGTGACCGATTTGATGCCTTGGGTGCGTGAGTTGCACCTCGACACCTGGCTCAAAGCGGTCGTTGGCGTCGAGGTGTCGACGCTCGATATTGGCCACTACATCGGTTTTCCTTTTAAGTACCAAGAGCTCGATGTGCCGAGCCATGGCTCAGTCGATTGGTATTGCATGTCGTCGGATCGCTTGATTGACACCATGGTCTTTGAGAGGAGCGGTTTCGACAACGCCGATGACAAACCGACCACGATCATCGCTCACCCTCGAGACGGGTTCTTGGGATGGGCCGACGCCATTGGCCTGAATCCATTTACCTTGAGCCGCAACCGCAGTGCCAATGAGAGCGAGCGTGAGGTCGACACGCAAGTCTTTCGAACCGTCACTTGCGATCACGACGCCATGGAAGTCTTCAACGCCAAACGCTTTGACTTGGTGCGGACGCCCTCGGTGCGTGAGGTGCAGGTCTTCGAGCGTTGCCTAATCCGGATCGACACAGCCGGCGTCGACGCTCAGAGTGGCGCGGTCGATGAGGCTGCTGCGAGGGCCGCTTTGCCTCTCGCTTGCCCGGAGATTGATCTACTGCCTGAGCTACAGGAGACGCCGGCTCTGCTCGGAACAGCCTTCAAAAAAGGTGACCAGCAATATTGGGACTTGGCCTCATGCACTCCCGATGAGCGTCTCTTTGACTGCAAGCATCGTTATCGCAGCGCGTTGGCCTTGGCGGTCAACACGGCTATTTTGGTGCGCACCGCTGAGGAGCAGAACGCTTGGCTTGTCGAACTGCAGCGAACTCCAAAAGAACGAGCCAAATGGCTGCCTGACCCTGCGCAAGGGATCGACGCGGTCAAAGCCCAATCGATGCTCGAGGACCTCATCGGTCTGTGTCGCGTTGACGTCAACAAACTCGACAAACCTTTGCCAAGTCTCATCTCGGCGGACGACCTGATTCGACCCTGCGCTGAGCGAAACGGTGTGCTCGAAGATTACTTCCGTTTCTTAGAGCATGGATTGATTAAAGCGGCGATCGGTGGTTCGGATAGTCACTCAGCTAGTTTAGAGCCTGGGTTACCTCGCAACTTCATCCGATCTAGCACCGACAAGCCCAGCGCGATCGACCCGGCGGAGATGTCTAAAAACCTCCGAGCAGGTCGAGTTGTCACCAGCTATGGGCCTTTCCTGACCGTGACCGTCAACGGTGCCGAGCCGGGACAGACGGCAGCCGCGAAGCCGGGCTCTCAGGTCAAAATTGACCTGAATATTCAGACGGCCTCTTGGTTCGGCATTGATCTCATTGAGATTTATATGAACGGTGAGTTGGCCCATCGACAGTCGCTGGACGTCGACCCTGCTGCTATTGAAGATTTCGACGGCGTGATTGAAGTGACGATGCCTTCTCGCGACAGTTGGGTGGTGGTCACGGCGCTTGGACGCGATGAAAAGCACTGGATGCGGCCTGTGTACCTGGATGTGCCCTTCGGCGAACTGCAGTTGCCACAGGTCGCGGCGATGGCATTTTCAAATGTGCCGCTAGTGAGTTCTGTCTTTCCCAAACCGGTTAGATTTCCTGACTTTTATCCTGTACGGCCCTATGCAATCGCAAACGCCATTTTGTTAGATTCAGATGGAGACGGGGTCTACACGGCTCCGAACCCTGCGCCGGCTTTTTGCTCGCCCAAATGTGATCCGAAGACAGGCTTGATGGCCAACGGTAAAAGCTGCGACACCTTGCAGTCGACCTACACCTGTTTGACTCCAGAAGGGCGGTGCGGCGTCGATATCCCTGGAGTCTGCGATATCTATCAGGCATTGCATCAGGGCGCGCTACAGAGCACGCTAGGGGCGCATCGCGCCACACCTTGAAGATATTTTTCCGTTGAGGAGATCGTTCTGAACGACATCGAAGAGCCAGTTGAGCACGAGCCTGCAGCGGATGATTCATCGCAGATAGAGCCAGATCGACGGCTTCCAAGCGATCTCGACGCTGTGGAGCCGACCGACAATCGCGCCGACACGCTCGATGATGCCGAGTTGATCGATAGGCTCGCTCGGATCGAACGCAAGCCACCGATGTACAGGGTCTTTCGCGGGACCTTGTACAGCGTCTACATCGCCGTCGCTCTATGGCTCGTATTGTCGGTCGCGATCGCCGCTTGGTCGAGCGTCTATGGGGAAAGCGGTGATGCCTTCAGAGCCAATAAAGGCCGCTCGTCGCCGGTCGCGCCCGTTGAGCCTTGAGTCAGATCACGTTGCTTAGGGAGGGTCTTGTTCCATGACTCAGTCCACGATGAAGTTACCAACGAACGCATTGCTCGACGCGATGGCTTCAAAGACCAGACATGTATTCATTACGGGGGCGTCCCGGGGCATCGGTGAAGCGACTGCACGCTTGCTGGCTGACAAGAATGTCCACATGACTCTGGCGGCCCGCTCGTATAATCGCTTACTCGGTGTATGCATGGATGTCGGCGTCGAAAAGTCTCACGCCGTGAAACTTGATCTCGTCGAGGAACAAAGCATCGATGACGCCATCACGACGGCGGAGTCTAAGTTTGGCCCGATTGATGTGCTCATCTGTAACGCTGGGATTCATGAAGATACGCCACTGAGCGATGTGAGCGCGCAAGGACGAGCACGATTTCGCAGAGTCATCGAGGTCAACTTGGTGGGCACGTACTTCTTGGCTCAGCTAGCGAGTTTGCACATGCGACCAGGGGGGCGGATCATCTTCATTGGCTCGGTTCTTAGCCGAGTCGGTGCGCCCCAAGTCAACGCCTACGCCGCGTCCAAACACGCGCTTATGGGCCTGACGCGAAGCATGGCGTTGGAGTTGGCCCCGAGGAACATCCGTGTCAACTCGGTCAACCCGACTTGGGTGGATACCGATATGGCTCGCGCGGCCATCAACCGTCGCGCTGAAAAGACCGGCGAGTCCGTCTCTGACGTTGCTGCCAAGTACATTGGTCGCCAACCGATTCGCAGGATGGTCAAACCCTTAGAGGTGGCCTCATACATTGAGTTTTTGATGGGACCAGGCGGTGATGCCATCACCGGCCAGGGCATCGATATTTCATGCGGTATGGTGTCGCCTTGATCCCCCCTCACTCCTACTGACACGAGAGAATCCAACGATGAAAGAGCGAGAGGTGGGGCTGCAGTTGTTGGCGCAGGCTCGTCAGCGTCTAGAGCAAGGCGATGCGATAGTCGCCGCCAAAATTGCTGAGCGCGCGAGCGACGTGCTCAGCGAGGCCGCCGACCAATCTGGCGCCTGTGCTGCGCTAGCTGTGGCGGGACACGGGCGAATGCGTGCCGGAGAATTGACAGCCGCTCAGACGCTCTTCGAGAGCTTGGTCGCCCTCGCCGAGCGTTTTCATCTGGTGGCTCAAGCTTTGGCGGCGCGCACTGATCTTGGAGCCTTATTGGAACTGGCGGGGCAGTTTGATGCCGCCTTGGCGCTTCACCAAGAACTCCTCGATTTGTGCAGAGAAGCGGGCGACGAGTTGGGACTGGCCAACGCGGCAGGCAACGTGGGGCGACTGTTGACTCGAGCGATGCAGTTGCAAGAGGCCGAGGTGTTACTCAACGAGAGTCTTCGTGGTTTCACCGCGGCGCAGCATGCCTTGGGCCAGGCCAACGCCCATATCTGTTTGGGCGATTTGTGTCGTGGTCAGGGGCGTAAAGATGAGGCAGAGGCTCATTTTACCAATGCTGTTCATCTCTCTCAGGAGGGCGGAGCCCCCCCATTGCATGCAGTAGCGCTTCTCAATCTCGGCCATCTATTGCGCGACAAAAGCGACCATGAAGCCGCATTGGAGGCTTTCTCCAGCAGTGCCATTTTGTGTGAGGGTCTTCATGACGCCCAGGGTATCGCGCGAGCGCGGCTAGCTGAGGGATTGGTGCTAGCTGATTTATCGATGCCAGACGAAGCGCTCGCTAGCTTTGAATCTGCCGAGCGTGCTTTTGTCGAGTTGGGACAGCCTGGAGGCGCGTTGGCTGCTGCGGTCAATAAGGCCGCGGTTCAATGTCGCACAGGTGCGCTAATCGAAGGCAAGAAGGTGCTTGAACGCGCGCACATCATCTTGCGAGATGCTGGCGACCCGCGTGCGCGTATCGAGGTCAGTTTGGCCTTGGTCGAAGTTCACCTCGCACTCGGTGACGCTGGCGCCGCAGAGCGCTTACTGGGCGACCTCGACGTCGAGGCCCTCGATGCGCGACTGCAGCTCAAGGCTCGTATGATTGAGTCTCGATTGGCGATGCGGGCGCTGCTGTTACACGACGCGTCGCGCTTGATGACCGACTTGAAACTCACAGATTTTACTCCTTGGGAGCGTTTTTCGCGCTTGTTGGTCGATGCTGAAGTCGCGCTGCTCCGTCAGGCGCCCGAACTCCAGAGTCTGATCGACGAGATGAGCGCTCTCGCTGATGAAGAGTTGACGGATCGTGAAGTGGCGGCAGCTCGATCTTTGAGCGCGCAGGCGGCGTTGTGGCGCGGCGATGTGTCTGAAGCTCGTCAACACTATCTTCGAGCCCGGGCGCTTTGGCGAACGCTCGGTGAGCCGATGGCCGAGTCGCAGTCTCAGGCCGCCTTGTGGTGGATTGATTTGCTCAACGGTGAGCCTTTGCACCCAGGTGAAGTACAGCAGCTAGAAGATGAGGTTCGTCAACGAGGGCAGATCGACCAGGCCGATGTGTTGGCGTGCCTCGGTGCTCTCGCATCCAAAGCACGAGTCGGGTTTGAAGCGGACGCCGTCGATGACGAAGTGTTGACCTTCGTCGCGCCGCTTGTGCATCGCGGAAATCGTTTGGGCGCGGCCATCTGTCTCGCTTTCGCCGCAGCAGTCACGTCCAGCGACGAGCTGCGCGATCAAGCAGCGGACCTCGCTGTGGGCACCCAACTGTCACCACCGCAATTGGGGCGTTGGGCTCGCTGATCCCGATTGGGGCGTTTAGACACCACACGAACTTGCCCTTACCCCCTTGATTCGCGCTGACCTGCGTGCTTCTGTACCTTAACAAGGGTAGGGCATCGCGCGGATGCCTCCCTCACACAGGCCATGCTCCGGCGAGGTGCACATGAGCAACAAAGAAGCACAAGCGAGTCACACTCAACTGCCCATCTTGGCGCTACGAAATGCGGTCTTATTCCCCGGCGCCGTCATGCCGGTCGTCATTGGTCGCGGCAAGTCAAAGCGCTTGCTTGAGAGCCGCGAAGACCATCGAACGACGGTTATCGGCGTCGTCGCTCAGAAGGACAAGAGCGTCGAGAATCCGACACCCGAAGATTTGCATTGGGCGGGTTGTACCGGCCAACTCATCAAAGTACTCAAAAACGGAAAAGAGACCTATCACGTTGTTATCCGTGGTGTAGATCGATTCAAGATCAAAGCGTTCGAGCAGGAAGAGCCCTTCTTGATGGCTGAGGTTGAACTGCTCAGCGAGGCCGGCGCAGAAGACCACCAAGTCGACGCTTTGATGAGAAGCCTTCGTGAGTCAGCTGTAGATCTGGTCAATATGGTCCCAGAACTTCAGATCAAGGCGAGCGATATTCAAGATGAGTTCGAGCATCCCTCGCGTTTGGTGTACTTGCTTCTCACTCACTTGGGCGTCTCGGTCGAAGAGAAGGTCGAGGTACTCGAGGCCGATGGCCTTGTCGATATGCTCAACAAGACCTTGCAGTTGGTGATGCAGCAGGTTGAGATTTTGCGCATCAGCCAACGCATTAGCAGTGAGGTCAAAGGCGAACTCAACAAAAGTCAGCGTGAATATATGCTGCGCAAGCAACTCAAGGCCATTCAGCGAGAGCTTGGCGATCTTGATGGAGAAGGTGATGAACTCGCAGAACTCGAAGAGCGCCTACTGAAGAACGAATTGCCGGAGGACGCCCAAAAGATCGCGACCAAAGAACTCAAAAGGCTTCGTTCGATCCAACAGGGCTCTCCTGAGTACACGGTTTCAAGGACATACCTGGAGTGGTTTGCCGATCTGCCGTGGACAACACAGACCGAAGACAACCTGGACTTGGCTCACGCTCAGGAGGTATTGGACACCGAGCACTACGGGCTCCAAAAGGTCAAACGCCGTTTGGTGGAGTTCCTTGCGGTGTCCAAACTCAAGGCCGACATGCGCGGCCCGATTCTGTGTCTTGTCGGACCTCCTGGCGTAGGCAAAACCTCGCTGGGGCGTTCGGTGGCTGAGGCGTTGGGACGCAAGTTTCAACGCGTTAGCCTCGGTGGCGTTCGCGACGAGGCTGAGATTCGAGGCCATCGCCGGACCTACATCGGAGCGATGCCTGGAAAGATCATCATGAACCTGAAAAAGGCGGGGACATGCAATCCGGTGATCATGCTCGACGAGGTCGACAAGCTGACTCATGACTGGCGTGGGGATCCTACCGCGGCCATGTTGGAGGTGCTCGATCCGGAGCAAAATGACACCTTCGTCGATCACTACCTAGACACTCCTTATGACCTGTCAAAGGTGTTGTTTATCGCCACAGCGAATACGACCGACACCATCCCGGCACCTCTCCTCGATCGCATGGAACTCATTGAGCTCAGCGGATACACACACGAGGAAAAGGTCAATATCGCGCGGAGACACCTGATTCCCAAGCAGATCGTCGCGCACGGACTGACCGAACAACAGGTGACGATCAACGATGATATCCTCGACAAGGTGATCGCTGCGTACACGCGTGAAGCCGGTGTACGTACCCTAGAGCGCCGAGCCGCAGACGTATGCAGGCGAGTCGCCGTGGGCGTGGTCAAAGAGGAGTACTCAGAGCGTGAGGTGACAGACGAAGATCTCGAAGAGATCCTCGGCGGCCCTCGCTACATGCCCGAGACGGTGGAGCGCACCGAGCGACCGGGTGTGGCCACTGGAATGGCCTGGACTCGCGCTGGCGGAGACTTGCTCTTCATTGAGGCGGCCAAAGTCCCCGGCAAGGGTAAAATGCGGCTCACCGGTCAACTCGGTGACGTCATGAAAGAGTCGGCTCAGATCGCGCTCAGTATGGTTGAGGCAACGGCGCAGGAGTATGGAATCGAGCGAAGCGCCTTTGAGGACAACGATTTGCACGTTCACTTTCCTGCTGGGGGCATCCCTAAGGATGGTCCCAGTGCTGGTGTCACCATGTACACCGCCCTGATTAGCTTGCTCAAAGACATCCCGGTGCGTGCTGATGTTGCAATGACAGGAGAGGCGACCCTTCGAGGGCTCGTCTTGCCAGTGGGCGGCATCAAGGACAAGGTCTTGGCGGCGTTGCGCGGTGGCGTCAAAAAGGTCCTGCTTCCGGAGAAAAATCGGCGTGATTTACGCGATATTCCCGAGTCAGCTCAGCAAGAACTCGAGATTGTCTTTGTGTCGCGGATGGACGAGGTCCTTGAGCATGCGCTAGAGACTCCTCCTTCAGCGTGGCCGAAGGACTCGACCTCCGCAGTCCCACCAGCCGTGGCCTGAGCAGCGTCAGAATAAAGAGGTGTTCTTGAGCACGAATATCGCCTATATCGCTGGCTGTGCAGTCTGCGCCGCCGAGCAGACGCCCTATGGATGGTTCATCTTGGCCGCGGTGGTGGCTATCAGTTCCGTGGCATTGGCCTCTTTTTTCGCCTGGACGGATCGTTGACGCAGACAAAGATGCGCCTGGGAGTTCGACATGGAAGTGCTCGCTACCGCTGCGGAGGGAACCGCTGACTTACTCGCGGAAGAATGCCGTGAACTGGGGTTAACGATCGTTCACGTTCGGCGCGACGGCGTCGTCCTCGACCTTAACACCAAAGCGACGGCGAAGGCCTTGGTCCATCTACGGATCGCCACACGGCTTCTTTTGGCAGTCGATGATTGTTTTTCGAGCGACGCTGAAGACCTCTATCGCTCAATCCGCCAGATCGATTGGCGCCGCTGGCTCGACGATCGTCACACCATCGCGATTCACGCCACAGGGGCTCTGCCAGGGAGTCCTGAGGCCCCCAGTCGTCGAGGGAGAGCGCCGCGAGGCCCTGGTATTAAAAATCACGTCTTCGCCGCCCAGAAGGCCAAGGACGCCATCTGCGATCAATTGCGAAATCGAATCGGTGAGAGACCTAGCGTAGATTTGGAGGATCCTGACGTGCGGGTTGTCCTGCGCTTCCGTGGCGATCGCTGCGGCGTTTACCTCGACATCTCCGGCGAGGCTATGCATCGTCGCGGCTACCGAGTCGATATGGTCGAGGCTCCTCTCAAAGAGACGCTTGCGGCAGCGATTGTCAGAGCGGCCAACTGGGACGGCAAGTGTCCCCTCTTAGATCCAATGTGTGGCTCTGGGACCTTGATCATCGAGGCGGTGATGCTGCATCTGGGCATCGCTCCAGGCGCGATGAGGGACTTCGCGATTGAGCGATGGCCTCACCATGGACAATCGCTTCAAGCTCTGTTGGAGAAGGAGCGTGAGCAGGCGCAGCACGACGCAAAAGAGGCTATCGCCAACGCACAATTGCCCTCTGTAGTCGCTGCCGATTTTGACCGCACTGCGTTGCGGGCGACTCGAACCCATCTGGAGCGGGTCGGGCTCGATAAGCTGGTTGAAGTCAGCAGAGTCAACGCTCGGCGGATGGATGCTCCGCCCGCCGGTACGATGATTGTCACAAATCCACCCTATGGAGAGCGCATCGGTGGGAAAGATGTGACAGATCTGTATCGCGATCTGTCACATCACTGGGCCCCTTTTGAGGACCTCGATCTGCATATCCTCGATGGACACGAGGGATTCATTGGCGCATTTGGGTATCAGCCGGTCGAAGAACTCGCGCTGCGCAACGGGCCCTTGCATGTCCGACTCTTGCACCTGCGGATGGACGAAAGCTTCAAGTTGCAAGACCCGCCGGTTGCAAATCCGACGCTTTAGATCGCCTGTAGTTGCCGTCGTGGTCTGAGCTCGAATTGCCATAGCATCGAATTTCTAGTCACTTGGCTGACGGCGACCGCAAAAAAAATCGTCAGATTCACTCAATCATTTGCGTTTGACCGCTCTTTGGAGTATGCCCGCTCGCACTTCTGCGCCCCGGTCGAGATGAGACTGAGGAGACCCCGGCGCTCGTTGATTCGGAGGTCCAGATGTCCGAGGTCACCAGTGGCATTGCCGACTTAATTGCGAAAATCAAGACAGATGGAGTCGATGCTGGCCAACAGGCAAAGCTACGTATCGTTGACGATGCTAAGACTGAAGCTGCCAAGATCCTGGCTGATGCTCACGCCGAGGCTGAAACGATCAAAAAACAGGCTGAAAGAGAAGCGCTCACCATCAACAAACGCCTGCAATCGGAACTGAAGATGGCCGCTCGAGACTTTGTGTTTCGCTTTCAGGAGCGCTTGAGTACGCAAGCAATCATGCCCGCGACATCTGAGGCGGCTTCCAAGGCTCTGCAAGACAGCGCGCTCATCGGCCGTGTCCTCGACGGTGTATTGCAGCATCTCGAAGATGAAAGCGGCGGCTTTATTGCGACGATCAACCCCGTTCTTAGAGCAGAGGTTGAAGCGGCGATCTCAGCACATATTCAGGCCTCCAAAGTTGAGTTGGTCGACGAACTTGGGCTCAACGGGTTCAAGCTTCAAAAAAAGGGCGAGCACTTCGTTTGGGATTTCAGCGCTGACGCTGTCGCTCGTGAACTGGCTCGATTGGTCGAACCCGGTTTGCGTTCGGCCCTGAGCTTCAGCGAATCCAAGTCAGCGAACTGAGGCACTGATGGGTCTCGTCTACCTCATCACTGGGCTGCCTCGACTCCGTCGAGATGAGTCTGCACCGATGTCTCGAGACGTCTTCGTCGAGCGTTGTCTTGATCAACTCAGAGATAATTCTCTCGCCGAGATGAAACGGCTCATCCGTATCGAGTCCGTCGAAGAGACCATCCGTTTGAGTTTGAATGCCCAACTGGCAGAGCCCTCTGTTCGGGTTAGAGACCTACAGGACAAACTGCTCCACGAGCGTAAGTGTGCGTTGGACCTTGAAGAGCTGCCTGCATGGGCTCGAGAACCAATGGCGCAGCACCAGCTCTTACGGCGTCATTATTATGAACTCACACGCGAGTCTAAGACGCCTTTTTTACGGAAATGGGCCCATTTTCAGGTAGACCTGCGGGAAATCAAAACCGCATTGCTCTGTCGGCAGATAGGCATGAGCCGAAAAGAGTTTTTGCAGCAAATGCAGGGCAGCTTTGACGCTTCGTCCCCCTTGATGATTCGCAACTGGGACGAGCCTCGCCTCGGTCTTGGTAATCGGTTTGTGTGGTTGTCGACGGTCATTGAGGCCTTGTCGAACGACGATATGCTAGCCGGTGAGACGGCTCTGATTGATGTGCAATGGAAGCATATCGACGCGTTGCCCGTTCCGGATCTTTTCTCGGTTGAGACCGTCATGGCTTACTACCTTCAACTGCGGCTGCTCGAACGAAAGGATTCTTGGAACCGTGAGCACGGAAAGTCGATCTTGGACTACATTCTCAACATAGATCTGGGCGATAACATCGGGATCGACAGCGTCGGCCACGAACAGGCCGCGAGCCACGGAGCACCATGAGCAGCAACCAAGGCAAGGTACTGGGCGTCAGCGGGAATATGGTTACCGTGGCGTTTGACGGCAACGTCAAGATGAACGAGGTCGCTTTTATCAGCCTGGATTCGGGGGATGACCAAGTTCAACTCAAGGCTGAAGTGATTCGAATTCGCGGTCGTGAGTGCGACATGCAGGTATTTGAAGATACCCGCGGGATCCACATCGGCACTGAGGTGCATTTCACCGGCGAGTTGCTGGCCATTGAACTCGGCCCTGGCCTGCTGTCGACCACTTACGATGGATTGGGCAATCCCCTCGATGAACTCGCGGACAACTCCGGCTTGTTTCTCAAGCGCGGTGTGTATCTGCCGACGCTCAATCGCACCAAGGTGTGGCAGTGGACTCCGGTGGCACGGGTTGGTCAGCGCTTGCGCGCTGGCGCCGCGCTCGGGACCGTCCCTGAGGCCTTGTTCGAGCACAGGGTGATGGTGCCCTTCGGCATCGTTGGCGCCATCGAGGTGCTTGAGATGGCTGTCGCTGGCTCCTACACGGTCGCTGACACAATCGCCAAGGTGAAGCTCTTGCAGACCGGTGAAGTTCGCGAACTGACCATGGTCATGCCTTGGCCGGTTAAGCGTCCCATCGACGCCTATGAACAGAGACTGCTGCCAGAGCGTCCCCTGACAACGCGTATTCGAATCGTCGATGCGTTTTTTCCTGTCGCTGAAGGCGGCACAGCTTGCGTGCCGGGACCGTTTGGCTCTGGCAAGACCGTGTTTCAGCAGGGCGTCAGCAAATACGCAGAGGCTGATGTGGTCATCGTCGCTGCCTGTGGCGAGCGAGCCGGTGAGGTGGTGGAGACGCTCCGAGAATTTCCGGAGTTGATCGACCCGCGCACGGGCCGCTCACTTATCGAGCGCACCATCATTATCTGCAATACCTCATCGATGCCTGTGGCTGCGCGCGAGGCCTCCGTATACACGGCTGTCACGCTTGCTGAGTACTACCGACAGATGGGCCTGCGAGCCTTGCTGCTGGCAGACTCTACCTCTCGCTGGGCGCAAGCACTGCGAGAGATGAGCGGCAGGCTCGAGGAGATCCCCGGAGAAGAGGCGTTTCCTGCCTATCTCGGGTCGCTTATCGCCGCCTTTTATGAGCGGGCGGGCCTGGTGCGGATTAGCGATCCCAATCTGGGCAGCACGGAGGGATCGGTCACCACCATTGGCACCGTCTCACCCGCTGGCGGCAACTTTGAAGAGCCAGTGACACAGTCGACTCTCGCCGTAGTCGGCTGCTTTCTCGGCCTGACCTACGCTCGCTCATACGCCAAACGCTTTCCAGCGATCTCGCCAATTGATAGTTGGTCTAACTACATCGACCGAATGAGCGACTCGTTGGAGAAGCAGTATTTCATTGGCTGGGTCGATACGGTCAAACGCTTGGCGGCATTTTATGCCGCAGGACAGCGAATCGGTGACCAGATGAAGGTCGTCGGTGAAGAGGATCTTGGCCTCGACGACTTTGTACACTTCCTTGGAGCAGAGTTCTTAGACGCCGTGTTTTTGCAGCAAAACGCCTTCGACCCGGTCGATGCGTCGCCGAGCGCGGAGCGCACGGCATTGTCACTGCAGTTGACTGCACGATTGATCGAGCACGAATGGAACTTTTCCAACAAAGACCAAGCGCGTGAGACCTTTACGCAGCTAACTTCGATCTTTCGAGATTGGAACATCACTGCAGTCCAAGCCCCTGAATATCAGCAACTGCTCGATCGTCTCGAAGGCAGCATGAAACCCGTCGATTCCGCAGCCTAGGCAGCACAGCAGGCTCTGTGCCTGACCTAAGGAGAAGCAATGCGAAAGGTCTACACCCATATCGATCAGATCGTCGGACCTGTCGTCACCCTCAAAGCGAACAATATTGCCTATGGAGAGTTGGCTCGGATACGGCTCGGCGACGGCAACGAGACTTATGCTCAGGTGATTAAGCTCCGCGGTGACGAGGTCACCCTTCAGGTCTTCGCTGGATCCAAAGGCATCAGCACGGGCGATGAGGTTGAGTTCCTTGGTCGTCAGGTACAGCTGAAATTCTCAGCCGACGACCTGCTTGGTCGTACCTTCAACGGTGTTGGTGAGCCGGTAGACGGCCGACCGGCCTTGCAGGATTGCGAAGACGTTGACATCGGAGGGCCTTCCTTTAATCCGGCGCGGCGAATCATCCCATCACAGATGATCCAGACCGGCATTCCGATGATCGACATGTTCAATACGCTCGTGAAAAGTCAAAAGTTACCGATTTTCTCGGTCGCTGGAGAGCCATACAATGAGTTGTTAGCTCGAATTGCCCTTCAGGCTGAGGCCGACGTCATCGTACTCGGTGGTATGGGCTTGAAGTACGACGATTATCTGTTTTTCCAACGGCAGCTCGTGCCCAGTAAAGACCGTACTATTTTGTTTGTTCACACCGCTGCAGACCCTGTGGTCGAGTGCATGATGGTGCCTGACATGGCCCTGGCTGCTGCAGAGAAGTACGCGACTGACGGCAAAGATGTGCTCGTCTTGCTGACAGACATGACGGCCTACGCCGATGCGATGAAAGAGGTCGCCGTGGCTATGGAGCAGATTCCCGCCAACCGTGGCTATCCGGGTGACCTATACTCGCAACTCGCCGCTCGCTATGAAAAGGCCGTCGACATCCAGGGTTCTGGTTCCATCACCTTGTTGGCCGTCACCACCATGCCTGGCGATGATGTGACGCACCCCGTCCCCGATAACACGGGATACATCACCGAGGGCCAGTTTTACCTCAAGGGTGGCGTCATTGACCCATTCGGCTCCCTGTCGCGCCTCAAGCAGTTGGTGAACAAAAAGACGCGAGAAGATCATGCACCCCTGATGAACGCCATGATTCGACTCTACGACGCCTCGAGAAAGGTCCGTCAGCAGCAGTCGATGGGTTTTTCCATCTCGAGTTTTGACCAGGCGGTCCTAGCCTATGGAGCTGACTTTGAGGCCCGTATGATGGATCTGAAGGTCAACCTGCTCTTGGATGAACAACTCGATATGGGCTGGAAGATCCTCGCCGAGCACTTTACGCCGGCGCAGACCATGCTGCCCGGCAAGCTCATTGAATCGTATTGGCCCAAAGGCGACTAAAAGACTGCCTCTTTGGGGCTCAGGAGAACACGAGTTATGGCTCGCAAGTATAAGCTGAACAAGGTCGAATTGACGCGCATGCGGCGTGAGATGAAGACTTTTCAGCAATTCTTGCCAGTGCTGAAGCTCAAGCAAGAACAACTGCAGGCCGAACAACTTAAGATTCGGAGAGAACTTCAAGCGCGCCGCGCCGCGATCGCCAAGCTCCAAAGCGGCTGGGATAGCGTCATCCCTCTGCTTGCTGAGTCAACATTGGTGAGTGTTGCGCGTCTGACGCGAGCGGAAAACTTGCGGCTCGGCTCCAAAACAGTGGCTGGCGTCACCGTGCCAACCTTGGTCTCTGTGAGCTTTCCCAGCGTGGCTGTGAGTGTCTTTGGCACCCAGGCTTGGCTGTCCAGAGCATTGCCGAAACTCCGTCAGTTCGTTCGCCTTCACACAGAGCTTCAAGTCATTGAGAAGCAGTTTGATTTGGTCGACCAAGAACTGCGGCGTACGACACAGAAGGTCAATCTCTTTGAGTTGGTGTTGATCCCTGAGGCCAAAGAGGCCATTCGCCGGATTAAGATTGCGTTGGGAGATCTACAGGTCGCAGCCGTTGCCCGCGCGAAGATCGCCAAAGGCAAGGCAACAGCCCGCGATGACAAATCCCGTCTTGCTTCCGCACAGGGGGCAATGTGAGCGTTGTTCGGATGCTAAAGGCGACCTTGATAGGTCGACGATCGGAGTCCGAAGAGGTCTTGAACGTCGTCATGGACGCTGGTTTGTTGCACATTGCGCCCTTTCCGCTGCTCGAAGCTCATGACGAATCGATAGCCATTCACTGTCGGCTGGAAGAAGCGTCGAACTTGCGGCGTGTACGCAGCGCGTTGCTGTCGGTGAGCGCCAGCTCTTCGACGCCGGTGGAGATCTCTCTGAAAGACTTGATCGATAAAGTCGATGCCATCTCGGCGCGGCGGCTCTCGTTGCAAGAGAGACTGATCAGCCTGGATGCGACCATTGAGACCCTCAGGCCCTGGGGAGACTTCGACGTTGAAGCGGTCGATGCCCTGCAGGGAACGGCAGCTGAGCCCACCTTCGCGCGATTGACCGGTAACGACTGGAAGACCCATAAGGTTGCACAGTATCCACATGGTGTAAGTCACCGAAACGAAGACGAAGTGTGGGTCGTTTTGTTCGGGCCAGAGGCGGCTAAGCTTCCGATCGCGCCGACCTTGCTGCCTCGAGTCCGACTTCGAGACGTCAAGCGTTCGCGTCGAGAGGCGCGCGCTGGGTTGCTGGCTACCGAACGGTCGTTGCGCGAGCTCGCCGGGGCAGTTGAGCTGATCGACGGGCGCTTGGCGGATTTGAGCGATCAGCTTCAGGTGCTCGAAGCCATAGACGAGGGGCTCACCGATGACACCCTCTTTGGAGTTTGTGGCTATCTGCCTGCGGAAAACCAACTCGATTTGCAACGGGATCTAGCGAGTTTCGGCGTTGTGTTGCGCCTCGAAGATCCACAACGAGAGTCTTCAGTACCTGTGAAACTTCGCAACAAGCTGACGATCAGCGGGTTCGAGGCGATCGTCCGTTCCTTTTCAGGCATCAGTTATTGGGAAAAAGATTTCACCCCTGTGGTGGGGCCCTTGTTTATGGTCTTCGGTGCGTTGTGCTTATTGGATGGGGGGTACGGGTTATTGCTGCTTATCACGGGGCTCTGGCTCAAGAGACGTGGCAACGCAGATTTCGGTAACGTCTTCACGATTACAGGAATCTTCAGCATCTTCGTTGGGATGTTGGCAGGGCAGTACTTCGGACTCATCGTCGGCCAGGACGATTTCCTACCGGGACATCATCCACCGACGATGCTCGCTGCAGACCCGATGGCTAGTTTTATTTTCAGCTTGGTGGTTGGCATGCTCGGGATGACCTGGAGTTATGCCACGGCTATCTGGCAGCGCGGCTGGCGGACCAACGCTACCGGTAGTTTACTCTTTGCATTGGGTGTGGTCTCCACTGTAGCGGCCAGTACGAGCCCCGAGCAGGTGGCCTCGTTGTTCATTCGCTCGCAATCGCCGACAGGTGTCGAAATGGTCGCTCAGATATTGACCTACCTCGGCTATGGGTTGCTCGGCGCCGGTGGCATGGCATGGTGTGTCTTTCCAGAGCGGGTCTTTGGCGATGCACACGTTCCAAATGTGGCTTGGACGCTCTACTCGGGTGTGACTGGCTTCGGCCAGGACACCATGAGTCATATGCGTCTGTTTGGCATCGCATTGTCGGGATCGATTATGGCGATGGTGGTCAATCAAATCTCAGCGCTTTTTCCGACCATTGTGACCATTCTGATCGCGGTCGTGGGGCACTTTTTCGTGTATCTATTAGCGCTTTTGTCGCTCTATATACATACGAATCGTTTGATTTTTCTTGAATTTGGAAGCAAATGCTTTGACGGGGGGCAGCACTGGTACAGTCCGCTTCGCCGTGAAGGCAAGGTCTAAGATTCTATCCCTGGAGCCTTGTCGCTCTCTTTCGCATTGAGGAACCCAATATGAAGCATCTTCGCATTTTGCTGGCCCTGCTCGCGACGCTCGTCGCCTCTCCCGTCTTCGCTCAGGGCGCCGCTGCTGCGTCAGCCATGGGCTTTGGTGATCGACTGATGCTCTTCACTGCGTTCATCGTTATCGGTGTCGGAATGCTGAGTTCTGGTTACGCCCTGAGCATTTCACTTTCCGCCTACGCGGCCTGTGAGCAGGAGCGTAGAGGCTCAGCCTTTATCCCTGCCGTGATGCCTGGATCGCAGGGGCTCTACGCATTCGCGATCGCCTTTTTGATGATCGGCAACATCAAAACTAGCTTTGACGATCCGGCGATGATGTTTAAGGTGACCTTAGCTGGGATCATCTGCGGGCTGCCATGCCTGTTTTCATCCATTGGCCAGGCTCGCACCGCTGCTGCTTGTATCAAGAGTATTAATAACGGTCAGATGGACCAGGGCCAAGCCTTGCTCGCCACTGGAGTTCCCGAGTTGTACGCACTCGTGGGGCTTGCCGGCGGATTCTTGGTGATGAACTAAGTCTCCCAACGAGAGAGCATCACGCCCAAGCGTGCCTCAATCTTTGCGCTTCGCGTTGACGTCTGGCGCGCGGGCTCCGATGCTTGAGCTAAGGAGCGTGTATGCCGACTCGGCCCACTATCGTCATCGACAGCTACGGCGGCGTAGATTCGCCGCTTAGGGCGCTGCGTGTAGCAGCTGACTTGTCGCTCACCAGGCGAGTACAGATCGTGCTGGTTGGTCATGCGCCCGTCTTGCATGCCCACCTCGCAACACTCAGTTACGATCCCGCGAATCTCCGTCTGGTGGGCACTTCGATCGACTATCCCCCCCACACCGGAGACCACCTCGCTGAGCACCGGGTTCTCCATCGAACGTTGCCTTTGTGCCTTTCGCTTTTGGAGCAAGGCGAAGGCGACGCATTGGTCACCGCCGCTTCAGAGTCGGTCGTTTGGCAAGTTGTTACCGAACGTTGCCAACGGATTCGAGCGGACATCGCTCCAGCGATGGCGGCCGTCATTCCGACGCTGGCTCGATCTTCGAGCGATGATCCCTTCGCACTGGTTCTCGATGTCTCCGGAAACTCCTCAGCTAATGCGCGGCAGCTTCGTAGTTGGGCGGCTCTTGGGGGCGCATATTCGCGGGTAGTCAGTGGTGTTCGGCGCCCAGAGGTTGCTCTTCTGTCGACTGGGCGAGACCAAGATCAAGGACCTCAATCGGTCACGCAGGCGTATCGCGCGCTACAAACTCACACCGACATTCAGTTTGTCGGCAACATCCAGGCTGTCGACATCCCTCGCGGGCTCGCGGACGTGGTCGTCTGCGATGGCTTCACAGGGAACGCGGTTCGCGGCGTTCTGGAAGGCGTGACGCAGTTGACCGTTGAGGCTGCGAGATATGCTTGGCGGAGTAAGTTCGCTTGGCGAGCCGGACTGCGGTTGCTCTCCAGCGGAGTGGGAATGCTCAAGCAGGTCAGCGAATTTCAACGCTATGGCGGAGCGCCTATATTGGGTCTTCAGCAATTGGTATTTGTGACTCAACCGGATGCATCGCAACTCGCTTTAGAGAACGGCGTACGCCTGGCGGCAAAATGCGTCGACAGAGAACTGCTGCAAGCGCTTGAGTTGGCCTTAGAGCAAGTGCCAAAGGAGCCTTCGTGAACGCAACGAAGAGCGCGCCGGTGGCCTATCGATGGGACCTCGATAAGACCTACGTTCAGACGGACTTTCACACGCCTCGCGGTCTGTGGCGGGCAGCTACAGAAGGAGCGGCAGACAAGCGAGTCGTTCCGGGTATGCGCACTCTGTTACGGCTGCTATCGGAGCGCAAAGAAGCCTCGATCATCGTGGTCAGCGGCTCACCGACCTTACTGAGGTCCAAAATTGAGTCCATGTTTGAACTCCATAAAGTCCGCTGCGACCGTCTTGTATTGAAAGACTTTGGAGCTCGACTCGTACGTTTACGTTCACTCCGAGCGCAGGTGCCTTACAAATTGGCTGCGCATTTGCAGACCCGGCTCTGGTTGTCGGAGCAAAGTGGGACTCCCGCAGAATATTGCTTTGGGGACGACGCAGAGGTCGATGCGTTGATCTATTGCTTGTACACAGACGCGCTGTCTCGACGAGTCGATGCGACCATGCTGCGAGATTTTTTAGATCACTGCGGCGCCTATCCTGACGAAATCCGTTCGATCTTGGAGGCACTCAGCGTACTGCCGAGGCAAGATCCGGTTCGCCGCATCTTTATCCATCTCGATGGACGCTCGCCACCTTCGCGTTTTGATGCCTATCAGGGGCGTGTGACTCCGACTTTCAACGCCTTACAGGTCGCGCTTTGCTTGCATGAAGAAGGTGTATTGGACGCCTCAGCCGTGACCTCCGTCGCTGCCGCGTTGGTCACAGACTTTCGCATCGACGCATTGGGACTGCTGGGCTCGCTCGAAGACGCTATGCGCCGTCGTTTGGTCCAATTACACACGGCTGAGCCGCTGCTTGATTCTTTCGGTGCTGACTCGAGTATTCGTCAGGCTGGATGGTCTGCACGCTTTGCTTCCCGTTCTTTGGCGAGATTGCGAAGCGCGTACGTCATCGAGCCAGTGCTCGACCCCAACCGACCTCTCGCCTATCACGAGCTTTTCGATGACGAGCGTAGTTTCGCGACCGCGCGAAGAATGGCACGCAATGCGGCCAAACGTGTACCTGGTCTTGGAGACTTTCTCAGCGGAGAGTCCCGATGATGGCCAAGCAGCCCCGAGTAGTTGTTTGTACATGTGTATTGGTTGCGTTGAGCGCTTGTGAGCAGGCTCCAACGAGATCTCAGGGCCACCACCTAACCACCACCGCCGAGGACTCTACAAGTGGCGTCCAATCGATTCCGTCGAGTACGTCGCATCGATCCGCCGAGTTCAAAGCTCCTTTACCGAAGGCTTCGACTCAGGCCAGCGCGCGAGGCCCACTTGTTCCTGAGCTCTCTGGTGCAGTCAGTGCTGGAACGCTTCGGCGCCGATTTTATCAAGACCATCAATTGTCGACCGATCCCAATCTGCGAGCCGAACTGGTCAAGTTAAAGACGCAGCGCCCAACAGTGGGACTCATCGCGTTGTTGCGTCGGCACCCCAAGCGTGCGGTCGACGCTCTCGTAGCCAGCGGTTGGCATGAGTCGCCAAACATTCGTCGGCAAGTACCCGCTCTAATGACCCTGCTTAAGCTCGATTCGAGCGCCTCTATGAGACGTTTTTTGAAGCGGTCACTGACTCAGGAGCCGGACCGCGATGTCCGCGCGGAGGTTGCCAAGAGCTGTGCTCATTTAAGCGACGCCTCCTTGGCTCCGACCTTGATTGAGGTTCTTAAGCATGACCGTGCGAGTCGAGTGCGTGGGCATGTGGCCGTCGCGCTCGGTTTGTTGGCGACGCCGCAGGCAGCGGCCCCGCTACGGGCTGCGTTGCGCGACGTAGGCCCTACGGTTCGCCTCCGCGCGCTTGAGGCACTGCGGCGGATTGAAGGTAAAGCAGCTCTTGAGGTCATTCGCGCTTTACGAAGTGATCCGGATTTGGCGGTCCGTTACGCAGCTAAGCGTGCGCTACGACAACTGTCGCGTGCCCCCAAATAGGGGCTTCAGCCTCCAAGGAGAGTATTCATGCGTTTCGCGATTGTGGCCTCTGTCATGGGCTTTATTGGTGTGGGCTTGGGCGCCTTTGGCGCTCACGGGCTTAAGCGCTGGGCCAGTGCCGCTGATCTTGAAATTTGGCAAACGGCGGTCCGCTACCACTTGATCCATACGGTTGTGCTGCTTTGGGTGGCTTTGACCTTGAAGAGCGTCGCGGGTGTAGGTGCCGAGGGGATCGAAAAGTCTCTGAACTGGGCCGGTTGGTCGTTTGTTTTTGGAATTTTGGTCTTCTCCGGGAGCCTGTACACCTTGGTGCTCTCGGGTGTGCGCAGGCTCGGTATGGTCACGCCCATTGGCGGCGCTGGATTTCTGCTCGGCTGGGCTGCACTGGGCTATGCCTGCTATCGGATGTCCGACTGAGGCTTATGAGACAGTGCGCTTGCTAGGGGCCCTGGGCCAGCTCTGTGAACTTCCTGTCGCGTCTTGCTCTTCACCACGTGAGTTGGAGCGACAAGGGCTCGCTGGCTCCGCGCAAGTCCCTAGTCGACCATCGCCCAGGGCTCTTCGCTACCTCGAGTCTCACGTGCTTCCACGAGGGTCGCTATCACCGAGAGGAGCACTGAGGCTGCAAGAATCTCGAACGCCTCAGTAGCGTATCTTCAAGTGCAACTTGCGGTGACCCTCGCGCAACTCAAAAACTGCCTTGGCCCACGGTGGAGCGGATATAGCGCCAGGTGGAGCGTCGTTGGAG
>PBTG01000086.1 GCA_002726535.1 Myxococcales bacterium | reverse complement strand
TAATGAACTGAGCCGTTTTTTGCTTGAGCACCACCTTCGGACCTTGAAGGTCGATGGAAAAGGTGATGACGATGTCTGGCTTATCGTCGTCATTGTGTTTGACGGTCAGCGTGGCGCTTTCATTGTTTTCGATGTTCGGATCTGGTTGGAACCGAACCGTCAGATTGAGACGGTCGTTGGATCCCAACGCAACCGGAAAGCTGGGCTTACCTTTGGGGTAAATGAGCTTGAGAAAGGGGTTCTCCGTCTCAAACTTCACCTCAGAGATGTCGAGCTGCCCCTCACCAGAGTTAAGCACGAGCACTGCAGCCTGCTGAGTCAACTGGCCGCGAGTGGTGTCTGGTGAGAACTCCCATGTGCTTCGCCCCGGTTGCCCCTCCACTGTGAACTCTACCTGAGGGAAGAGTTCCAATGTGCTGCTGGAGCCACAACCGCTCAGCAGAGAGAAGACTGTGGCGAGAGCGAATGCGGCTCGGAACAAGGGGCGTGCTGTCATGGTTCACCTTACCTAGCTAAATGTACGCCTCACTTGGCGTCGTGCGTATATTGGATCAGGTTGCCGAAGATATCCAATGGATAGCAAATCTCTGCAAATCAAGGAAAGCAGAGGGTCTTGTAATAAATCTTCACCTTATCGCCTTTTTTCGGCATGCAAGTGCCTCCAGCGGTGTCGGAGACAAAGATGACGCTATTGCTGGTCGGCTCATAGCTCCAAGTCTTGGCGCCACCGCTACACACCTTGCCGCTGACCCACACCTTAAGCGTCGAGGGCTCTGCGGTCATGGTTAAGAAGAATTGGTGACTCAATCCAAAAGCGACCTCGCCGATGGTCTTGAGGCTTTGAGAGAAGGACTTGTCACAGATCGAAGCGGTCTTGCCGCCTGTGTCCTTCGCCACCGTGAGGTAGCGGCTTCCCTTGGCCGCATTGCAACCACCAGAACCGCTACCAGCGCCAGAGGAGCTCAAACCGACGATGGCGTGAGCGTGGAAAAGTCCTTTGTTGGCCGCGCCCTTGATGCTGTACAGAAAGTTCACGTAGTAGGCGAGGTCGCTCGGAGAGCTGTCTTCCTCATCGGAGACGAAGACAAGCTCGAGTCCAGCTTGCTTGCGTAAGAATCCGCGATTGTGGCCTCCACAACCGAGGCTGCCGTCGGGCCCTTTGACGCATTTGCCATCCGCACAATCGGTGTCGACTTTGCAGGACTTGCCGCTGTCAAAGACGTTCGGCAGCGTCAACGCAGCTTTAGCCGCCGCGAGTCCCTGCTCATTTGCTGAGCCACCGGTGCCCACTTTGACGATCGATTTGAAGGTTCCTGTCGGATCTTGGGTCTTGGGCGTGATCACTCGCGTGCCATTGAGCTCACGAAGCTTGCCTTTATCGCCGCCGTTTTTCATATCCGTGGTGACCACGCCGAGGTGGTAGTCATTTTGCCACAAGGTCGCCAACTGGATGAACTGAGAGAAGTTCGACGCCAGGTTTGACTGCTCGTTTCCCATGGAGCCTGAGTTGTCGACTACGAAGAGGACATCGACTTTTTTGCCCGCGCCCTGCTCAAACTCGTCGGTGTATTCGTCGAGCAGAGTGCCTTCACCCTTGAGAGGGACGCTGAAAGTCTGCCCAGCACAGAGGACATCTTGAGCACCTGTACAGTCAGCTGTGACTTTGCAATCACCTGTGCCTGTATCGACTCCGGAAGCATCGATGCAACGCCCCTCATTGCCAGAAGTCACGACCAACTGGCAGGCATCTTTCCCGACGTTTTGCGGCCCGTACTGAACCCCAAATGTGATGGGTTGAGCTTGGGTCACCTCCAGACCTTTTTTCGGGATGCCAGGCCAGCCGACCTTCGACATCTCAAGACCGCAGCCCTGGAACTCAACCTTGGTCACATACACCGGAGTGATTCCGGTGTTAAACACGCTGACCTTTTCAACTTTGCTCTTGCAGCCAACGGTGACCAAGCCGAAATCCACAGAATCGGGCAGCACATTGACGGCCGCTTCACCGACACTTGCGACGAGATTCGGTGCCAACTTCGAGGTGTCTTTGGATGGGTCTTTGGGATACCACTGGGTCAAGCCCGTAGACTGATCTTTGAACTCAATGGCGAGATAGCCAAAGTACTTCAACAGAGATTTTGGATCTGAGAAGAGCCCTCCATCGTTGGGCGAAGTAAAGAGCACGTTGACCTTGCCACTTTGCCCAGGTCCGAGGTTAAAGAGCTTTGTCGAGGGCGCGAAGGTTTGGAACTTGGGCAGGCCAATCATGACGCAGACCGGGCTGCCTCCGCCAAAGGGGCCTAGACCACCGCTGGGGCAATCGAGCACCTTTTGCGATTGAAAGCCGCAATAGCCGCTACCAATGTTTTTAACGGTCACAGCCAAGGTCTTGCTCTGTCCGTATCCCAATACGCCGAAATTGACGACGCCGGGGATGATTTTGATGTTGCACTGACTGCCTTCAGCTCGATCTGCGATCAACGTGATGGTGCGGCTGGGTACATCTGGGTCATCACTTTCGATGACCAGCTTGCCCTTAGCTTGTGCGCCTACTGGCCCTTTGGCTGTGAATTTTACTTGGAACTTTTGGTATTCCGCAGCCTTCATCACATAAGCGCTCGGATTCGCGCTGACGGGCACGAAGGGACCGGCTACCAGCTCAAACTCACCGTTACTACTGTCGACGATTGTTACGCTCTTGACCTCGACTTCTGCGGTGCCCTGGTTGAAGAGTTCAACCTTGCGCTCGACACTGACGCCTTTGCCAACAATCGCGAAATCAAGCAGGTCAGATGGGGTAACTTTGAGACTTCCAGTCTCTGTCTTCGCAAACACTGGGACGTTGAGCTGAGGTTTACTGCCGTCGTTGCTTTCGATGACAATCCCCGCCACTGGAGCCCCGTCGTTGGGCAACACTACAGAGGCCTCAAGCTCAACATCGATGAGCTTTTGCTTGCCCGCTTCGAGGGTAAACGGCCCGGAGTCACTGAGAGTCAAGGTCTTGATCTTCGACAAGACTGACACGTTGATCGCAGTGACCTGTAAATCGGCGATGCCTTGGTTGAAGATCTTAAAGGACCGAGTCGCTTTACCGTTGAGCTGCATCGAGCCGTAGTCGAGTACAGGCGGGACCACCAAAATCTTTGGAGCCACCTCTGCGCCGATCACGGTAACGATGGTCAGATTGCCGTCGCTGTCTTCGAGCGACAGTTCGGTAGCGTCGTTGTCGTCGCCTGGCTTCGGGCAGAAGGTCAGCACCAACTCTGTTGAACCCAGCGGAGCGACCTCTACATTGGTATCTGGAGCCTGTTTGATGGTGAAGTCAGGGCTTCCCGAGGGAGACAGCGAGGCGCTGACGACCTTGACGGGCTTTTGCCCACTGTTGAAGACCTTGACGGTCAAATCCTTGCAGGCCTTCGAGGCGACAGCGCCAAAGTCAATTGGAGAGGGCGAAACTTTGAGATTTCCAGCTGCAGCCTTGACCTGACAAGGGATCTTAAACTCTCGGTCATCGGCATCATTGTCGTTGTTTGAGATCACCAAGCGCACCAATTTGGCGCCCGATTTTACGGGTTTGTACGTGACCGTGAACTCAGCAAGCTGTCCAGAGTTAATGTTCTTCGCCTCGAAGTCATCGATCGAAAACTCTTCAGTCGCAGTATCGAATTTCGCTGATGTGAGCTTCAAGACACCGCTGTTGCCAATGTGCTTGATCCGTACTTTGAGAGATGTGCTCTGCCCGGCAGGAATGTCTCCGAAGAGCAACTGGCTGGGGTCGGCGCTGATTTGAACGTCATCTTCGAGACAAAATGCCCCGGTGCATCCACCGCCTGAGCTGCCGCCAGAACTAGAACCGCCAGAGCTTCCGCCGCTTGAGTTGCCGCCATTGGTGTTCGATCCATTGCTCCCATCCGGTGTGTCGGAACAGCCGACAGTCAGTGCCATCAGCACGGTAAGGGAAAAGATCAACAGACGTCGCATCATGAACTCCGAGGGAAAAGAACTGATATCAGAAGGGGGGATATCCAAATGGCCTAGAGTTCAGGCGCGGGATATTTAGGGGTGACGAAAAAGGGTTTTTTATCTGCGTTGAGCTTGCTGCTGATAGCGCCACTCGGCCACTGGATGTCTGCCACGTACCACATATCACCGTTAGTCAACGGTTTGGATGAGACCTGGAACTGAAGCTGTCCGTAGATGTAAACCCGGACCTCAGCGACCGAGGGCCCCCAACCGTTGTCGTTGAAGTAGTGAACTCCGACGCCATACTCTTTGCCGTCTTCGGGTAGAGTTAGGTTGAGGTTTTCCGGGCCAGCGCCGTCCGTGTCATCGCGGTCCAGGCTCGGGTTGTCATCAACGTTCGGGTCGTAGCTGCCCCACTCCGGTCCCTTATTGAACCAGAAGCAGTCGTATTTGGCGTCGAACCAAGGATCGTTGGCGCCATCGCCGTCAAAGTCCAAGACGCTCGCGTAGCTGTGAGAGAAGTGCAGATCTAAGTCTGCGCCAGCTGCCGGACCTTCATCGGCTTGATCTTTGTCAGCCGGAGTGTCCCACAGAAGCTCGACGTGGATCGCGTCATCGGGAAGTACTGTGACGACTTTGACCCCTGGGAAGCAACTCTCTTTACCTGCTGCATCCCACACGCGCAGACGAAACTCATATTCACCCGCTACGTTTGGTTGGAACGTCACGTCTGGTGCGCTAGCGGAGGGTACAAACAAGCCCACAGAGCCCTTGGGCTGGATCACTTCCCAAGCGTATTTGGTGATGCCTCCCTGTCCCGGAGCGAAAGATTGAGTCCCACTGAGGTGCAGCATCGTCTGAGGCACAACTGAATCACCCTCTTGGACAGTGATAATCGCCGTTGGGCAATCAGCGTTGGCCGCAACGCCTTCAACGGTAACCTCCATGGTCTTGGTAGCGATATTGCCGCTCAATACAATCTTCGCTGTGTCCGCGACTGGAATGCCATCTTTGACGGGGTTGGCCCCCTCCGGCTGATAAGTGAGATTGACAGTCACACTTTGGTTGACGTCGATGATCAGGGGGTTTGTGGCATTTGGAGCCTTGCCAGCCCCTGTGCTCAAGCTCGACCAGTCGATGGCGAACTCACCCGCCCCAGGCGCAGCCCAAACGACATCAGTGATCTCAACCTTGGCGTCGCCGCAAGACTTCAACTCAAGCGGGCGCACTCCTTTGGTACCAATGGCTGTGCCGCCAAACACCACATTTTGTGGCTTAGCGATCAGGCATGGCCCGGTACTGTTGACCTTGACGTTGACTGCTTTTTGGCCCGGAGCACCATCCGTCACCAACGAGTTGTCATTGGTCGCGAGCAGTACTGTGCCATTGTGAGGCAAGTCGTCTTTGCCTTTGTATAGCCCTTTTATCGCAAAGCTGCTGTTCTTCTGAACTGTCACAGCAGGATCAAAAGAGACCGTCGTCCCACCTTTGTACTCCACGTTATCGACGATGATTGTGAAGAGTTCCCCGTCAAGAGTAGTCAGATCCATCCCGCTAACAATCAAGGGACTGTTGCCGATGTTGAAGGCCCTGACCTCTACGATTTTTTCGTCGCCGATCTGAACAAAGCCAAAATCGAGCATTTCGGGTTTGACCGAAATCTTCGCCGTACCTGCGGCCGTGGTAAAGCGAATGATCACGACCTGCTTGTCTTCAGCGTTACTCGTGATTCGCAACACGGCCTCACGCTTGAGCTCGTCATTTTGGGCCTTAAAACCAACGGTAAAGCGTGCGTCTACCCCACCTTCATCAGCGGGTTGAACCACTGCCCACGGAGCTTTGTCACAAGGTTGCCCGGCAGCGTTGAGACAGGTAAACGCCGGCGCCTGAGCCTCTGCAGGAGATTTGGCCTCGTAAAGAAGCTCCATCTTGGCGATGACCAAGCCACCGTTGCCCAGATTCCGGATGGAAAAGTTCCAGTTTTGGACGCCCGTGGACGAGATATCTCCCGTATTGACCGCATAGATGGTCTGCGCGGGCAGTCCCGTATCGACATTGCGAATGTCGATGATGGCCTGACACTCCAGACCGAAACCGCCACCAGTGTTGCTACATTGCGCACCGGTGGTGATCAGGCCGCCGCCGTTGCCACCGCCGTTGTTGTCCGAACTGCCGCAACCAATCGAGGTTGCAGCGAGAACGCCGAGCACGATGCAGCAGCGTAGAGATCTAAATTGCATGGAAGACTCCACGACGCATTGTGCGCCAGTAGGTCAAGAGCCGATCGCCTATCGCGATGGAGGTCTTACTTCAGGATGGGTTCTTTACTGGTCTCGAAAAGCGCGGGCTTGAAAGATTTTTTCAACTTCAAGAGCTTCTCGAACTTCGCTCGAGTTCTGGACTCCATCCAGATCGTACTCGGCTTTTTCACATCACCGTCGATGAGTTGATCGCTGAAGTCATAAAATCGCGCTTTATTGCTCTTCTTAGCCAAAGTCGGGGTCGGGAACGCGGTGGCGAACACGCCAGCTAGTGCTAAGCAGACCAGGGTGCGGATGATTCGTTTCATGGCAAATGCCTCCGGAGGTACACGCTGCGTCTCGACGATCGTGTGGGGGGCACACGTTGTCGGTGCGAGAGGGTAGCGATCGAACGCTATCTACGCAACTACAAACCCAATATTTCTGCCTGACTCCAACAACAACTTCACCGATAACTTACGACGAAGGCTTGTTCTTTTCCTCGTCCTTGGCCTCTTTTTCCATCTTCATGCCCATCTCAATCGCTTGGATTCGCGAATCGATGGCCAGTACGTTTTTCCAAAGGCTCTTGGCCTTAGTGAGCTTGTCTTTGAGCGCGCTACGTGCGTCCAAGAAAGCTTGGCGTTTGGAGCCACGACGAGGTGCCCGTTTTTTGATCTGAGCCTTCCACTGGGTCTCAAGCGCCAACTTGTTGGCCTTTGCCTCGGACTGACTCGGCAGCTGAGCCATCTTGCGGAAGCGCTTCCAATACGTGACAGCTCGATTGCCGTCATTGAAGGGAGCTTTCTCGTAGATAATCGCCAGACGCGTCACGAGCGCGGCGCGACCGGGATCTGTGGCAAGAACTTTTTCGTAGAGACTAGCGGCCTTTTTCGGCTTGCGCATGCCTTCAAGGGCGAGCGCATAGCCAACGGTAGCCTCGAGGTTGTCGGGCTCGAGTTTGAGCGCCTGCTGGTACTGACGCTCAGCCTGCTCATAGTTGAGGTATTCGATGTAAATCGCCCCCAAGTTCAAACGAGCAGGGACCGAGTTGGGTTTGAGCTTCACCGCGCGCTCGAAGGCCACCACGGCTTTAGGCAACTCCCCGAGTCGGACGAAAGCCAAACCGAGGTTGGCATACCCTTCTGGGTTAGCGGGATCTAGCGCGAGTACTTTTTCCTCGAGGATCCAGCGCACCACATCATTGTTCTGCTTACGAAGGTTGACGAGGCCACGAATGTTCAGCGCAATCGTATCCTCGCGATTTACGCGCAACACTTGGCGAACAAAGTTCTCGGCCAAGTCGAGGTTGTTGTTGTCCAACCAGTACTGAGCCAAGACATTATTGGCCATGGCGTTGTCAGGGTCTTGTCCGCGAATGCTCTCGCAAATCGAACGCGACTGATCTCTGTACTGTTTGGCCTTGGTGACATTGCCAGCCTCGGCGAAACGAGCGCCCTCAGCCAATTTCGCACGAGCGAGGTACGCTTGCGCAGATAGACGCAGCTTACGCTCTCTTTCATTGCGTGGATCGAGACCTTGTGCCTTGGTGAATACGTCAATCGCGGCTGTGTATTTACCGAGTCGCTCCAGGGCCATTCCGTGGTTGAAGTAGGCCTCGTAGAAGTGCTCATCGACATCATAGGCCTTCTCGAAACTCTGAGCGGCACCGAGGTAATCTGGACCACACTTCGCACAGCGGTTGTCGGTCGTTTTGCAGTGGCTAGGACAGGCGTATGGTTTGCATTTTCCGCCGTCTTTTTGGTCAACGTACTCACCAATTTTACAGGGCTTTCGCTCGCCGTACAGCGACTTGTTGCTCTTGAGTTCAGCGCCCGTACACTCGCGAATTTGCATCGAGCAATCGTCGCTACCTGGCGAGCACTGGAAAAACTTGTCCTCTGTCTTGCCATCAGCCGTTGGTTGGCCATCTTCTCCGAGCACTGGAGTCGTCACCTTACGAATGAAGTCGACGCACCAACGGACCGGTCCTGAGGCGGTCTCGTCTTTTTTGCACTCGTAGGTGTCGAGTTCGCAAGTCAGATCTCGCTCGCCGTCACTTTTCCAAGGCTTACATGCGAGCTCTTTTTTCGCTTTTTCAAACTCGCCCTCGATCGGTTTGCCTTCCTTATCGAGCTTCGGGATCTTTTTTCCCTTCTTATCGACGGCGTCGACCTCGACCTCGCGGATGTACTTCGCACATTGGGCAAGACGGCAAGCTGCGGGATTTTCAATGGCGACTCGAGCGCAGGTCGCAGGCGCGATGCGTGCACAACTCTCTCCCAAGCTGGCGAATCCGAGCGGACAGCAACCGCGAATGGTCGTCGTCTTACCTTTGTCGTCTGTGACTTTCTTGCTGTACAGACGGTAGGGATTGCACTTCGGAAGCGGCCGCAAGGCAGCCTTGAGCCCGGATCGATATAGATCTTGGGCCTTGACCTCAAGCTTCGGTAGGTAGTCCTCTGCGAACGCAGCACCTGGGGCCGAAAAGACCATCAGGGCGAACAGGGCAGCGGTGCGGTGTGTAAACAGCTTCATCGCGATTTCCTCAAGGGGGCTCAACAGGGTTGAGCGGAGTCGTTACGTCCTGGGATCAATACTGGCGTTTGGCCGCCTTTTTCTGCTTGACCTGAATATTGCTGGGCTTGAAGTCGACCGTGAACTTACCGCGACGCACGCGCGTAATGAACGCGGCGGAGGTCGACGTATTGGTCGTCTTGTTCGGGTTGAGAGCCGTGGTCGCTTTGGGCAAGTTCGGATCCTTTTCGACCGTTGGGTACTCGCTCGGGTTGACCTTCGCAGCGTACTCGCCTGCCTGACGAGAGCAGCGGTTGTATGCACCGAGGTTGTGCGCAGTCCGGATAGCTCCGCGAAGCGCGACGAGCGACTGCTCTTCGATGGGTGCCGCTACCTGCTCAATTGCCTGACGGTAGCGCTCTTCGACCTGGTAAAATCCAGCGTCAGCGGCTCGTTGGACCACCTTCGGTAGAGGTGCGTTAAAGAGGTCCTCTTTGAAGGTGTAGTAGAGCAGCCCCACTTTAAAGGCTGCGCAAGCTGCGAAGTCTTTACCCTGGCCAGCAGCGGTCGCGTCGATCACCTCGAAGTAGGACTTCTCGGCTGCCTTGAGCGCCTTGGCTTGTTTTTCCAGCATCGGCTTGAGGCTCTTCATGTTCTTGACGTCCCGCAAGGTCAGCTTGAGGAAATCGTTGTAGAGGAACTCAGAACTCTGGAAGAGCCCCATAGCGAAGTAGTAAGCTGCATTGCCTTTACGAGCTCCTGGCTTCTCAAAGGCGGTCTGAATCTTCTTGATCGCCTTGACGATTTTCTTCTTGTTTTTTGCTCGCTTAGCGTTGGCGTCTTGGTCAACGTAGAGCTTAATCATGCGGCCCAATGCCTCGACCTGCAGATCAGGACGAGCCTTGAACTTTTTCGCGACATTCGCGTATGACTTCATCGCTTTTTTGATGTTGCCGGCTTTTTCCCAAACTCGGCCAATCTCTAAGTTGGCGTCGGGTACCAAGGCCTGCAGGCGCTTGGTGTCAGGTCCTGACTCAATCTTCGGCGCGAGCTTAATGAAGGCTGTAAAGGCCTTAGTCGCGGGCCCGTACTGACGCAGCGCCTTGAGGATAGCCCCGGCGTTGATGAGCGCTTGCGCCGCATCAGCATTCTTGCGGATCTTTGCCATCTTCAAGAACGAAGCGGCAGCCTCTTTGAACTGCGTCTGAGCCTCGTAGATCATGCCGATGTTGAACATGGCCTCCGGAGCGACCTTGGACTTTTTGAACTCTTTGACGACGCGCTCGTAGGTCTGAATCGCATCCTTCTCTTTTTTCTGGATCTCGTAGATCGCAGCTTTGTTAAAGAGCGAAATCGCCGCCAACTCAGGCTCGTCTCGACGGAACTCGCTCAAAATCGTGTCGTACTTGCGGTGGGCACCATCGAAGTCTTTGCGCTCAGCGAGCTCACGAGCTTGCTCACCGACACTGATCGCCACGTACTTACGCAGATCCTTTTTCTTAAAGAGCTTCTTCTTGCGTCGATTGAGCATCTTGCGAGCCCACTCTTCAATCTTGACCCAGTTTTTCTCGCGTGCGTAGATATCGATCAAGGTCTTGACCGCGATCTCCGACTCGACGCGTTTTTGGTTGTAGCGATAGACGATCTCGAGACGTTGGATGGACTCAGGATACTGACCACGCTCGTAGTAGGTCGCAGCGGCAAGGTACATAATGCCTGGCACGTCCTGACCCTTTTTCTTGCGCTTCATCCACGCGGGACCTTTGTCACGCTTGAGCGACTCCATCAGGTCAACGTATTTATCCGCTGCGAGGATGAAGTCTTTTTCCAAGGGGTGCAGTGTCTGACGCTTGCGTGGGACCTGTGCGTTTTTAATCTCGTCTTCACTGACCTCTTCGCCTTTGCGCTTTTTGGTCTTTTTGACGGAGCTCGCGCCATCTGTGGTCTCGACGGCCAACAAAGTCGGAGCCGTCTGGTCTGGAACCCACGTCTTTTTGTCATAGTCGTAGCGAGCCCGCGTCTGCTTGAGCAACTGCTCAACGGAGTAGATGACACCCAAGGCCGCGTCTTCGAGGTATTCACCCTTGCGGTCGAGTTCAATCACCCGAACATACTGCTTTCGCGCGTTGTCGTAGTCTTTGAGTTGCAAGTACAAAATCTCAGCGTAGTAGAACTGAACGATGTAGGCCTTCTTGCTGTTCGGGTAGCGGCGAACGAACTCTTTGTAGTCGCTCGCTGCCTTGACGTAGAAGTCTCGAGCCGCGTCAAGGCTCTTAGTCTCGTCTTCGACCTTCTGAGCTTTTTGGTGAAAGTAGTTGCTCATGTAGAGCAAGTATTTTTCACCCAACTCTTGGGCCTTCTCCATGGCCTCGCTGTTGTTCTTGTTGGCGGCGACCCAGGCACTGGTGCGCTCGTCGGTGAAGGCCAAGTACTTGCGAATCGCACCCTCGATGCCCTTGAACTCCTCGAGTCCCAGGTAGATGTCGATGATGGTCTCGTACCAATCGACACAGCGCGGATCGATCGGCTTTTTGTCGATAAAGTGGGTGTGAAGCTCAATGGCAAGATCTTGCTTGTCATTGGCGACGTAGATTCGCGCCAAGCGCTCGAGGCGCTGCCACATCTTTTTGCTGCCTTCGACCTTGGTGTAATAGCTCTTCGCCTCGGGCCAACCGCGCTCGAGTTCCGCGTAGGCGGGGATGAGGTCCTTGAGTGCTTGCTCGCGGAAGGTCAACGCCTTGCCCTTGAGCTTGGAGATCTCACGAACCACGGCCTTGAAGGTCTCAACCGTTCGTGGGAACTCACGAAGGTTGAAGTACACCCAACCGAGCTTGTAGAGCGCGTAGTTGAACATCGGCGAGCTGCTGTAGTTTTGAACGATCTGCTCGTAGTTCATCTTCGCCAGCGTCAAGTTGTTGCTGTCGAAAAAGTGCTCGGCCAAGGCCAAGTGGGCATTGGCTATGTAGCGGCTTCGCTGGTGCTTCTGCACCAATTGGTTGAGATATTGGACACCTTTGTTACTGAGAACTTTATCGCCCAGGGCTTTGCCCTGGCTCAGGGCCGCTTTACCGAGACGGTAGAGCACCTCATCGATTCGGCGGTAGTTCGGGAACTGCATCAAGACTTTTTCGTAGTACTCGATGGAGCGCTGGTAGTTCTCGACAGGCTCAGTCGGTTTGGTCGAGCGAATCTTCTTTTCGAAGGCCTCCATCTCTTTGTTGTATTTGTCGCGAGACAGCAAGTACTGGTAGTGGGTCTCGTCCCAGTAGGTCTCAGCCAGACGGAAGTAGATACTGGCCATTCGCGTGTAACGTCCACCGCCGCCCTTCCGCTGAACGAGACCTTCCATACTGCGAATCATCTCTTGGCGAGTCTGACTCTTTTTCGCCTGAAGACGACGAGCGCGTTCATCGAACGATAGCTGTTCGAGCTTTTCGTAGTTGAACTCACCCTTTTTGACGGCGTTGGGATCTTCGACTTTCTTCTTCGGCTTGGCCTTTTTCAAGGTCTCGTTGAAGAGTGAAGCCTTCTTGCTGGCCTTCTTTTTCGACGCACCCACACCCACGCTAACGGGTGCTTGAGCGTGGGCGCTAAAGGCCACCGCTATCGTTAAGGTCAGGATTGTAGCGCTGCGCGCGAACACGATTCTGTTCATCCTGTGTTTCCCCTGGTTATTCATTCTTTGGGACTCTCAAAAGCTCTGACGTTTCAGGTGCGGACTCGATTCAAATTTGTTTCGAGTCCTACCACTGCTGCGACCTTGGCGCCGCTGCTAAGTCATTAATTTATTGTTGATCTTCAGTACATTGGCTCTTCAAAGATGAGCGATATGAGTTGATCTCATCTTTCCAAAACTCACCCTCGAAAGGCCAAACCATGCTGTCGGAGCCAGCGATGCTCTGTGAGCCTCCGCTTTCGACCAGCTTGCCACCCCTTTTCTTTTGTTCGACCTGCTCGATCTTGCGATTGAGGCGGTCCAACTCTTTTTCCTGGAGGTCAATGGTCAACTCATCGAGACGATCTTGGTAGCTGTTGATGTCGCGCTGCACCTGCTTTAAGGCACCACTGACCACCATGCCGGCCTGAGCGATTCGATCGGCTTTGAGCTGACCTAGCTTGCCGAGGAGTTCCTGTCCAAAAGCGCCTAACTTGGTCAGCTTTCCGCGGATTTTCGACTCCTCTCGAGCGATCTGATTGATGGCCTTGTGCAGATTGTAGAACTCAACGTTCTGAAGCACGGGACTCAACAAGCGTCGAGGCATCACAGAGAGCTGCGGCTTGTTGATCGACTTGACCACGCCCTCGTAGAGCTGCTCAGCGCGCACGTGACGACTGAGGAAGTCCCGCAGCGGTGGGCCGAGAACCAAGACGTCTTCTTTGAAACGCTTAATCGCCGCTTTGGCCCGATCGACGTTGCAGGTGTTGACGTAGATGGTCGCTTCAAGAATCCACAACTCTGGGTAGAAGTGATGCTTGAAGTAGGGGCTGTGCAAAGCGTGGAAAATACCGAGCGCGCGAGAGATGTCGTTTTTCAAGAAGTACGCCCAGCCGCTCTCGTAAAAGGCGCGCGCGATCTTCGGAGAGTTCTTCGAAACCTTGCGGTAGTAGTAGATGGCAGCGTCATACTGACGGTACTCATAGGCCAACCGGGCTAGAGCTAGGTAGCTCAGGTCAATCATGCCTTGATTTTTTGTCTCTTCACCGGCAACGACAGCGTTCTGAAACGCGTTGACGGCGCGGCGAACCTTGGTCGCGGTGGACAGCGTGGAGTCTCTGAACGCGATCAGACCCAACAGGTACTGGGCCCGCGGGTAGTCTTTAGAGCCTGTGTCAACCTTCTCTAGGTAGGGCAAAGCGTCTGCGAAGAGGCCAAAGTCGTGCAAGAACTCGCCCACGAAGTAGTGAAAGGAGTTTTGAAACGTCTTATCTTTGCCGACAACGGAGAACTCTTTGAGCGCTTCGAAGTCTGTCGAGCGATAGTTGATCGAACGACGGAGGTCACGAAGCTGACCGAAAGCGGCTTGGAAAAAGAGTTTTTCTGGACCCGCGCGAACCACCTCAAGCAGTTTGTTCGCCGCTGACTGCAGCAGACCCGCCCGAGCGAGAGCGTTAGCAATGCCATATGTGGCAATGTAGGCCTCGTCGGAGTCAGGTGCGAAAGGAATCCCACCAACACCGTCATTGACGAACTTGGTGAACACCTGCACGGCCTCGACCCAACGGCCTCGAGCCGCGAGTTTCTGTCCGTTGGTGAGCACCTTGCCTGCGAAGG
The DNA here is from genome assembly GCA_002726535.1 of Myxococcales bacterium. Taxonomy (GTDB): domain Bacteria; phylum Myxococcota_A; class UBA9042; order UBA9042; family UBA9042; genus UBA9042. The sequence continues at coordinate 1,235 of PBTG01000086.1, read as the reverse complement.
CCTTGCGCTGCGCCTCTTCGCGGCGACGCTGCTCTTCGGCGAGGCGTAGAGCTTCCTCTTTCATACGCGCTTCTTCAGCGGCTTGTTCAGCGGCCGTAAGCTCTCGAACTGGCTTTTTGGGCGCTTCGACCTTCTTGACGGTAGCGCCGCCACTGCTGCTACCCTTCTTTCGGCTCGCTGTGCCGAGCATGTAGCGAATGATCGTATCGCTGACGCCCTTTTTCTTGAGCTTCAAAATCTCAGAAGGCTCCAGACGAAAGACCGAGCCATCCTTGTCGATTTTCCGGACGATCTGCTTATCGGGGATCTCCATCTTCACGAGCAAAATGATCTCGTCGACAGAGAGCGCCGATACGGTAGAGGCAGCTGTCAAAGTCATGCCACATGCGAGCGCGATGAGCAGGCAGCGAGTGAGGCGAATCTTCATCATGATCTCCAGGACGAGGTCCACGGTAGGAGTCGGGCGCTTAATCGAGCGGAGCCGTAAAGTAGGTCAAACCAATGCTAGCAGCGATAGGGAAGGACAGACCGGAGCCCTCCTTCGGGTAGAAAAACTGGCGATAATCCAGTCGGATCGCCCATCGCTGTGACATGTAAAACTGCCAGGTCAGGCCGATATTGCCTTGACCATCGAACTTCGCACCAGCCTCTGACTTGCCCTGCACATCGGTCATAATCGCACCGATGCCGAAGCTCAGGCCGAGGTCAAACTCGATCAGGCCGGTCTCGAAAAATCCAATTTTGCCGTGCATCAAGTTCCACATACCGGCCACCGACAAGTGACCAATCATGGTCTGTGGGAGACGTACGTTGAGACCCGGTCCAGTGGGGCGAGCCGCAGTGAGCGAATTTTCCAAACTCGTCTTCTGGGCGAAGGTATAGCCGCCACGGACCTCCAAGTTGATGTCCTCGGAGAAGTAGTAGTTGTACGCCAGACCCGCGTTGATGTAGGCGAAAAAATCGTCATTGGGAACGACACCCCCGAGGAGTGTGAACGCGTGACGGCCCTGTTTGAGCACGTCGCGTTTTTGGATCACCTTGAGCGAGCGACGCTCGGCCCACTCCATTCGTGCGCCCACAGGAACGCTCTCCTCGACAACGCCGTAGTCATTGATCCCAGCGCCGATGTTCGGCGCGGCAGAGGCCTCGCTGGTCGCAGGCTTTTCACTCGCGGCGGGCACAGGCGTCGGCTCAGCGGCAGGCGCTGGGGTGGCCGGCGCGCTGTCAGCGGCAGG
>PBTG01000085.1 GCA_002726535.1 Myxococcales bacterium | reverse complement strand
TGCAGCAGCCTGCGCCTCTGCGGCGGCCTGCGCCTCTGCGGCGGCCTGCGCCTCTGCGGCAGCCTGCGCCTCTGCCTCAGCAGCGGCCTGGGTCTCTTGCGCCTTCGTCTCCAGAGCGGCCTGAACATCTTCGGTGCTCATGCGCATGGTCATATCCGCAACTTGAGCTTGATCCGCGACTGCTTTTTGCAGCGACTCAACGACATCACTGCCGAGTTGTAAGGTTTGCCCAGACGCGACTGCGGCCGCTGGCAATTCCAGGCTACTCTCACGACCCGCTGGCATGACGGGCGCCTCGCTGAGAGCCTCCGCAGCCCATGGCTCGATGACTTGAGCCATCAAGCCCAGCCATTCGGCCACGTGGGGTCGATTTTCAGGTTTCTTATCTAGCGCTCCGACCAGACCCTGTTGGAGATCTTTGACTCCCTTCAACGTCGGTTTGACCAAATCCAACCTTAACGGTTTTTCGATGGCTTGACGCTTGAGAGACATCAAGGGCTGACTGGAGCGGAAGGGTGCTTTTCCTGCCGTGAGCGCCCAGACGGTCGTTGCAGCTGAGTACAAATCTGAAGCCGCACTTGCCTGTTGGCCTTTGCAGATCTCCGCTGCCAGATAGTTCGGGTCTCCATAAAAGGTCTCTGCGGCGGCTCCAGCCTGATAGCTAGGCAGAAGCCTCCACCATCCAAAACCAAACACTCGCGGAGGAGTCGACAGCTCCGCATCGTCTAAAAGAAGGCGGTGTGGGCCAAGGTCAAGGTGGGTGACATCGCTAGCTTGCGCTTCCTCAAGAGCGCGACCCATCGCCAATGCGACCCGACCGATAGCCATCATATCTGGTTTGTAGCGACGATCGACCAGTGTCGAGAGCAGGGACCCAGCGCTAGCTTCGGAAAGCAACCACGCTCCCTGCTCGCTCGTGCCATGGGCGACGGTTAGCAGGGTATCAGCGGACGATCCGAGTCGCTGGTTATCGGCGATGACGGCGTCCAAGGTCTCAGGGCTCGCAGCGAGTGATGGAGCCAGAACCAGCAACAAAACCTCTCGGCCAGTACTGTCATCCAACGCTCGGTAAAGGGTACCGAGCTTAGAGTCCTCTAGGCTCTGTCGAACTACGAAGCGATCGCCAATGCGTTGGTCAGACATATTTTCCCTCTGTCTTTTCGCCCAGTCCCTCGGTTGCGAGATCTCGGCAGACAACTAATGACAATACTGAACAAGCTCAGAGTGTAAGACGAGCCATCGACGTACCGCAACCTACCAAGGCTGGACTGGCCGCTGTGTCCTGCTCGTCACGGCTATTGAGCCTCTCACCATTGGCTCCTTTGCACCTCAGATTCAACCTCTGGATAGTGCGAAAGCCCGACACGATTGCCTTCTGGATCGCGCAGATAGAGCGTCCATTGCGATTGATGCACGATCTGAACCTCGTACAAACTCAGGTGCTCTGCCCACAATCGACGATTCCACGGGAAGATGTGTAAAGCCAACAAATGCATCCCCGGATCTGGGCTTTGCCAGCCTTGAGGATTCGGTGCATCGGCAGCCCTCTCTAGCACCAGTACAGATTGACCGAGCCCAAGCCAAACCGCGCGATCGCCGGAAATGTTCGGATCTTCACTCGGCCACCGCTTGACGATCGGCAGCCGTAAAACCCGTTGATAAAATCTCACCATCCCCACGAGATCGTGACATTGAATCGCCAAATGATGAATCCCATGTGGTGCGATTGGGGGTACCGCCATGATGGCTTGCTCCTCGTTGACTCAACAATCTTGTATCGCCGCGGTGGTGACACCACCATCGACGTCGGCTATCGTCGCGTCTGCTCCTGCGCTCCGCGCCCCTGTGACGCGCGCCTCCACGGTCGATTGGAGAGTGAATCAGATGCCTAAACGAGACAAGTACCGAACGTTATTGTTGTCCTTATGCGTGTTTACGCTCCTGTCTGGATGCGGTGGACCGGACTTTGAAGCGATCAAGGGATACAAACATTTCTTAGAGGGCGCCAAAAAGCCCCTCCAAAATATGAACAGCATTCGAGAAGAGCTCTTTCAATTGAGTCATCCCTCAGAGATGCAAAGTAAGTTTGAGCAAGAACTCCTGCCCGAAGTCAACAAGCTCAAAGAGCTTGCTTTACAGCACTCCACACCGGACGTAGCCAAGCTCAAAGAGATCCACTCGACGCTTCAAAATGTGCTGAAAAACTACAGCGCGGCAACAGCGGTATTGGTCAACCAGTTACAACTCGCGAAAAGCACTGAGACGAAAAAAATGGCCGAAGCGGCCAAGATTGGCGATGAAGATGAGCGCAAAGCTGCCGAAGCCAAAGCGACGGCAGCGGGTGATCGTCTCCGAGAGCAAGCTTTGATCGCTTGGGGAGAGGCAGATCAAGCCTTCGGTTCAACGATGCAGGAATTGGTCGAGTCCCTCACGCAATACCTCGACATCCAGATGAAGGGCTAACGTCGTCGTCTACGTCGTCGTCGCCGGCCACCGCCGCCGCCCTCATTGCCTGAACTCCCTTCAGTGGGCACCACAGTCAGCCGCGACGAGTCGTCTTGCACCTGAGCCTCGACCGAAATCCCTGATTGCTTAGACAACTGGCCTCGCAAGGCATCCTGCTCGGCTTTGTTCGTCATTGACACCGCGAGCGACAGGTTGAGTTTGCGTGCTTTGTGGGCGAGATGCGCGGCAACTCGACCAAACCCATCCTTACTCCGGCCGCGAAAACCGCTCGCTCGTAAGCTCACACGGGTTCGTCTTGCAGCGCCTTTGTTCATGGCTTTGCTGACAAAAAACTGAATGGCCTCGTAGCTGCGAGCCTCCAGGGGCTTGTCCGCCTTCGAGATGACGTCACCCATCGACAACACCAACTGCTCGCCATCGATCGTCACCGCGAGCTCGCTGGACTCGACCCCCAAATACCCAACCAGTCGCTTGGCAGTCTCTTCGCAGCGCTGCGCTTTGACCTCTAGAGCGATCGACTCTCTGCGAGGTCGCTCCTTGGCTGGTTCAGCCTCCTTGGACGACTTAGCCCCCTTGGTCGCTTGCGACTCTGAGCTCGGTTCGCTGCTCGCCTCTGTAACCTCGACAGCCGAAACTTTGGCCACCTCAGTGTCCGAGCCTTCGGCAATCGCTGGCTCAGAGAGCTCCTGCTGGGAATCTGTTGTCGCTGTCATGCTCTGTTCTCTCTTTGCCTTAGATCAGGCTTGCTTCTCTTCTCGCCGTAGCCAGATATTCTGGACAATGCTTAGGACGGTGTTGACCAAGATGTATAACACCAAGCCTGAGGGCAGTTGCATCATCATGACAGCGAACATCCCCGGCAGGAAGTAGGTCATCATCTTCTGTGTTGAGGCGTCAGCGCCGGGGCTAGGCATCAACTTTTGCTGCGCGAACATCATCGCACCGAGCACAATCGGCAAGACATAGTAGGGATCTTTTTGGGTCAAATCGCCGATCCACCCGAAGAGCGGTTGATTGTACAACTCCACCGAAGAATAAATCGTACGATACAAAGCGATGTAGACCGGCATCTGTAAGAACATTGGCAAACAACCACCAAGAGGGTTGACCCCATGGCGCTTGTACAGCGCAAACGTTTGTTGGTTGAGTTCTTGGGGATCGGCCTTATCGAGGCCTTTGGCCTTGGCATCTTTTTCAAGCTTGGCTCGAACTCGATCAAGCTCAGGCTTGAGGGTTTGCATCTTGCGCATGCTGCGCATCGATTTGCTCATAATGGGCCAGAACAGACCCTTGACCATCAGAGTCAGTAAAATGATCGCCAATGGCCACGAGCCTGTGGTTTTGTGGGCGTAGCGCATGATGCTCAACAATGGCCGACCGATCGCTCCAAACCATCCAAAATCAATCGCGCTGTCTAGCGATTGACCGGCGTCCTTGAGATAATCGATCTGCTTAGGTCCAGCGTAAATCTCGATCTCAAGTTGTTTGAATCGACGATTGCGCAATCGTTCAATTGCGGCCTCAGTCTGAGTCACCTTCGCAGGATCGGCCTTGAGTCGCGCAGCGTCGAAAAAGGCCGGAGCGATGGAGACATCTTGTGCCTGCTCCATGGCGAGGGTTTTGAGATCTGCACGGCAATCAGCTCCCCCCCAATGCTTGGCATACCAAGAGGGTTTGCAACTACCTGTCGCGGCCGCTAGCGCTTCACCACCGCTTCGCAATTTGGCTTGGACGACACCGTTGCCCAATCCAACCAGCTGTGCGCCGGCCGAAGTCCCCCAGCCTTTGAGAGGTCTCGTCGCCAACAAGAAGTAACGAGAATCCGTACCGAGCCACTTTGGCGCTCCGACTGAGGACAACTCGCTCAGATCGCCGTCTTCAATGGCGTCAATCAACTCTTTTTGGGTCATGTGCATGACCTCATCTTCACGCATGAATGCGGCGCCTTTTTCGTCAGGCGGACCGGCTAACATGGCAAAGAACCCACCGGAGTCTTTGGTAGGGTCTGAAAATGTGCTGACTACATGCTCCAGCTTGTAATTGACGAGACTGCTGCCAAGGTTCCACACCGTGATCGTGACCGACAATGATCGGGGTTTTTCCTCCACCTTCCTGTAGTTTTTGACCACGTATATAGAGGTCTTTACCAGCGCCGGATCGGGCCAGACCAAGGTGACCTGTGAGTCGTCGTGCGAGACAAGTCCCCAGCGAATCTCGCGCTGTGCCCAAGCGTTGACGTCACTGACCCGACTGACGGTCAAGGTCGCGTCCTCGGAGGGACGGACACCCACTTCGAGCGACTCTTGTAGCTTGACGTCGGTGAGTACATCTCTAAAAGGATCCCATTTGGCATCCCAAGTCTCGACCATCTGCAGCGCACCAGGGCGCCACTTGTCCTGTGCCCACTTCGGAATGAGCTTGTTGACCGGGGCATTGCCCAACTCGAACTGCTCGCCCTTGAGACGCACTGATTGCAGACCACCTCCACAAGGCGAGATCTGAAAATCCACCGCGTCCGTTGTCAGTGGGACTGACTTCAAACCTGGTCGGCAAACAACTCGAGCGCCATAGGCGATATTTGCGGTGCCGACGATGCCGACGATCGCGAGTATCGTTACAGACCACACAAGACGAAGACTAGCAGTCACAAGAGACCTCGGTAGTGGGTAAATGAGAAGAATATGTTGCCATCGACTCTGAACCTGTCGTTGGAGCCCCTGGCACCGGATCGTGCCCACCTGCGCACAGAGGTTGGCAGCGTATGATACGCCAGCCTATCAAAGGCAGAGCGCGCCACAGAGGCTGAATCTCCAAGGCTTGTCGAGCATACACTGAGCATGAGGGATAAAAACGACAGGCAGAGGGCAGAAACTTGGAAATCCACCGTTGATATCCTGCGATGACGCGATCGCAGAGCCAAGCGATCGGACGTTTGCGCAAAGACAACTGCCCAATCATGACCTTTGTCTCCGTGGGCCGCGTCGACGACGACGCTTCGGTGGGGCATGCAAATTGGCCCAATCCAAGCGGTCGAGAAGGTCTTTGAGGGCCGATTGCATCTGTTGCATGCTCGCTTCGGGCCACGGCCCATTGGACGTGACGACAAGATCGACTGGACGGGTAAAGTCGCTTCGCAATCCACGGAAGGCTTCTCTCAACAGACGGCGGATGCGAGCCCGCCGAGGCGCATTGCCTGATTTTTTGCTGATCGCTAAGCCCAAGCGGCTGTGCTGTCTACTCGGATTAGAGGGCACGGCAGCGACAATGCGAAGGCGATCGCCATGGGCTCGATGTCCGAATTTAAAAACACGTTTAAATTCAGTACTTTTTCGAATCCGGTGTCGCCGGCCAAAGAGTCCGATCGCGGTGTAGGTCCGGTCCAAAATCCAAGATTATTTGATCGGAGTGCTCACAGCGAGACGCTTACGTCCTTTCGCACGACGCGCATTGAGGACCTTACGTCCGCCAGCGGTGGCCATACGAGCTCGAAAACCGTGAGTGCGACGACGTGAGACGCGACTCGGAGTGGAGAGTCCTTTTTTCATGGGTGACCCCTTGTGCAACCCAACGTTGCGTCAGCCGATGGCTGGAGATGGATGACTCCATCTTTGGTGGTGTCTAGGCATCCAATCGGTAGCCTAAACGATCGTTCATGTGCCTTCGCTGACGACAAACCGCAGGTCCTTTGAGTGCACGACTCGAAGACCTATTTTTGACGCGGTTTTAGCCCCTTAGGCAAACCTGTGTGCGCGTGATCGTTGTGACTCCGCGCAAACTTTCGTCGCTTTTTGACCTCTTTCATTGGAGGCCGTTTTTCATAAAACGCAGTTAAATCAATACGTTTTCATGATCGACGAGACTTTCCCTCATGGAAAAGCCGCGTTAGGTAGCCACACCCCCCACCGCCTGTCAACAGGAAAGGCGGGGTCTAAAACCCTCAAAAAAATCTTTCTGAGTGTCCGCGCGGGGTTGTGAGTTTTGGGGCAAAAAGGTGCCTTTTGCCCCCTTGCACAGTCGGCCAACCTGCGAGATGAAGGAGAAGTGCCATGTGGATCGACCTGTGGATCGAAACGCCGGCCAAGCTGAAATCATTATGACTTCGGCTACCGACGTTTGAACGCCCCTGTCTGCTGAGCTGGTGAACCAGCCAACAGACAGAATGAAGGTCACCCCCAACAGCACGACTTGTTGGAACGACGACAAAGCTCGGATCCCACCGGGAGGTGGTTGCTTTGTCTATTGAACTTGTCAGGGTCGCCACCCGAGCGGTCTGGCATCTGTAAAGATGGGAGAAGTTAAGCAGATGAATCCAGAGGCGCCATCACCCAAGCTCATCTGGCAAGACGCGACAACGAGACTGCAGCAAGTGTGCGAAAAGGCCACCTACCAAAGCTGGATCGAACCGATCTCATGTGTAGGCGGAAACGCACAATCGCTGACGCTGCAAGTGCCCGATCGCTTCGCTTGTGACTACATCGGCATGAACCTACTCGATGAGATCGAACGTTCGGTCTCTCAGGTCGCCAAACGCCGAATTGATATCCGCTTGATGGTCGACGACGCGAGCCTGTCTCGCGATGGCGACGCGTTCAAGGTCAATCGCCAGCAAGGAGAGTTGCGTCTGCAGGCCCCCTCGGTCCGTAAACCAAAAGGCCAAGACAATCTGGTCTCAGGGCTCGGTTTTGAGAGTTTTGTGGTCGGCAGCTCAAACCGACTCGCCCACGGCGCAGCGCTGACAGTGACGGAAAAAGAGACGCCTTTTAACCCGCTCTTTATTTACGGTGGTGTTGGCATCGGTAAAACTCACTTGCTCCACGCCATTGGCTTGGCTCTCAGTGATGTCGACAAACGAGTTCTCTACGCGCCTGCGGCGAGCTTTATCGACGATTTCATGTCTGCCCTACGCAGCAAGAGCACCAGCGCGCGCAGCGCTGTACGTGACCGCTATCGCGGCGTGGATGTACTCCTGCTCGATGACATTCAATTCCTGCAGGGCAAAGAAGCGACACAAGAAGAGTTCTTTCACACCTTCAACGCACTGCAACAGGCGGGTAAACAAGTGGTGTTGACCTCCGATCGCCCTCCGATTGACCTCGGTGGGTTTGAAGACCGCCTTCGGAGCCGCTTTGATTGGGGGTTGGTCGCGGAAATCAGCGCTCCCGATCTGCAGATGCGCACCACGATTTTGCGTCACAAAGCTGAAGCAATGGGCTCGCCCCTGACCTTTGATGTGATTCAATACATCGCTGAGCACCTCCGAAACAACG
>PBTG01000084.1 GCA_002726535.1 Myxococcales bacterium | reverse complement strand
GAGGCGAAGCCAGCTGAGGCGAAGCCAGCTGAGGCGAAGCCAGCTGAGGCGAAGCCAGCTGAGGCGAAGCCAGCTGAGGCGAAAAAGTAAGCGATTGAATCGATTGATTCGGTCCAAAGCGGGGCGGAGTTTACTCCGTCCCGCTTTCTTTTTACGCACCGACCGATTTGGTTGATATCGACTGAATCGTTCACCTTATGGGGTGACGCCATAGATGCGACGCTGTTATGTTGTCAGCTATGAAAGCACGTCGAGCTGCTGCGAGCGCCCAAGCTGTCCGAGGAGATCTGATTGATCGACTTGGTGCGGATCGCGTTTGGATTGGCGCGCCAGCACGAGAGATTTGCGGATTGGCAGATTCCTCTGATCCTGTTGCTGTTGTTCGACCGAGCACGTTGGCTCAAGTGCAATTGATCATGAAGATTGGTCGGGCTCGGCACGTACCAGTTGTCATCAAAAGCAATCTCCCAGCGATCGAGCCAATGAACCTGGTCGACGTGATTGTTTTGGACACTCGTGGTTTGGATCGCCCACCGTCGATAGATATCAGTCGACGGGTTGTCACGGTTGGAGCGGGTGTATCTATCCATGCGGTCGATAGAGCTGCACGACAGGCAAGACTTTGTCTCAGAGGGGTTCCTGCTCTGTTGGGAAATGAGACTATCGGTGGTCTTTTAGGCTCTGGTGATACCGGTAGTATCGGCCTTGGCGATGGATCATTACTCAGTGATGTGGTGAGCCTCCAATTGGTTGCAGGCAGTGGGCGGTTGATGAAGATCGGCCACGCTTCGTTGTTAGCAAGCGTTCCTTGGAGAAGTGAAGGATTGCCAGACGCAAGCGGTATTTTGATTGGTGCTTCAGGACGTTTGGGAGTCATCACGGAGGTGACCCTTCGACTGCAGCCAGCTCCATGGGTCGCTTGGTCCAACCTAAATATGACACTTGATCGCAGTAAGATACTCGCCATTTTGAGTGGAGCGAGATTGGCGATCTCTAAGCGTGTGGTCGATACGGTTTTGGTTGACGAAAGTGGCTCAATGGCTGTTCGCGCGAGTACGTGGCGCGGTGAAAGTGATCTCGATGCGGTTACATCCATCGCCACCAAGAGCTTTGAAAGATACGATATTGAGTTCAGCGATTGGCAGTCAGAGCAGCGGCGAGTTCGACTTGGCTATGAGGCTGGACAATGGCCAGCAGAGCCAAGCACATCGGGCGCAGCCACTCTTGAGGTCAGGATGTCGTGGCCAGATGCGACGAAAGTACTCGATGTGTCAGACGCTCTCATCGCCGCCGCAGACTCCGAGGGTCCACAAGTTCATCGTGTATGGGCTATGGGAGCCGACTACATCCGTTTGCGCCATTGTTTCAATGGTCAAGGCCACCAGCGGCACCCATTGATTCGCAACGCTCGTTATCTATTGGATGCCGGTGCAGTACCGGTTGGACTCAATGATACTTTGCGAACTTTGGCACGCGAGCGTATGGAAAGTGGTTCCAAAGTGTTGCTCACAGGCCTCGCCAGAGTTTGGGACCCTGACGGTGTCCTCGGTCAACCCGCGGGTCTCGTCTAACGCTAAATCTCTCAGGATCATCGTCGTAGATTGCTACGAACGTCGTGGCGTCGTGCTCTGAACGTTGATTAGGACAAGGGACAGAACTCATGAAAACGCATGTCGTCATCGGCGCCAATCGGGGTATTGGCCTCGGATTGGTGGAGAAACTCCGTGAACAAGGCCAGCGAATCATCGCCACCTGCCGTACTGATCAGGGTGGTCTCAGGAAGCTCGATGGCGTTGAGGTGATCGACGGGGTGGACATCACCGACCAACATTCACTACACGCTCTCGCGGATCAATTGCCGGAGTTCGATGTGCTGTGGGTCGTCGCTGGAGTGTTGAAACGAACCACTTTGGATAGCGTTGACCCTCAGGTGTGTCAGCAGCTATTTGAGGTCAATGCGCTTGGTCCTTTGATGACGGTTTCAGCGCTCAAAGGTCATATACGTTCAGGTGGTAAAATTGCGCTGATCACCAGTCGGATGGGTTCGATTAACGACAATACCTCTGGGGGTAGCTATGGCTATCGGATGAGCAAATCTGCGTTGAACTCGGCCGGAAAGTCCATGGCGTTAGATTTGTTGGCCGACCAGATCGCCGTATTCATGCTCCATCCCGGCTGGGTGCGCACCGATATGACCCAAGGACGTGGATTGGTTGATGTGCACGAAAGTGTCCAGGGTCTCATGGAGCGTGTTCAGACGCTGACGATCGAAAACACAGGTACATTTTGGCATATGCAAGGCGATCCGTTGCCTTGGTAAAGGCCCTTTAGTGCGAAGCACTTATGGTGACTTGGTCTCGATTTTTACGAGCTTGGAACTCTTGTTGCATTCGACCAGGCACGTCGACTCGCGAGAAAATCCAGTTGTCCTCAGACGACAAGGTTGAATCAAAGCGGTAGTCATCGATATCGAATTGCTTGAGTTCTTGTAGCTTTTCAACTCGATTTTTGATCAACCATCGCGCAAATTTACCACGACTGCGCTTCGCGACAACACCGATGGTTTTCGGCCCTTGTGGACGGATCTCTTTGAAGCCGATGGTGATCATTTGGCTGTTTAGTGATGAGCGCCGAACGACCTTGCTATATTCTTGGCTTGCGAGGTTGATGATGGTGCGCTCGTTGTGTTGCGAAGTCATCTCATTGAGTCGATCGGTAACCGTTGGTCCCCAATATTCGTAGAGGTTCGCTCCCCGTGGATTTTTGATGCGCGTACCCATCTCTAGTCGATAGGCTTGGATGCCATCGAGAGGACGCAACACTCCGAAAAGGCCTGACAAAAAGACCATCTTATCTTGTGCCCAATTCCAGTCACCGCTTTGGAGCGTGGTCGGGTCAAGTCCCCAGCAGACGTCTCCAGCGAAGGTCAAGGCAGCCTGCTTACTGTTGTTGACTGTTAACGCATCTGACAGAGCTACATGACGTTGATAATTGAGGGTTGCCAATGAATCGGAAATTTTCATCAAACTCTTCAGATCATCAACGGAAGTAGAGCGCAGGCATTTGAGCAAAGGTTGCGCGTCATCCCACAGAGCCGGTTCACTCCACTGGAGCTGTGCAGGCGCCGGGCTAAAATCGAGTTTTTTTGCCGGTGAAAGTAGGGTCAACATGGCTTCTCCTTTACACGATTGGGCTTCGTATCATGTCGTCCTCTAGGCTGCTAGTGACCGCAGCCTAAGATCAACTAGACATCACCCTTACCGGGGGCGATCGATTCCTTCGAAGTGATGGTGTCTCAACGCTTCAAACAGGGCCGCTGTCGCTGTGGAGGCCAAGTTAAGGCTACGGATTGCCGGCAATGTTGGTAAATAGACAAGTTGCTGAGGATAGCGGTCTCGTAACCACTGAGGGAGCCCTTTGCTCTCTCCACCAAACACGAGTACATCGTTGATTCCGTAGTCAATTTGGTCGTATCTACGGGTGCCCTTGGTGGTAAAGAGCCACACCTTGCGCTGAGGTTCGGTGTCAATGCCCTCGAACCAAGGCTCAATTTCAGGGTGGACCTCGAGTTGTACATCGCGCCAGTAATCGAGCCCAGCGCGGCGAACAGCGCGCTCAGACAGATCGAACCCAAGCTTCCCAAGCAGGTGCAATCGCGTATTGGTACCGACACAAAGTCGACCAATCGCGCCCGTGTTGCCAGGGATCTCAGGTTGGACGAGTGCGATCTCCATGGTTGATGACCTCTTTGGTGGAATCAGAAGTAGAAAGTGTAGCCAACGCCGCCTGAGTAGTTGCCACCGAGTTGGGTGTTGAGTCCACCTCTACCTTCAGAGATCGCGCCTACCAAGTCGGTGATGTCACCGTCTTGCTTGGAGGTAAATTGAAAACTCTCAGATAGGCTCAATGACAGGCTCACTGCGGCGGTAATCGAACTGTGGTCAGTGAGGAAAAACTCGACCTGTAAAGGGATTTCAAAGAGTACAGCGAGGGCGGTCACCAGTTCAGGTTTGATCGATTCAATGCTCTGACGAGAAGTGATCTCTGAACTGCTCAGTTGGAGGATCATCCTCCCGCCGAGGGTAAGACTCATGCGACTCTTGTCGACCAACAAGCGGTGATAGCCAACGCCAGCGTAGATATGTGCGCTGTCGATGAAGAGTTGACGCACTGAAGAGTCATTTGGATCAGAGACCAACACATCAGCGAGCAGTCGAGTCTGCCCTTCGCTATTGGTTAGCTCGGAGGTCCCCCGGTCGCGTCTTAGATCGAATCCGACCCCGAGTTCCCAATTGTGTTTGCGTCCCCAGTAGCGAAACATCAGCATTGGTAGACTGCTCATGAAGGGATGAGTCGATTGGTGGATTCCAATTCCTCCCTTACCGCTCATGTCTCGTGCGGAGGTCGGGCTGGGCGATGAAATCAGGGTAGCGACGGATACGACGAGCACACACAAGCGCCCAATCGTGCGCCGAATCACAGGACGAAAAGACTCATTTGCGTCGACGTTGGGTCCAGCTACCATACTCAGCAGGTTGCCCCTGGACGAGCAAGGACTCAAGGGGATGAAGTGTAGAGCTTGGAGATAGAGATAAAGAGATGTATCGCACCTGGTCGATCAGCACTCAAATATCGGTTGTTGAGCAGGCATGTCGTCGTCGGTGGCGAGACGCTCAAGGGTTGCTGCCAGCCTTTGCCGCTGCGATCGTCTTGTGGTTGAGCGTCGTTGGTTGTCCAACTTGGTATCTGAGCAGTCAAGGCGTCCACTTGTCTCAGGCCCAGCTCTTATTGGCTTTGTTGCCAATTGCAGTCGCTCTATGGTCGCTTTGGCTTGCAGATGTCGTGTTGTTCACTTGGCTTCATCTCGCCGCCTACGTACCCGTATTTGTCGCGCGCGTTGGATACCTCGATCCACCACTACAGCAGGGTGCTCATGGGGTGCTGACAGCCTCAGCTCTCGTAGCATTTGTGCTCATCTGTTGGTCAGTTTGGCAAGGAGGATGGACAGAACTGAGGCGATTTGGACGTCTCGGTTTACCCGAATCGGTAGGATGCATTTGGTTGCTTTTGGCATTGCTCGACACGCAAGCTCAACCCTCTCGTATCGCGGTCGCTTCAGTGACGTGGCTGGCTTTGCGGCGCTGGCCCCTGGCAACAGCTCGTATCGATCATAAGTGGACCCTCATCGGAGCACTCTTATTCGGACTCGTCTGGTGGAGATGGGCATGACGTGGCGTCAAGTCGTAGGAGTGCTGATGTACGCAGGCTCCTGTTGGGCGATGTGGATGACTCTTGAAGCCGTCTCTGATGGCGACTCTTTGGCTGGATTGATCGGGTTTTTGGTGACCTGGGCCGTGGCGCGTTCAGCGCTAGAGTTGACTCAGCATTCAGAAGATGGCCGACTCTCCGCACGGGGACAAGATCATGGATAAGCGGTCGTACAAAAAGATTTACAGAAGCACCACGATGCTCGGGTGTATTGCGGTGATGGTCCTCAGCCAGACTGCATGTGATCTCTCCATTGAAGATCAGACGAAATCCGCCACCGAGTTGGCCTTCGATATCCCCGCTGGTGAGATAGCCGACAAACCATGGGCACGAGTGGCCTGTGGAACAATCGACCCCTCTCAACAACTCGCCTGTGTTGAAGGTGTGGCCATTACCCGCTCAGACTTTGAGCGGGTCCGGAACAATTACGCATCCATTGTCAGCAATCGACAGGTCGTAGATGCCTTGGTACGAGCTGAGATTTTGGCAGCAGAAGCCGCCCGTCGTGGTCTGTGGTCGGGGTGGCTCAGCTCGGTGTTCACTGCCGCCATGGCTAGGCGGCTGTTGACTCGAGATTTTGAGCAACGCTATGGACCTGACGAAGTCCAAGCCGCTGATATTGACCGGACGTGGCGCCGAGGTGCCATTCGAATTCAGTATTCTCACGAAAAAGTGTGGTGGATCACAGATGCACAGTTGATTTGTTGTACCGGGGATTGGCGGGCCTGCGAAATCGATGAAAAAGCTCAGGCATGCATTACGCGTCTACAGCCGACGGCCTTCAATCTCTATGGTCGCTTGATGATGGAGCCCCCGGGGACACCGGAACATATGTGCGCTCGTGTGCTCGCACTGAAAGAGGAGTTCCCGACAGTGACGTGTGATCAGTTAAACTTTTATTATGACGACTCAAAACCCTATGAGAAACAGGGTGATTTTGACTTGATGGTCAAGCCATTTGTGTTGGGAGTCAGTAAGATTGCGCCTGGTCGAATAGGTCAACCCATTCGCACGCCTTATGGGTGGCACATCGTCCGTTTGAATAAGGTTGATGAACGCAAAACTGGCAAAATTAGCGACACAGAGATTCGAAAAGATATCGCAAACGGTATTTTAACTGGCGTGCGTATTCGTGATGTTGAGTTGACCTTGATGCGCTTGATGCGTTCAAAAAATGTCGCGATCTTGTACGACAATCTCGAAAAAGGGTTGATAGGGCGCTCTACAAAGTGAGCTTATAGGGCCACAAATCGGCGCTAGACCCATCGATTTGATTGACGCGCTGGAGCCAAAATCGCACGCTTATGACATGCGATATCTAATCTCACTGATAATGTTTGTCGGCTTGTTCAGCCTCGGAGGTTGTGAGCCCGATCGGACCTTGCCTGACATGGGCTGTACAACCAGCGCCCAGTGTCCAGCTGATGGACAGTATTTCTGCGATTTAACCCAAGGAAAATGTGTCGTCTGCACAGGCCAAGGGTGTGGATCGACCGATGTTAGCTCGACGACAGACAGCGGCGTTACCTCTGACACCGCGATCACGCCAGATACCACTGTTTCGCCAGACAGCGGAGCGTCAATAGATAGTGCCATCAACGATACGATGAGTGTGGATGTGGCTGTCATTGAGGATAGCAGTGTGGTCGCGGACTCTAGCGCAGAGGATTCATCATCCTCATCAGATGTCGCCGTTTCGCCAGACACCACTGTTTCGCCAGACATGACTGTTGCCGACTCGTCCTCATCAGATACAACCCTTGTGGCAGACACTGCAACGGTTGACACCAACGTGGTGGACACCATGTCGGTAGATACTTCAGTAGCGATCGATACTTCGACACCGGACACTCAGACGGTCGACACCTCGACACCGGATACACAGACGCCGGATATCTCGTCTTCAGACACCGCAGTCGCTGACTCGGGAGCGGCGGCAGATGCAAGTGGATGTGTGCAATCCAATCCCTTGCAATGTCCAGGGGCCGCGATGCCCACCTGGAAGCTCGAGGATGTGCAACCTAAGAGTTCGAAATACAAGCAGGTCTATGGCATGTCAGCCTTTATCGGCAAGGTTACGTTACTCGCCTTGCTCTCGGGTTGGTGAAGCTTTTGTGCTTCCCAGGCTGGGAAGCTCGCTGAACTCAAGACAGACCTCGAAAAAACCGGCAAGCAAGTCAACATGGTGCTGTTGAACTCGATCGACGCTTCGGAGTTGGCCTATCAGGAAAAACTGGCCGCCTCCGGATTGCCTGTGTTCCAAGACACAGAGGCAGTCAAAGCGTGGGTGAGTATGGATGGCAGCAAGGATGATTTTTTCATCTACGATAGCAAAGGAAAGCTTGCTCACTACCTCGAATTTGGCGGTCAGACGGACACGAACCTCGGCAGTACCTCTGGGTATGATGCGGTCAAGAAGCTGATTGTCGCCACGCAATAGGCGGCCTTATCAAGGATTGGATGGTACGCCACGCGATCAACTGCGTTTTGCTTGCTTGGCTCGTCGCCGGATGTAGTGATACGCCGCCATCTACAGGGCAGGCAGATTACCAACGCTATTGTGCGCTGTGTCACGGCGAAGTCGGACAAGGGTACCTCGCGCCTCGGGCCAACGCCTTGACCAATGAGTATTTTCTCGCCGCCGCAAACGACGAGTTCTTCCGGGCTGGGATCATTAGGGGACGTCCGGGAACAAAGATGAGCGCGTGGGGCAAGGTCCACGGTGGTCCCCTGAACGTCGATCAAGCCGATGGAATCATCGATTGGTTGAGGACCTTTGAGACCAGTCCACGCTTTGAACTCGACGAGTCTCCTTTGCAAGGAGATCTGCAGTCAGGGCAGCAGCTTTGGCAGGAACAATGCGCTGGATGCCACGGTGAAAAAGGCGGAGGAGGACTAGGCTTGAGTGTTCAACACCCCATTTTCTTAGAGACCGTGAGTGATGGGTTTTTACGAGTAAGTATCGCCCTGGGACGCCCTGGGACGGCGATGCCAGGCTATGAGGAGCAACTATCGGCTTCCCAAATCGACAGTCTTGTGCGAGCAATTCGGGCCATGGAGGCGTTGCCATGACGAGAGTTAATCGATTCATATTGCTCGTTGGAGTTACGTTGGTGGCAGGCTTTGGGTGTGGGTCAGAAGATCCTTCGAGAGGACAGTGTCCTTCGGTTCAAGCTCCGGTTGGAGGCACTCCGGACTTTGGCGCCGATGAATCGTTGTACATTTCGATGGACCGAATCAAAGCTGCGCTCGATCAAGATCTTCGCTTTGTCTTCATCGATGCTCGACCTGGTGGAGATTTTCAAATGGGTCACATTCCAGGGTCGATCTCTTTGCCGTTTTTCGACGCAGAGCTTTGCGCCTCATTGCTACCGAAAGATGTGCTCTATGTAGCTTACTGTGCTTGTCCTCACGCGGAGTCAGGGATCGTCGCCAAGGCGATCAACGCCGCCGGTGGCAACGCCAAGATTTTGGACGAGGGTTATATCGCCTGGAAACAAGCGGGTTATCCAGTCACATCACCTTGAAGCACTTCGCGCTCGGGATGTTGATCGCGTTGGCCGCGTGCTCTAGCGACCACGGGCTGACTCTGCGCTTGAATAACATCTCAGAGGCTTCCGCTCCGACGCTCGATTTAATCGATGTACATTGGCGGATTCAGCCCCACAACGCGCCGAGGAGTGTCAATTGGCGCGCCAACCCGCCCAGCGATCAATGGTGGACTGCTAAGGCCTTCGAACACGACATCACCATCGCGCCAGGGCAGAGTTTGACGTTACAGATCGTCACGCCGCCGACAGGTCGGTGGCAGCGAGTTTGGTTTGATGTCCAGAGTGTGA
Organism: Myxococcales bacterium; assembly: GCA_002726535.1. GTDB lineage: Bacteria > Myxococcota_A > UBA9042 > UBA9042 > UBA9042 > UBA9042. Next base: position 7,940 of record PBTG01000084.1, on the reverse strand, counting down.
CGACGACGCCGTCAGGCGAGGCCGTCGAAGATCATAGCGAGCCGACCGCTGTTGATCTGTATTGGCCTGAAGACGAAGCCATGATCATGGAGGTCAACCTCTTGGCCTTGCCCTCTCCGACGACGCCTTCATCCTGGGCGTTATTTACCGCATCGGCTCGGGTCATCGAGGGGCCCTGAACTCATGCGTAAAAACGGCTTACGACGATTAACATGACGTTACATCCTGCGTGTACGATCGCTGCGCCGAGGATTCCCTTGTTTCGTTGAGCGATCCAGCCAAAAGCCAGAGCCGGAAACAACACCAGAAGTCGATGTGGGGCCGGGATCAATACCAGATGAACGCCGGCAAAAAGCGCTGCACTTAAGACGTGCGCGATGCCAAAAGGGGTCCCAAAGACCAAGCGTTTGGGCTTATAGCCAAGACGTAGGTGTTGCAACACCCAGCCACGAAAGAAAGCCTCTTCCGGGATCGCTACCATCACCAATTGAGAGATCAGCAACCACAGCAGCCAAGACCACCCAAGGGACAGTGATAAGGTTGAAGACTGAGCTGGTAGTTGAGCGCGGCCGAGTCGAATCAGACTGGCTTGCACCGGACCTCGAGGATCGACGATCTCAATCGTATTGAGTTTGTTGCGAGACAATTCGAGTCGATCACGAGGTGCAATTTCTCTGGAGGCGTCCTCGAGTCCATTGCTGCGTATTTGCACCCGATGGTTCAGCCCATTGACGACCATAATACTTCGACCGTGTTCGAAGACCTGAACCCGGCCGTTGATGAGCGGAGGTCTTCCCTGAAAGGCGACGCCAACGCTGAGTAGCCCTGGACCAGCGAAGCGCTGCTGGCCCCACAGTTGGCGAGCCACGAGATCAAAGCCAACGATGAAAGGTCCAACGATGATCAGTAGACAACCCAGTGAGATTAGCAAGCTCTTGGTGAGCGACTCGTCGGTCATCCCCAAGGGATCTTCAAGGCTATTGGTCCATCGGGCAAAAAGCAGTGGCAACCCGACAAACCCGAAGGCGCTCAGGGCACCGCCATAGTCTGCCAATAAGGCCACGTTTGAGCTGAGCCAATCGCTCAGAGCGATCCAGAGCGCGAGCGTCAGTACGCCGCCCAAGACCTCAGCAAGCAAACGCCTCGGATTGACAGGCCCTTGTCGGCCTTGGCTCACTGTTGGTTAGCCTGATTGCAAAATCGAGCGTAGGAGCCCTCAAATCCCTTGGGCTCGTGGACTCGCTCAATATGGACCGTGATGGACGACTCTTTGCCTCGCTCTTCTGGAACTCGCAGTAGTTTACCGTAGAGGTGAACCGGCATCCACGTGCCTTCATGTTCCATCGGGAGGTTGATCTCAAAACGTTGTTCAAGCGTTGGCAGCGGAAAGCTACAGATCAACTCGACGACCATCGGCGACAACGTGACCAGTTTCGCGCTATGGAGCGCATCGTCCAACACGTACGACACCGGAAGGTTCACCGTCGACGCTCCGCCGAGCTGATTGAGCATTTGTCCCGCGCCGTCGACACCAGTCACCATATTGCCGTTGACTGAAGACAGCGCAGCACTTGTAGCGAATAGCATTGAGTTTTCATCAGCGTTGACGGAAAAGTCTTCACCGGTAAAAAAGCGATTGCTGTTGGCGCGAGACGCTTTGGTTGCGGACTCGATTTTACTCAATCGACGCTCTTTCTTTTGCTCATCGACTTTCATCCGCTCTGCAGCAGCTTTTTTGAATTCCGTCGCGAAGGGATCGTCCGAAACCACTGCGCTGCGGCGTCTCTTGGTCGCGGATGTACCGTTGGATCGATTGTCATAGGTCGACCAGCCGGAGGACCCTGACTGGCGACGTGCGATTGAGGGTTGCTTGGCGGAGGGCGAGACAATCTGAGAGATCTCTTTTGTGCGTGGCTCAAGCCCACGGGCCTGCTCATCGATGTCCGATGGTCGGCGCACAGTGGAGATGGCCGAAATCCGTCGACTCGGCGGGGGAGCATCAGGTCGTTGATTTGGGTCGCTAGCGCCGAGTGCGATCGGAGCCGGAGCCCTTTGCGATTGAGAGGAGGGGCTGCGCGCAGGCGCCGGAGGGGCAAGAGGAGTCTTTTCGACGGTAGTATCGATTTCACTGCGTGCGGAGACGATTCGATTTCGCACGGGGGGAGGGCGAAACAAAGAGCCTTTTGACGCCGGCTGATTGACGACGCTCTCTGAGCGCAGCGGCGCAACGGATTCAGACTGGCTGGCGGTTTGGGGGTTGATCACCGCCGCTGGCACCGTATTTCGAACTGTCGCTGCGGCTTGTTCGACAGGCTCTGCGACTACAGCAGGACCGCTTTGTACATTGTCGGAGTTGATCGGCTTGCTCGTCAGAGGAAGCGTGGGGCGCGCCACGACCGCTTGGATCTTCGATGAACTGGTTCTCCCTCGACCGGAGACGTCTGTGATGGGTTTGCGGCGAACACCTGAGTCATGACGAGACCGTCGCATCTCAGTGGCAGCGATGTGCGTGGTCATATCCGACTCATTGAATCGTTCTTGCGCTTGCGGAAATGTAAAACTTAGGACGCCATCGAGCTCAAAGAGGGAGGGCTCGAGGTATGGGACACGAAGGAATTTTCGCAAGATCCAAAAGAGATCTTTGCCACCGGCCTGAGACTTTGCCTCGATGAAGCGAACTCCATAGCCAGGCGAGTGCAAGCCACCAGCTTTGACGATGTGGGTCACCTCGCATTTGAGTACCACAGGGGCAATCCGTTCGCCTGGAGGCCGAACCACAAGGACAATCTCTGCGCCCGCCTCAGGTGTTTTCACACCCGAGATGAACGCCCCAGTCGCTGAGACGTTGGTTGCGAGTTCGCTGCGTTCTTGATTGCCTTTGACGATCTTAACGGCCAGCGCTTGCTGCCTTCGCGCATATTGTCGGCGGTCTGCCTGCATCTGTTGTCTAGCCTCGAAATCCTTGGACTTTACATCGAAAAGTTAACCCATAATTGCGAGCGTTTGCAATGCTCTATGGGCTTGGGTCGCGATCGACGCGAACACTGCTCTTATGCGGGTCGTTCAAACAGGCCAGCAGCGCCCATACCTCCGCCGACACACATGGTTACGATCGCATAGCGACCGCTGCTCCTTTTCAGTTGATGCAATGCGGTGGCTGTGAGTTTCGCCCCAGTCGCTCCAAGCGGGTGACCCAGAGCGATGGCTCCTCCTAAGGGATTGACCTTGTTCTCGTCGAGCTTCAACTCACGAATCACGGCCAGCGACTGAGCTGCAAAAGCTTCGTTGAGTTCGATATGGTCGACTTCTTGCAGTGAGACACCAGTTTTTTCAAGGAGTTTTGGCACCGCGGCGACCGGTCCGATCCCCATGATCTCCGGAGCGACACCGACGGCCACAAAACCTCGATATACACCAAGGATTTCCGCGCCGATTTGTTCGGCTTTTGTCTGAGACATCACCACGACGGCGGCGGCTCCATCGGTGAGCGGACTGGCGTTACCCGCGGTCACCGTTCCCCCCCGCTGTTGGAACACTGGGCGAAGTTTGTTGAGCCCTTCGATGGTTGTCTTCGGCCGTGGCAACTCGTCGGCCTCAAGACAGCCAAGAGGGGTGTCGACTGCCACGATTTCATCGGCGAAAGCGTCTGCTTGCATGGCCGCTGCTGCTCGTTTTTGACTTTCAAGTGCGAAGGCGTCCTGGTCTTCACGACTGACGCTGTATTTTCGAGCCACCATCTCAGCGGTGTGACCCATGGGCATGTAGACCTCGGGCCATTCGCTGATGAACTGCGGGTGAGGAGCGATTTTAAAGCCGCCCATGGGCACTTGACTCATGGACTCTACGCCACCCGCGATGAGCACATCCGCTCCGCCAGCCATGATTCGCTCGGCGGCTTGAGCAATCGTCTGTAGACCACTGCTACAAAAGCGGTTGACGGTGACCCCCGGGACATTGATCCCCAGTCCAGCTCGCAAGGCTGCGATGCGAGCAATGTTCATCCCCTGAGGCCCCTCAGGCATCGCACAGCCAAAGATGACGTCTTCAACGTCGGCAGCTTCGAGCCCATCGACGCGCTCGATTGCTCCGCGGATGGCGAGGGCGGCTAGGTCCTCGGGGCGAACCTTGGCCAAAGAGCCCTTGCGACCACGGCCGCAAGGCGTGCGGACGGCAGAGACGATAACGGCAGTACGGCTGCTCATGGTTTCCTCTTGTGTTTGGGTTGGGGCGATTAGTTTCGGAGTGGTTTGCCCGTTTTGAGCATGTGCTCGATTCGTTGATGTGTTTTTTCCAGTCCACACAAATGCAAGAACCCTTCCCTTTCGAGATCTAATAACTGTTGCTCGCTTACAGAGCCTCCCGCCTGTCCACCACAGAGGACGCGAGCGACTTGATGGCCAATCACACAGTCATGGTCGCTGGCCATGGCGCTCCAACGGAAGGCGTTCAGAGCCATATCGAAAGCCGCGATGCCGTCGGCACCTGGCAGTGTGACGACTGCCTCTGCGGGGGGGCGATAGTCGTCCTCGAGCAAACGCAAGGCGACTCGTTTGGCATCACCAATCCTGGCGTCGTTGTCGACTGACCAGTCGTCTACATCGCGGAGGTAGCCCAACTCAGCCATATGACCGGCGCCAGTCGCAACTTTTCCAAGGGCGATCGCCTCAAAAGCTGGCTGCAAAAAAGCCATTACGTCGGTCTTCACACCGGCTGGGATGGCTTGGGCTGCGCGAAGAGCCATCTCTTTTGTGCCGCCGGCGCCGGGCAGCAATCCAACGCCGACTTCGACCAGTCCCATGTACGTCTCTGCGGCGGCTTGCATGCGGGTTGCGTGAATCGCGACCTCGCATCCTCCGCCGAGAGCCATGCCGTGAGGCGCGCTGACCACTGGACGATCGCTGTACTTGAGCGCCTTGGTAAACTGTTGAAAGGCGTTTACAGAAGCCTCTAATTCCTTCCATTTTCCGGCTTGGATCAACCCGCCGATGAACATCAGGTTCGCACCTACCGAAAAGTTGGCCCCATCGTTGGCGATGACCAGTGCGTCGAAGTCGCCGCCGCCATTGATCAACTCCAATCCGGCTTGACCCATCTGAACGATGTCGCCGTCGAGGGCGTTCATCTTCGTGGTAAAGCGCAAGCACGCGACCCCATCACCGAGATCGAGCAGTTGCGCACCTTTGTTTGAGTCGACAATGGCATTGCTTGCCAGAACATCGGCCAACTGAATGCCCGGCAATGAGGCGATAGGCTGGTTATCTAGGTTGGCGTTGAGCGCTCCCGTTTCCGGATAGAAACGATTTTGGCCATTGGCCAACATTTTCTCGACCAAAGCAGGTACGTCTCGCCCTTCAGAGCGCAGTCGGTCGACGACATTTTGAACTCCGATGGCGTCCCAGACTTCGAAGGGGCCTAAATCCCAATTGAAGCCCCAGCGCATCCCTCTGTCCACGCTGACGACGTCGTCAGCGATCTCGCCGAGTCGATTGGCGGCGTAGACCAAAGAAGCCGACGTGACTTTCCATGCGTAGCGACCGGCTCGGTCATCAGCAGCGACCATGGCTGCGACCCGTTGGCCGACATCTGCGGTTTTCTTGGCGACGCCCAGGCTCTCGTAGCGGAACGACTCGCGGGGCACATAATCGCCGGCTCTAGCGTCAAAGACATGGATCTCTTTGCCGACCTTTTTGTAAAATCCCGCCCCAGCCTTACGACCCGTCGCGCCGGAGGCGATGAGTGTTGCGACGACGTTGGGGAGTTCAAAGACGTCTCGTTCTTCATCGTCAGGCAGATTGTCGAAACAATTCTTAGCCACGTGACCAAAAGTATCGAGACCGACCACATCTGCGGTCTTGAAAACGGCAGATTTTGGGCGCCCCATCGCTGGACCCATGATCGCGTCGACCTCATCGACCCGATAGCCGTCTTCAAGCCAGGTTCTCAGGGCTGTCATCATGCCGTGGACACCGATGCGATTGGCGATGAAGTTGATCGTGTCTTTGGCGTAGACGACACCCTTGCCGAGATCGCGTTCGCAAAAACGGTGCATGGTCTCGACGACCTCGGTCGATGTGTCTTCGCCAGGGACGATCTCCAAGAGCTTCATGTAGCGGACAGGGTTGAAAAAATGGGTGATCAAAAAATGTTTTCGGAAGCCTTCGCTGCGCCCCTTAGCCATAGACCGAAGGGGGATTCCAGAGGTGTTTGATGACACGATCGTGTGCGATGCACGCACCTCATCGAGCTTAGCGAAGACCGATTGTTTGATGTCGAGTCGTTCAACCACAGCCTCGACGATCCAATCACATTGTCCGAGCGAGACCAGGTCATCCTCAAGGTTGCCGGCCTTGATGCGAGTTAAATCCCCTCGCCGTTGGAAAGGAGAGGGCTTGTGTTTGGACATTTTGGCGATAGCGGTTGCCGCGATTTCGCAGCGGCGCCGGTGGATCGCCTCATGACCGGGATCGAGTTCATCGACGGCGGTGGGAGCATCGCGCGGCACAATATCCACGAGCAGTACGTCGACCCCTACTGAGGCCAAGTGGGCGGCGATACCTGAGCCCATTACTCCGGCGCCGATAACACCGACTCTCTGAATCCTCTTGTTGCTCATTGTGGCTCTCCAAACGATCGTTGATGCGCTTTGATGGATGCATCAAACCACACACTGATGTGCGTCGCGCGTGGCAACCTAGACCGCTGTCTCAGCGCTCGCAAGAGGAAACATCACGATTGCGTTGAAAAAAAAACCAGTTATCGACTTCCCAGGGCATTCCTTCACACCTTTGCAAAAACCAATTTAATACTAATAAAATCAACAAGATAAATGATGGGTAGAAGAAGAGGTTTCTTAAAAAATCAGGAAGATCATGGGGGTATGACTGGAATCTTGGTAGCTTATGGGATGGGGAGTTACGTCCGTGCACGATAGACGTTCGGACTTAACCGCCCACAAGGAAAAGGGAATGCAAACCAGCAGCCCCTTCGACGCTTGGAGAAGTCATGTCAAACTCTGCTCTGAACAAGTCATTTCGCTTCTGTCTGCTGACAGCACTGGTCGCATTTCTAGCCGGTTGCGGTGGGAGCGATGATCAACTGGTCACTGGTCCAGTTGGTGGAGGTTCAAGTGATCTTGGGTCGCAAATCGACGGCGGTGTTATTGACGCTGACGAGGATACAGCAGCTCCCTCGGACACAGGCGAAGAGCCAGATCAAGGGCCGATTGAAGATACCGGCACCTCTTCTGACAGCGGTTCGATCTCTCCAGATGGCGGCGCCGACACGTCAGCGTGTCAGTTTGACAGCGATTGTGACGATGGCGACGAGTGCACCAAAGACATCTGCGATCTGAGTACAGGGACCTGTGGCAACGAGCCGATCGTGCCATGCAACGTGACCAAGCCGTGCCAGAGCGCGAGCGACTGCTCGTCAGATGTGGCTTGCACCGTCAGCGCTTGCGTCGCTGGGACCTGTCAGGTCTTCTCCGCACCGGACGATGCGTCTTGCGATGACGGCAACATCTGCACCGAAGATTCCACTTGTTCCGGTGGCAAATGCACCGCTGGCTCAGCCAAAGAGTGTGATGATGGCAACCCGTGTACCGCTGATTACTGCGACCCCAACCTCGGTTGTACGGGTTCGGACAGCGATGGCGATTGCAATGACGGAGACATCTGTACCGAGGGAGACAAGTGCTCTGGTGGCGTCTGCGTCGCTGGTACAGATCCAAAAGATTGTGATGACAGCAACCCCTGTACATCGGATTCGTGCGACGGCAAGACCGGTTGTCAATACATCAATAATAACGATCCATGCGATGACGGCAGCGCTTGCACCAAAGTAGAGTTCTGCAAAGAAGGCATTTGCACCGCCACTCAGCCTGCGTCTTGCGACGACAGCAACCCCTGCACGACCGAGACCTGCGACGACAGCGGCGGCGG